>CAZQVD010000009.1:253-18553 GCA_964596665.1 uncultured Dehalococcoidia bacterium
AAGAAACGCTAGCGCACCTAAGACACACATCGAGAGGGTGCCCTGTCGCCAACCGGCTGGGCCTTTGATGAGGACGGTTCAAGCCACGAACTGACCTGCTCAGTTACCCAAGAGCCGAATCCTGGTAAGGAGCTCATCGGCGTCACGAGACGCGTCAAGAGCAGGGGACTCGATGAAGGCAATCACAGCTTGCCCATTCGCCTTGCCAGTTACGAACCGTGTAATCAGGCCAGAATCAGCAAACCAGGCGCCCAGTATGGATGTTCGGGTCTCGAAGTCGGACAGGTCAACGCGCTCTGCAGCCTTGACGAGAATTGTGTCGGTAAACCCTGAGGGGAGATCAATGTCGTCACGGTTGACGAGTTCGAACGCACCGGATGATTCCTTTATCAATCTGTCTAGTGCGTCGCGACCTGTTTCTGATGGGAGTAAATCGATAGCAAATATCCCAAAGAGTTGGTAGTTCGAGTCAACGGCACGGGGGTTACTACCTGGTCGCCGTGCGTCTAGGTAGCCCATGTCCGTAACTATGTCCCACCCTTCTGGCACAGTAACCGCGGCGGGCACACCCAGAACGGATATCGCATACGAAGTGTCTCCCGTCGGTTCAGGTGAATTAAGCTCGTTGAGCAGCGCTCGGGTGAAATCGCCCGCCAAGAGGTCAGCGCTTACGAGGAACCCTAAGCCCACACCCCCGGCGATGGCTAAGCTGGTTGGAATACCTACCAAACGCCCATTCGCATCCAGCGCAGCTCCGCCGCTGTTCCCAGGGAAGACAGCAGCGTCGACTTTGATGACTAGATCGCCCAATTCAAACCCTGCCACGGTTCCGGTTGTCACTGTTAGCGTGTTTCCTCCGACCCCAGGAAACCCTCCAATGACTAGCGGGTCACCTATCGAAGGAAGCTTGCGTGCGACTTCGATAGGTGACCCGAGTGAGTCCTCGAGCCGGAGCAATGCTAAGTCCCAAGCTGCGTCCTCGTAGACTACCGAAGCCCGTGTTACGCGACGGGCTTCTCCCTCGAGTGCATGGGAGACCTCGATTACAGCACCGGAGGCTCCGTCAACAACATGTTGGTTGGTTACCACGTGGTAAGAGTCTCCCAGTACTACACCACTACCCACAGCCAACGACGTTTCAATTCTCACGACTGACCCGGCAGCGGCAGCGTACGGATTTGGCGGCTCCGCCGTTGGCGTTGGGATGGGGGTCGGTATTGCAGTTGGTGTCGGTACAGGCGTAGGCGTAGGCATGGGCGTGGGCGTAGGCATGGGCGTGGGCGTAGGCATGGGCGTGGGCGTTAGTGTTGGGATGGGGGCCGGTATAGCAGTTGGTGTCGGTACAGGAGTAGGCGTAAGTGGTTCAGCAGCTAGCGCTGCCGCAACCGCCGCATCCACGGTTGCCTGGATGTCAGGCATTGGTGCAGATGTTGGCGTTGGTTCTGCCGTGCAAGCGGCGAAGAGGGCCACAACGGCCACTAACACGAGGCTCTTGCTCATCCTGTGAGCATACGCCCGCGGAGCTAGCAGGTGCAGATGCTCGACCCACTCATCAGAGAACTCGTGGCGCTGTTCGCCGAGGTCAACGTCATCGAGAACGCTGATACTCGGCTCAACATATGGGCTAACAAGTCGGCCGGAATCTTGGAGGTCTACGCGTTGCAGGGACGTTTTTCTCGGGCCGAGGCGCGGTGCACTACGTGGCGTCGAAGGACGGCATGCCCGCACTGACACGCGTGCTCGCCAAGGAAGCAGGGGATTTCAACGTGACCGCAAATCGATCGCGCCCGGCAACACGGCGAGCGATCCTGAAGCTGACCAGGCGACGTACGAGGTCAGGACAGCAGCCAAAGCAGTCAAGCGAATCGAGGTGCCTGAAGATTTGACTGGTGCAGGAGTCTTCCTCATGTCCTCGGAGAGCGACTTCATGACCGCCCAGACGATGGTTGTGGACGGCAGCGTAGTCATGAATCAGGCAGCTGTAATCGCGCAATCCTTGCGATTCTGAGTTGCGGGCAACTAAGCTGCGCCTACATCCACGCGGAGACGCAACATGGCGACTGTAACGTCCATTTCCACGTACCAGATGTTGATCGGCGGCGAGTGGGTCAACGCCGCATCCGGCGACACCTACGAGTCCATGAATCCGTACACCGGCCAGACTTGGGCCACCATGCCCGACGCCCAAGCCGAGGATGTCGATCGTGCCGTCCAGGCGGCCCGCAAAGCGGTCAAGGACCCGGCGTGGCGACGTATGGTCCCCGCTCAGCGAGCCGCGCTCTTGCGGTCGCTCGCTGACCTCGTCGCCGCCGATGCCGACCACCTTGGCCAGATCGAGACCCGCGACAACGGCAAGCTCATCAGGGAGATGACCGCCCAGTGCAAGGCCGTGCCCAGCTACTTCCACTTCTATGCCGGCCTGGCCGACAAGATCCAGGGGGCGACGATCCCCCTCGAAAAGACCACCGTCTTCAACTACACCCTTCGAGAGCCTATCGGCGTCGTCGCCATCCTCATCCCGTGGAACTCGCCTTTGCTGCTGCTCTCCTTCAGCATCGCTGCTGCGCTCGCCGCTGGCAACGCCGTCGTGATCAAACCCTCGGAGCACGCGTCGGCTTCGACGCTTGAGTTCGCGCGCCTCATCGAGCAGGCTGGGTTCCCGCCCGGTATCGTCAACGTCGTCACCGGCATGGGCCCGGTCACCGGCGCCGCGCTATCCAGTCATCACGGCGTGGGCAAGATCTGCTTCACCGGCGGGGTCGAGACCGCCCGGAAGATCTCCGAGCAGGCGGCGCTGAACTTGACCCCTACGCTGCTCGAGCTCGGCGGCAAGTCGCCCAATATCGTCTTCTCCGACGCCGACATCCAGAACGCCGTCAACGGCACCATCGCCGGCATCTTCGCGGCTGGCGGCCAGACGTGCGTCGCGGGCTCACGTTCGCTGGTCCACGAAGACGTCCACGACGAGTTCCTCGAGCGCCTTATCGAGCGCACCAAGAAGATCAAGATGGGAGACCCGTCGTTGATGGAGTCCGAGCTCGGTCCGCTGGCCACCATCGCCCAGCTCGCCAAGGTCGAGTCTTTCGTCGAGAGCGCCAAGAGTGAGGGCGCCGACCTCGTGTACGGCGGCCAACGACCTGACGACCCGAGCCTCACCGCCGGTTGGTTCTTCATGCCCACCATCTTCGACCGGGTCGCCAACTCGATGTACCTGGCGCAAGAAGAGATATTCGGACCCGTCCTCGGTGTGCTCAAATTCCGTGAGGAGGAAGAGGCCATCGCGATGGCCAACGACACCGACTTCGGGCTCGCTGCCGGCATCTGGACCAACGACGTCCGCCGCGCGCATCGGGTCGCCCAGGAGCTCGACGCAGGCACCGTCTGGATCAACATGTACCGTGCCCTGTCCTACGCCTCCCCCTTCGGCGGCTACAAGGGCTCTGGACACGGCCGCGAGTTGGGGATCGAGGCCATCAACGAGTTCACTCAGGTCAAGAGCGTCTGGGTTGAGCTCGCCGAGACCACTCCGGATCCTTTTGTCCTCCGGATCTGATCCAACAACGCTCATCGGCTGGCGCGCGAGCGAACCGCTACCGTTTCTCCCGTGGGATGGGACGCCACTGGTAGATAGCGTAAATATAGTTAGCAATCGAACTAGCCAGCGTGCCCCTTGAGCTGTACGAGTCGATCCAATCGTGACCCGGTTCCGCTTCAACTAACCCGAGCGAACATCTTGTCGGCTAGCACCTCAAGGCCTTTCGCGTCGCCAGGTAACACCTCCTCGATCCCGCGGAGGTGATAGTAAGAATCGTCCACCCCAGGCGGCGATCCGCCGTCCTGAACGGTCCGGATCGCTGCAAGCAGTATCTTCCTGGCCATGATGATCGCTTGGTCGGTCTGGCCAAGGTGCTCCCGTGGCCGATTCACGATGGACCCCATCGCTTCTTGCACCGCTCGATCCTGTGCACTCACTCCCTGGATCCCCGTGAAATTATCGTGCTTCTGCATCTCGCGATTGATCAACCAATCGTTACGCGGATTCGCAGCGGTGCGGAACGTCACCGGGTCGTAGGCCGGGCCTATCCCGAAGCCGCGCTCGTCCTTCTCGCCCTCAGTGAGGGGGGCGTCCAAACTGTAGGACCACCTCCAAACCATCGTGCTCTCGTCGTCTATGGGGACCCAATGGTGGCCGGCGATCTTGAACTTGAACCACGAACCGTCGTTATTGAGTTGAGCGGCGCGGATCTGGATGTGAGGCATGACGAAGTGATAAGACCGAACGTAGTTTTCTGCCCGGCCTGGGATAGCTCGGTGCGATGCGTACCGATAGCCATAGTTTGTAGGCTCGACGTCCAATCGGCCCTTGGTCGCTTCCGCCCGTAGACCGTCGACACCGATCCCTTTGCCTTCGCCGATCTTCCGGTGAAGGAACGACGAATGGATGCTGTCGATACCACCTTCAAGGGCCTGGAGCCAGTTGCATTCCTCGATCACCTTCGAGGTGCTGCGATGCGAATCTGGCTGTTGTGTAAACTCGAACCTTGGCTCGGCAGGCCTGTGCTCAGCCGGCCCCATATATGCCCATATGACGCCGGCCAACTCGACGGTCGGATATGCAACCACCTTGACCTTATGCTTGAAGTCGAATCCCTCGGGCTCGTTCGGCATATCCACACACGCGCCCTGCACATCGAACTTCCAGCCGTGGTACACACAGCGCAGGCCGTTCTGCTCGTTCCGTCCAAGGAATAGGGATGTCAGGCGATGCGGGCACCGTTCGGAGATGAGGCCAACCCGGCCGGTCGTATCCCGGAATGCAACCAGATCCTCGGCCAAGATCCGGACACGGACCGGATCGCTATCAGGCTCCGCGACTTCCCGGGCCAATAAGACAGGCTGCCAGTAGCGGCGCATGAGGTCACCCATGGGCGTTCCCGGCCCAACCCTGGTCAGCTTTTCGTTATCAGCAGTGGAAAGCATCGCCGCTTACCTTTCAGGAGTCGTCCCTTTCAATCCTACTCCACACGATCCCACTGTCGGCGTCTATCGATAGTGACCATCAACAACGCTGACGGTGCGTGACGCCATCGCGTCGAACAGGTTTACGGGGTGGCTCGGTAGTGGACAGCTGCAATTCGCTGCTACCATGGCGACGCAAGCTCTTCCCGCAACCCTAAGATGGAGTAGAGGTGAACTATGCCTTATCGATATATCTCAGCAGATAACCATCTTCAGATCGAATACGCTCCGAAAGATACGTTCACCAAACGTCTTCCGGCGCATTTCAAGGAACAGGCGCCGAGGGTAGAAGAGACAGCCAACGGCACCCGCTGGGTGGTTGAAGGGCGTCCGGTAACTCCAGCAGCAGATGGGAACGACCGTGAGTTCCTCAATAAGCGATTTACCAACCTCGGCGTGGAGATCCCTGGCGATAAACTCGCGGCTCACCCCGATGTCCTCTTAGAGCACATGGACTTGTCGGATACGTACGCGGGTGTCTTCTACGGTGGCGCGACCCGGAAGTGGGCGTTCAAGGACGCAGAACTAGAGAAAGCTGTCTACCGCGCATATAGCGACTATGTGATGGAGATCAATAGCGTTGCACGAGATCGCTTGATTGTGCTTCCTTGGCTCAACGCGAGACATCCAGAGACGTGTGCGCCTGAAATCTTCAGGCTAGCTAAGCTGGGAGCAAAAGCCGTCGAGTGGAGCGTTAACGACGCAGGCGTACCTGTCTATTCAACTGAGTGGGAGCCCTTATGGGCCGCAGCCGAGGAGACCGGCATCGTCATATGTTCCCATATCGGGGATAAGGCCGGAACGCCCTACCCCCCTAACGAGCACGGCCAATCGCTGGCCCATTTCTCTCAGGTCCCATTCAATCCCATGGGCAAGTTCATAGCGCAGTTCGTGTTCAGCGGGATGTTCGAACGCTACCCACGATTGCATGTATCGATAGCCGAATGCCGTATCGGGTGGTTGCCATTCCTCTTCCAATGGATGGATCGCTGTTACAGAGACAGATTGCCAGATTCGATCGTTCCCCTCGAAGAACTGCCAACTCATTATGTCAAGCGCAATATGAGTTTCACATTCGAAGAGGATTACGTGGGCACTACGATGCTCGCCTTCCCTGAGATGGTGATTGCCGACACGGCAATCTGGGGTGGTGATTACCCCCATCCCCAAGGGACTTGGCCGGATATCACACCCTCTCTAGACAACATGTTCAAACACCTTGATCAGGAGACGAAGCACGAGGTGTTATTCGGTAGAGCTCAACGCATCTTCAACATCGATGGTCCAGCCGAAGACGCGATAGACCTAACCGAGGCGGCGCATGCCAAATTGAGGAAAGCAGGATCGCGTCGGGATCGTTTCGGCGGTCGAGTTTCGACAGGCGTTGGAGAGGTCGTATAAGGACCACCTGTCATTTCTTGCGCAACAGGCACCTTTTGATTTCATGGCCGACCGCAGTGCTTCGAGGTGGTGCACCGGTTCCCCTCGGTTAGTCTAGGTGCGTTTGATCCCGACCGTTGGGCAAGGTCGCTGACGGCGTGGTGCCCAATGCGGTCTGACCATGATTGACTACATGCTTCGTTGCGTGACGATGACAAGGCAACAGTAACTGGATGCCCCCAGTTAGCGTTGAGCCCGACCCGCCCTCAGGACCCCATACCCTATACCTCGGTGAGGTTAACCAGACCGACGGTTCACTCGTAACAGTCCCTGTCCGCCACCCTTAAAAAGGGTTCAATGTATCGGACGCGGGCATCCATCAAGAGGGTTTTGAGGTTCAGTGGACGCCCAAACCTTGTTGGCCTCACCCATGAACAGACGTCTGATGGCAGATGCGTAGGCTGTTTAGCAGTCTACGGCCTGATGGAAGGGGTGGTGGGCGAAGAGGGTTTCGAACCCCCGACCTCCTGTGTGTAAGACAGGCGCTCTAACCACTGAGCTATTCGCCCTTTCCAAGGATTGCATCGTCATCGTGCCATAAGCGCGGAACAGCACCCGCTACCTTACTCTAGCAAACACATGCAAAATCGCGGGGCCGACCCATAGCCGACACCTGATAGGCTACCAACGTGCATCGCCACGCCCACACGCCCCTCCCCGTTCTCCGCCGTTTCGCAATCGGACGCTCCCCGTGCGCATAGGCTCAGTGCCCCTACGGAGCGCCGTGCTCCACCTCTACCTTCCAACGGTCCTCATGGCCATGGGCCAGGGAATGATCATTCCCGCCTTGCCGGTGGTCGGGCAGACGTATGGCGTTCCCGGTGCGCTGGCCGTACAGCTGATTACGGGCCAGGTAATCGGCCGGTTCGTAGCGATGATGCCCACAGGAACGATGGTGGACCGCTGGGGAGCAAAGGTGCCGATGGTGATTGGCGCCACATTGGCGACGGCAAGCGGCCTGGCGGCGGCTTTCTCGCCGAACTTCGCCGTACTGCTGACGACACAATTCTTCTGGGGATTCGGCATGACGATGTGGACGTTCGGGCGGGAGATCACCGCGGCCGAAATGGTTCCGCCCGAACAGCGGGGCCGGCAGCTAAGCACGTTGATGGGCCTTGGCGGGACCGGGATGGCGTTCGGCCCGGCGATCGGAGGGCTGCTGACGGATCCAATCGGCGTGCGCGGGTTGTTCTTAATCTTTGCCGCCATGTCTGGGTTCGTACTGCTGGTGTCCTCCACGGCCCATAACGCTGAGCGGAAAACCCGCTCGCAGTCGGGCACGGTGTTTCGCTGGAGCCGCCTGCGAGAGATCCATCCCTACTTCCGACTGACATACGCGGTCCTGATCGTGACCACCTTCGGTGTGATGGCGCGCGGCCAGGTGACCAACTCGATGTTGCCGCTATTCACGCAGGAGCAGATCGGATACTCCCCGGCAACGACAGGCCTGTTGTTCAGCGTGATGGCAGCAGTGACGTTCCTGACGATCGTGCCGGGCGGCTTCATGTCGGACAAGTTCGGACGGAAGTGGGCTTCGGCGCCGGCGGCGCTGTTGTGGGCGGCGGGATTCCTGATCCTGCCGTTCGCGGAGGGTCTGCTGGTGCTCGCCGTGGTGATGGTGCTACTGGGAGTGGCCAATGGCACATCGATGGGGTCGATGACGACCTATACGCTGGACATAGTGCCGGCACACGCACGTGGGCAGCTTCAGGCGTTCCGCAGGACGGTGGGTGAGGTCGGCTCAATCATCGGGGTGCCGGTTAGCGGAGTGGTGGCAACAGTCTCGCAGCCATCGACGGCCTTCTTCGTGTGGGTGCCGCTATTCCTGGTCTCAGGGTTGCTGATCATGTTTGTGGCAAAGGAGGGGCTCCCGAGGCGGCGGCCGCCAGGGGCGCCTGGAGCAATCATCAGCCGGGCGAGCGAGTAGCCTGAAACATACGGGGTGCCAGTGGTAGGCTGATGACCCCATGAGAATCGGATCTAACCAAGTATGGAAGGCAGTGTTCGTAATCTATCTGCCTTCCATGCTGATGATGCTGGGGCAAGGGATGATCATCCCAGCCCTGCCCGCCATCGCAGAGGTATTCAATGTGCCCGGCGCGGTCGCCGTGCAAGCGCTGACCGCCCAGCTCATCGGCCGTGCTGTGGCGCAGATTCCGGCAGGTGCGATGGTGGATCGCTGGGGCACGAAGCCACCGATGCTTCTCGGTGCGTCTCTGGCCGCGATGGGGGCTTTCACGGCGGCGCTCGCTCCCGGCTTCCTGTTGATCTTGGTCTCCCAGGTAATCTGGGGGATCGGCATGAGCATGTGGATGTTCGGCCGGGAGGTCGCTGCGTTCGACATGGTCCGTGTGGATCAACGCGGGCGTCAGATGAGCGCGTTGATGGGGATCGGCAGCACGGGGTCTGCATTCGGGCCGGCGATCGGCGGAGTGCTGACGGATACGCTGGGCGTTCGGTCGGTGTTCATTGCGTATGGCGCGATCGGTGCTCTCGTGCTCGCGATTTCGTCCACGCACCGCGATGCGGGGGTCCGCCACCACCAGCGCGCCGGTGGCGGTTTCTTCAGCTTGCGGCGATTCAAGGACATCCATCCTTACTTTCAGGCGACGTACTTGATCCTGTTCTTTTCGACGTTCGGACAGATGGTGCGTGGGCAGATCACCAACTCGATGCTGCCGTTGTACAGCCAGCAGCAACTGGGCTACTCGGCAACGACGACGGGGTTGCTGTTCTCGGTCATCGGGATCTCGACCTTTGTCATGATCCTGCCAACCGGGTTCATCTCGGACAAGATCGGGAGGAAGTGGGCGGCTGGACCCGCCGCAGTGTTCTCGGGCATCGGGTTCTTGGCGTTCCCGCTGGCTGAGAGCGTGACGGCTCTGGCCGCGGTGGCGGTCATGATCGGCATAGCGAACGGATTGGCGTTGGGCGCAATGACGATCTACACATACGACATCGTGCCGGATCACGCGCGCGGGCAGCTCCAGGCGATGCGCCGCAGCTTCGGCGAATTCGGGGCCGTGCTCTCACCCCCGCTGGGGGGCATCATCGCGGCAGCCTACTCCCCAAGCGCTACGTTCTGGGTCTTCGCTCCTCTGCACTGGCTGTCGGCGTTCCTACTGTTTTTCGTGGCGAAGGAGAGCCTCAACAAGCGCCTGCCACCGTACGACGAGGGGCCTGAACGATAGACGGCACCTGCCGCCGCTAGGCACCGAACCGTTGGTCGCGTATGTCCTGGGGTGTGGCGGACATGGTCGACCCGGCCGTCGCCGAGGTAAAGCCCACCGCCGGGCTTGTTCTCAACGGGAGCTTCCGGCTCCGCGTTCGCCGTTGCTCCTTCTTTTCCCTTGTTGTCGTCTGTCTCAGCCATGTGCACCTCCAAGATGTGAGGTGGTGGGTCCGGGATTGTAGAAGGCGGTCTGTGAATAGCCGCCAGTGGCGATCTTCGGAGCGAGGGCATCGGCCACACTGAGCGAGGCGTTCACCGGCAGCACAAAGGGGTTCCCAAAGCTGCATCGCGGACGGGGTCGGCAGCGGGTGACGGCCGCGTTGACGGTGTTTTGGGGCGTTCAGTATCATGTCAGTTCGGGGCGGGTTGAGCGGCTGGCTCCCCGGCCTTCCAGGTGGCAACGTAGCTCAGCGGCAGAGCGGGCGCTTCATAAGCGCTAGGTCACAAGTTCGAATCTTGTCGTTGCCACCACAATCTTCCGGTGTGAATTCGCCCGTATAGCCAATGGCCGGTATGGCATTGGCTCCCGGGCTGTTTACAAAACTGTTTACGAGTTCCCGGTAGCCCTCTTCCAGATTTCCCCGCCACGGCGTTCGCCCATGCAGAAGCAGACTGTGGCTAGGAGTCCTGTGGGAGTTAGGTAGAACCGGGGGTAGGAAGGTGGATCTCAGGTTCGCAACCGTACTTCTGGTCCCCGCGGCCGCCATGTTGAGGAGTGAGGTGGCGCGGAAGGGGTACGGTGGTGCGGGGCGACGTAGATGTGTAAGGTTACGCGTGAGAGCGCATCAAGAACCAGGAGGCCCGCATGTCCACGAAGCTGAGATTGGAAAGTACGGCGCCATTCCAGGGGCTGCCAGAGCTCGTGGCCCAGGAAGAAGGGCTCTTCGCTGCTGAAGGACTTGACGTCGAATTCGTCAGACGTGGCGAAAACGCGCCCCAGGCGGTGGACCGGAGCATAACGGACCCAGAATTGGTTAGCGCTTTCGCCAGCCACGGAAGTGCTGCGGAGGTCGGTGGGGCCGCTATGTTCAACGCGTGTGAGTGGGGCAACTATCGCCGCGTGGAGGATTCACAGACCGGGAGTATGCAGGTGGGACGGCGGGCCATCGTGGTCTACGGCGCGCTCATGGTCGCGCCCAACTCTGAGGTGTACACCCCTCAGCAGATGGCGAACAAACTGGTGGGAGTGCCCTATTTCGCCGGGACTCACTACCTCGCTATTCTCATGCTAGAGGGCTTCCTGCCCCGTGAAGCCATCAAAACTTGCCTGGCGCCCAATGGCTCACGCCAGCGCCTTGAGGCTCTAATGAAAGGCGAGGTAGACGCCACCACGCTGACCGAGCCGTACATCACCGTCGCGGAACGAGCTGGGTGTCGAACCATTGTCGCCGCGCCCTACCACGGGACGGAGGTTGCAGGCGAAGAAATGGATGCCGAGACCTACGCTGGGTTTAACCGAGCCGTGCGCGAGGCCGTGAGGCGCATCAATTCGAACAAGCGCAAATACCTTCAGTACTTCATCGAGTATCACAAATCTGACCCAGCTGTCGCAGCGCTCACGATCGATGACCTCAATCCCAGCAGGCTCCAAGTCGTGGATCCATCGCCGATTCCGAGGGAGGAGCTCCAGCGGACGTACGACTGGATGTGCAGCTGGGGCATGCTCAAGAGCATCGCCATTACCGATTTGGTAGACGACAAGCGACAACTCGCCGCCCATGACTCGTGAGGCGCGACCATAGTCCACTCCGCTACCTTGTAGTAAGGACAACCCAATGGCTAGGAGTCCCCTCGCGATGCGGGAGCGCGCGTGCGAAGCGTCGCCGGGAGGAAGATCGCTGCGCCCAGTGCCAGAAGGTTCATGACCATGCCGTAGGGGAAGATGATGACGTAGTTCTCTTCGCCCGGCGCTGAGAGGGTCGAGACCAATATCCCGATGAGCAACGGGGCGATGGCGCCGAAAGCGGCGTTGTTCCCCCACATAAGGCCGATCATGGTTCCCTCGAGGTGGTGCCCCTCGGCGATATCCAATGACGCAGCCTGGGTGATGTTTGTGACGGCGTACCTCGCGGCCCCGAGGGCTGCGATCAGTAGCGTGAACATGCTAAAGAAGCTGCCGACCTCGTTGAAGATCGAGAGCAACCCAAGCACCAACGCAGAGCCGATGAGGGACCCGATGATGACGGGACGGCGGCCAACGCGGTCGGAGAGCCACCCGAGCACCGGCGGTATGAGGAGGGCGGCCACAGACATCACGATGAGGTAGGTGGCGGTCCAAGCGCCGATCGCTACCATGGTGACCTCGGGGTCTGTTTCGCGGAGACGCTGCGCGACGAACAGGGGCAGGAAGAAGATGAAAGAGCGGTCCGCCATGCCCCGTAGCCCCGAAAGCAACATGAGCGCCGGCAGTGCCCTGCCCTTGAACAATTCGCGTATGTCCCGCATCTGCGCGCCCACGCCACGAGCGTCCCTCGGCTTGGAAGCAACAGCCGACTCGACGCCAACGCGCGCGAGGAACAGGAACAGGCCGATGGAGACCAGCGTCATCAGCAGGAAACCGCTGAACAGTATCTGACGCCACGTGATGACCAAGAGCGCGACGACCACGATGGCGGGCGTGGCGATCTCGCCGATGTTGCCCGCCGATCGGTGCAGCGACATCATCAGGCCACGGCGCTCCGGGAACGTCAGCGACAGGATCCCAAGACCGACGGGGTGCCAGAAGGATCCGGCGGCGGATGCCATGGCCAGCGCGATCAGCAAGATCGTGTAGCTCGGCGCCGCGGCGACCAGCATGTACCCGAGCCCCATCAGGAAAAGACTGCCGGAGAGAAGCAACCCACGGCGCCCCGAAAACATGTCCACCATGAATCCGCCGCCCATGGTGAGCAGCCCCGCAGCGCCCTGGCGGACCATTGAGAGCAATCCAGCGGAGATCGCCGTGAGCCCGAAGGCGTCGTAGATCGCCGGCAGCAGCACGAGGAAGCCGTCGGCGTACATGTGCTGGAAGGCATGGCCGGTGATGATGGCGCCGGCGATGCGCTTGGGCTTTGCCTCAACCTTGGCGGGAGCCGAGGCGGCCTCTGAGGTCGCCAATCATCACCTCAAGCTTAGGGAATACCAACCGGGGACGAAGCCATGATAGCACCCGCTTAGCCGATGCCGAAGCAAGCAGCGGCGTTGTCCCACATGAGCTTGCGCATCCGGTCGGGGCCCAGGCTCTCCCACGCGAGCACCGTGTCGACGGAACGGGGGAAGCGGGACTCGGCGTGAGGGTAGTCCGACCCGAACATGAGCATATCTTCGCCGAGCAAGTCGGTGACCATGCGAACGATCTCCTCGCCCTCGTGCAACACAAGCGCCGCGAAGAAGCGGCCGCCACTGATGTATTCGGTCATCGTGTGTTGCAGGTTCTCTTTCACGTAGCCCATGTAGACGACCTGGTCTTCCATGCGCTTGGCCCAAAAGGGGAGCCAGCCGAAGCCAGACTCGAGTATGGAGAGCCGGATGTTGGGAAAACGGTCCATGATGCCAGCGCCGAGGAAGGCGCTGATCATGCGCATCGCGGCCCACGGGTGCGAGGCAGTGCGGCCGATGAAGGGGTTATCCCACAGGTCACGGTAGCCGGGGTAACCGGTGGCGAAGGAGTGGTGGACGATGCACAGCCCCGCATCGTCCGCCGCAGCCCACACGGGATCCATGTCGGGATGATCGACGGGGAAATCGAGCGGCAGGCTGAGATGCACTCCGGCAACCCACGGCGAGCCTGCATAGCGCTTGATCTCCGCCACGGACTCGTCGATGAAGCTTGCGTTGGCCACGATCATGGACCTGAGCCGGCTGGGATGGCGCCCGCAGATATCGTCGAGGTAGCGATGCAGCGCCTGGTTCATTCCGATATCCACGTTGACGTCAGGGTGGCCCGAGCCCACGCCAGGAACGAGCAGGTGCACGTCTTGACCCTCCTCGTCCATGTCACGGATGCGGGCGTCAATGTCGTAGTCGTAGCCGCCTTCGGTGGGGAAGCGGTAGCCCATGAAGTGCTGGAAGTGGCGCTCCTCGTTCTCACGGGGCCCCGCCTCACCGAGGTGCCGGGCCTTGTTGGTGCCCCAGCCGCCAACCTCGTTCAGCCGGTAGAGGTGGTGGTACGGAGCGCTCATCTCCTCGCCAGCCCAGCCGATCTTGAACTCAGCCGTCTTGAGATCTCGGGCACGAAGCTCCGCGCCGAGGTAGGGTTCCAGGCTCTCCACCGTGGGGTGGAAATGGGTGTCGGCGTCGAAGATGCGGTAACCGCTGCGCATGTGTACTCCTCACGGGCCCGGTCGGCTCGGCTCGATTATACGGCGAGAGACACGCTCATCCCGTGGACGGCCCGTGGCTGGCCCTGGCTCAGACCAACAGGGCCTTGAAGCGCTCGGGCAGGTCGATCTTGCCGTCGGCAATCTCAGCGAGCCGTTCGTCCGAGAGAGGGAAGCCGAACTGCTCGTTCCGCATGCGCACGCGCGACTCAGAGATGGTTATAACCATCTCCTTGGCCAGGGCCCAGTCCTCCTCGGTCTTTGCGCCAGCGTTGAGGTCGTCGGCGCCGTGGGCAGCGTGGTCGATCTCATCGTCGTAGACGCCTTTGCAGGCCACCGCTATCCGGTCGGAGAGCGGGTCGCCGCCTATCTGCTGGCCCTCGTAGAAAATGGACGCGCCTCCCCCCTCGCAGAAGGTGGAGGCGAAGCGAGCGAGGTCGCCGTGTTCTTCGATGTAGCCGTGGCGAAGCATACGAAGATCGTGCTCCCCAGCCAGCTCGTGGGGCGTGAGGCCCTCTGGCGTCACGGGCTCCCCAGAGATGGACTCGATCACGTCCGCAAACAGCACGTAGTGGCGGAATTCCTCCTCGAGGAACTGGATCGTGTAGAGGAAGTCGTCCCTACCAGCCCCATGCTCAAGGTTGGGATAGTCGGTCCGGAGCTTGTCGACGAGCTGCAGGATCAACCCGTCGCGGCGCGGTTGCAACTCCTTGTAGGCCTGGAGCCGCAGCCACCGCAGATGCTCTTCGGCGGATCGAGGTTGCGCGAAGAACGTGTGTGCGACCTCCGCCTCCCCGGCCCAGTAGCGTGATGCGTAGCTTGTGAGCTCGTTCCGAAGCTGCCTGGCACGTGCGTCATCCAAGGTTTCGCCTCCCTGTTGGAAAATACCTAAGCTTGCATGGATCATCCGACGTTGGCTGGATTATAGGTCCGTGGCGGGGATCGTCGCTTGGACGTCGGTCGGCCGAAGCAAGCCGCGCAGCTCCAAGCACGCGGCCACGAGCGCCCACCCGATCGCGAACGCACCCATGGCCTGGAACATGGTCTCGATGCTGGTGAACACGACGACAGCGCCCGCGACGACCGGTGCGATGGACTTGGCGGTGTTCTGCGCGATGCGGTCAGCCGCGACGAAGCCGCCACGGAGCTGGCCTGGAACGCTCTGCGTGAGCAGGCTCTTCTGCGCCGGGGAGATCACCCCGTTGGCCAGCCCGAAAGCGAGCATCGCTACGCCGAGCACCCAGACGCTGCCCGCCATCGACGAGGCCAGCAAACAAAGCCCCTGCGCGAGGAACGCGGCGATCACAAGCGGGATGCGCTCGAAGCGTCGCGTAATGGACCCGACGGTGGTGGCGGTGACGATGGAGCCAATGGCGAAGACGGTAAACAGCAAACCACCGCGGTTGACGGCGACATCCAGATTGTTCAGCGCGAACAGAGGCAGGTAGACGAAGAAGCTCGTCTCGATGAAGAATCGCATGGAGCTCATGGAGAAGATGGTCATGGAGCGTACCCGCAGGGAGGCGAGGAATACTTCGCGGAGATAGCTGGGCGCATGGGCGTGGCGCTCCATGGGCTGCTCCGGCAGATAGCGAGCCGCCGCGAGGCCCAGCGGGATCGCGGCGGCGTACAGCAAGAAAGGCGCCTGCCACGCGATCCCGGCAAGGACGCCGGCTGCCGCGGGCAGCACCAACAGCGTGGCGCGATCGAGCACGACCTTCACGCCCTGGGCGGTGGTCTCCTGCTCCCTAGAGAAGGTGTCGCCGATCAGCACGACCACCAGCGGCATAATGCCGGCATAGCCAACGCCCTGGATGGCCCGGAGCGCCAAGAGCCACGGCAGCGAGTCCACGAAGGCTATCGCTGTGCCGGCGACTCCGTACAACAATAGGCCTGCGACGAGCACCAACTTGCGCCCGCGCAGGTCCATCAGCATCCCGCCCACCGGGGCGAGGAACACGGCTGGCACCGTGAACGCGGTGAGTACCAGGCCGATCTGGCCGATCGAGATGCCCAGCGAGTCGGCAACGACCGGCAGGACGGGGTACACGAGGCTGGCGCCCATGATCATCATCACGGACGAACCGAATATCACCTGGAGCCCGATGCTCCGATGCACGCCCAGAGAGCGTATATCGTAAACGGCTCGACCCATGAACACGCGGGCATTCTACGCCCGGGATAACGGCTCGCGAGCCCCGCTTCGGGGTGCTAGAGTTCGCGCTGCGCGAGGCAGGCGAGCGGGAACGGTCCGGCAGGTGGGGTCCGGTCAACATCCAAGGCTTGCTACGACGAGTCCGCACAAGATCGCGCAGCTCGAGGCGGATCGTCTGCCGCAAGAGGCGCAGCGTGACTGCGAGAGCACGTGGGGCCGCCCGACCCAGATGTAAGCTGCTACAACCGATAGGGGGAGTGATGAAGCTACTGACCTTCGAGCGTGACGGGTCGCCCAGCGTCGGCGCGAGCATCGACGAGGGGATCGTCGATCTGACAGCCGCGTTGGGGCTCACGCATCCGGATTTCAAGGAGGCGGGCTCGCTGCTCGAGATTATCCAGTCCGGAGTCGACATCGACGCGATCGGCGACGAGTCGCTGGGCAAGCTGCGCGCTGATGGAACCCTCTCTCAACTCCTGGTGGCGAGCTTCCGCTGGCGCCCGCCGATTCTGCGCCCGCCGAAGATCCTGGCGCTGGCGCTGAACTATCAGGAGCACATCGAAGAGACGAACCTGAAGTTCTTCGACGAACCCATCGTCTTCCCTAAGTATGTGAGCAACTTGAACGCACACGAGGGCGACATCGAGCTGCCGCCCTTCCCGCAGAAGGTGGACGAGGAGATAGAGCTGGCGTTGGTAGTCGGCAAAGATTGCCGCCACATCCGGCCTTCGCAAGCAGCCGAGCATATCTTCGGCTACACAATCTGCAACGATGTGTCGGCGAGGAATCGCCAGCGCGAGCGTGCGCAGATGGGCCAGCCCTACTCCTACGCGAAGAATTTCGCGACGTTCTGCCCCATGGGGCCGTGGATCGTGACCCGCAAGGAGATCCCAGACCCCTCCAACTTGGACATGCAGGTACGTATCAACGGCAGCGTCTCTCGCAAGGGCAACACGAGCAAGATGATCTTCAGCGCCTACGAGGTGCTGGCGTACTGCTCGGACTGGACAACGATGGAGGCAGGGGACGTGATCTCATTGGGCACGTACGCGGGAGACAAAGAGATCCATGAAGGCGACGAGCTGGAGTTGGAGATCGAGAAGATAGGGGTGCTGCGCAACCGAGTCGTGGCGGCGTCTGCTCCGTGGGACAACTTCGCGCCTGAAGAGCGGACGGGGCCCATGGTCCGTGAGGCTTAACGCGCGTAGACGGCGATCTGCCAGAAGCGGGCCTTGCGATACGAGCGGAGCTTGAGCCCCTTGCTCCGGACGATCTGGTCGATCCGCTTCGAGGAGTGCAGGAAGATGCGGAATGGGCTCCCCTTAATCTTGGGGAAGAGATTGACTAGAGGCAGGATCATCTTCAGGAGCAGGTTGTCGCGAGGATAGACCAGCCCATAACGCAGCTTTGCCCGCTCGGCCGAACGCGCCACCAGCCCCTCTACGTCGTCGAAGCAGCAGGTAACCTTGTCGAGAGTGACGACGTCGGCGGGCTCGACGCTGGGCGCTAGGTCGACGAAGTTGCCGACCATCTGGCCAAGCCGATCGGCGTGCCCGAGGCGTTCCGCCTCCTCCATGGCGACCGAGGCGTAGCCCGTGGAGCCTTCGACGCTCGTCACCTGCATTACGCCAGCCTTCAGCAGCTCGTGCTGGATCACGCCGACGCCGCCCCCAATGTCGAGCACGCTGGCGGGCTGCAATCCATCCGTGACGTCCGCGATCAGTGTGCGCGTCACACCGGTTGCCCCTTTCTGGTGGTAGTGACGCAGCTCCTTCTCCGCCAGCTTCCGGCTGAAGAACTCTTCGATCCCTTCGCACTGGCAGTTCATAGGCACACCCTGACACGGCTATAATCCACGGGCCGTTCGCATTATCAAGTATAGATACGCCGCGGCTGCGGCTAGAAGGGAGATCCGATGGCACGCTTGCCCGACGTGAAGCGGGAAGATATCGCGCCCGACATGCAGTACGCCTACGACGAGATCGCCGGTAGCCGCGGTGCGGTGCGCGGGCCGTTCGCGATGCTGCTGCACAGCCCCGACGTCGCGGCGCGCATCGCCCACGCGGGGGCCTACATCCGCTTCGAGACCACGCTCGAGGGTGCGGTCCGAGAGCTGGCGATCCGCACGTCCCATTCTCCGTCGTTGCCGCAGCACC
>CAZQVD010000009.1:18563-26891 GCA_964596665.1 uncultured Dehalococcoidia bacterium
GCCGAGCCCCCGGGGGGCCCGCCACTGGGACTGCCAGTACGAGTTCACGGCGCACCAGCCCATCGCGGAGCGTGAAGGCTTGCGGCCTGAGACGATAGCCGCGGTCCGCGACCGCACGGCGCCGGCCGGCTTGGACGAGCACGAGGCGCTGGTATTCACCTACGTGAACGAACTACTTGCGAAGAAGCGTGTACCGCAGGCGACGTTCGACGCCATGCGGGCATGGCTCGGCGACCGGTCGCTGATAGACCTATCAGCGACCATCGGCTACTACTCGATGCTCGCCTGCGTGCTAGACGCCTGCGCTGTCGTGCCCGAGGCCGACATCACACCGCTGCTGCCGGATGCCGGGTACTGACCTTCACTGCCGACCCGTGGGGCAGAACGAAACCATCGGGGTCTCGGCTTCCGTCGCATCGCCGCCCTTGAGATGCACCTTCAGTTCGCTCCCGTTCTCGCGGCCGACCGCCGGCGGATAAGCACAACAGAGAAAGGGCATCAGGGATGGGATTTCTTTCCACAAAGCTAGGGCCGCTCAGCATCTCGCAGTTGCTCATCGTGCTCGTGGTTTTCGGCGGCGCGACGGTGGGCACATACTACGCAGCGGGGCTTATCGACACGACAAGCAGCACTGCAATCAGTGAGGATGAGCAACTGGTGCCCGCCCGCCTAGGCGATCTGACCAACGTGGTCTCTACCGATGGCAGCATCACGTTCCCCGTAGTCGAATCTGTCGAGTTCGAGTCTCAGGGCCAGGTGGGAGAGGTGCTGGTCGTTGAGGGCGATACGGTCACCAGTGGTCAGGTGATTGCCCGCCTCGATGCCGAATCCGTGGCCGCGCTGGAAAAACGCGTTGCGGACGCCCGAGTGAAGCTACGGGACACACAGGAGAAACTGGACGACACCCGGATCGTTGATCCCCTGGCACTCGCAAGCGCAGAGGAAGCAGTAGCGAAATCGACACTTGCCATCCAGAAGGCCGCGGACGATCTAGCGGACATCCGGATCGTTGATCCGCTGGCACTCGCAAAGGCAGAGGAAGCTGTAGCGAAATCGACACTCGCCGTCCAGAAGGCCACGGACGATCTCGCGACCATCCGGATCGTTGATCCGCTGGCACTCGCAAAGGCAGAGGAAGCTGTAGCGAAATCGACACTCGCCGTCCAGAAGGCCACGGACGATCTCGCGACCATGACCGCACCCGCTCTTGCCGATGAGCTTGCCGACGCGCAGTCGGCTATCGATACAGCCACCGTAAGCCTCTCCAACGCTGAGGGAAGCCTAGCGCTCGCGAATCGCGACTGGGCAGACCGCGTGCAGGCAGCGGCCGATGAGGCCGAGGCCCAAGCATCGGCCTACAGCGAGGTGTTCGTAAACTGGCTCGGCGTGACGCTGACCGGCGAGGAACCCGAAACGGCCCCGGCCGCGCTGTTGGCATCGTGGGGGGCAAGCCTCGACACGTTGTTCGGTAGCGGCAGGTCCGTGAACGACCTGGGTAACGCGCTAGCCCAGCCCACCAACGACCCCGCGACGAGGTGGAGCGAGCCTGTGGTGCATTCTTGGCTCACCTTCTACCCCGGTGCGATCCTGCCGACGTGTGACACAGGCGGCATCCCGGCCAAGAGCGTCTGCGTGGAACGTCAGCTCGACAACGCATGGGCAGCGCTCAAGACGTCGAAGGACAAGCAGGAAACCACTGCCATCGATTCAGCCAACGCGATTGCCTCCGCCGATGGATCCGTGGCCAAGGCTCAGAAGGCCCTGGACGCCGCCCTCGAAGCCTTGGAGGATCTGAACGAGGCGGCCGACCCACTAGAGATCGGGGTCCAGGAGTCTGGATTGGTCGTGGCGAAGGCCAATCTGGCCGACGCAGAGGCTGCGCTGACTGAGCTTACCGCGGCCGCCGACCCACTGAAGATCGGGGTTGAGGGGTCTGGGCTGATCGTGGCGAAGGCCAATCTGGCCGACGCAGAGGCTGCGCTGGCCGAACTTAGTACGGGCGCCGACCCACTGAAGATCGGGGTCGAGGAGTCTGGGCTGGTCGTGGCGAAGGCCAATCTGGCCAACGCAAAGGCTGCGCTGGCCGAGCTTAGTGCGGGTGCAGACCCGCTGGATTTGTCGGTCCTCCGAGCGAACCTCGAAGTAAACGAGCTCGCCCTAGCTAAAGCGGAGCTCGACCTCGTAGGAGCCGCGTTGACTGCACCCATCGCAGGCGTCGTGGCTGAGATAGGCATCGAGCCAGGCGACAACGCGCGCGGTCAGGGCAACCGCGAAATCATGATCGTCGATGAGACGGTCGTGGAGATCGACGGCGTAGTCGACGAGATCGACATTCTCTCGATCGCTGTGGGCGTGCAGGCAGAGGTGACCTTGACCGCTCTGCCTGGGCAGACGCTGCATGGCACAGTGACGGAAATCGGGACAGCGACGAACCAGCAGGGAGTGGTGACCTTCCCTGTGAGCGTGCAGCTCGACGTGCCGGAAGGGCTGGAGCTCCTAGAGGGTTTGTCGGCAACTGCAAGCATCGTGACAAGCGAAATTCGCAATGTATTGTTGGTGCCGAGCGCAGCGATCCAAGGCAACTTCATCCAACCTTTCGTTCGCGTTGCGACCGGCAGCGAAGTTGAAGAGCGTTCGGTCGAGCTGGGAGCTGCCGACGACTTTTGGGTGGTGGTGACCGCCGGTCTCGTCGAGGGCGAGCAGGTGGCGATGCCCGCGCCTAGTTCCCTCGTCAATCAGGCCGATTTCCGCAACACCCTTCGCCAGCTCCAGGGGCGTGGCAGCGGCGGCGGCGGCCGTGGCGGCGGCGGCCGTGGCGGCGGCGGCGGTGGCGGCGGCGGCGATGGTGGATCTGGTCGGGGTGGCAACTAGGTGATGAGCATGGCACGCAGCTGATGGCGCTGATCGAGCTCGAACAGGTGACGAAGATCTACCGAATCGGGATGGTGGATGTGTTTGCCCTGAACGGGGTGAGTCTGGCGATCGAGCAGGGTGAGATGACAGCAATCATGGGCCCATCGGGATCGGGCAAATCAACGCTGATGAACATCTTGGGGTGCCTCGACGTGCCGAGCAGCGGCTCGTATCGGCTGGAGGGCGACGAGGTAGGCTCGTGGACCGACGGGCAGCTTGCGGAGACGCGGAACCGCAGGGTCGGGTTCGTGTTCCAGACCTACAACCTGCTGCCGCGCCTGACTGCTTCGGCCAACGTGGAGCTGGCGCTGCTATACGGCCGTAGTCGCGATGCGAAGCAGCGCGCGCTGCAGGCGCTGGACTCAGTGGGGCTGAGGGCTCGCGCAGCACACCGGCCCGCGCAGTTATCCGGAGGAGAGCAGCAGCGAGTGGGCATCGCGCGGGCGCTAGTGAAGGATCCGGTTCTGTTGCTGGCGGACGAACCGACCGGGAACCTAGACAGCCGATCCAGTAATGAGATCATCGCAATGCTTCAACGGCTGAACCGCGATCAAGGGCTGACCGTGATTGTGGTGACGCACGAGCCGGACATCGCGGAGCATACGCAACGCGTGATCCAGTTCAGCGACGGCAAGGTGGTTAGCGACCGACCGGTGCCCAACCCGCGCACAGCGATAGCGGACCGAAACCCACAGGAAGGCTCGGCGTCATGAGCCCTATGGCACTGCTGAAGACGGCCTGGTTCTCGATCGGGTCCAACAAACTCCGTACGGGCCTCACCTTGCTCGGAATGATCATCGGCGTTGCGGCGGTCATCTCTTTGATGGCGATCGGGCGCGGCAGCCAGAATTTCATCACCAACCGCATCGAGTCGCTCGGATCGGATCTGCTGTTCGTACGCCCCATGTCCACCGGGGCCGGAATGTTCGGCGGAGGAGGCGATGCAGATGATCTGACACTGGACGATGCGTACGCGCTGCTGGATGCGACGTTCGCGCCGTCGGTGCTAGCCGTGGCGCCAGAGATTCAGACTAACGGCCAGGTGGTGGCGGCCGAGGCCAATACGTTCGCCCAGATCTACGGAGTCACCCACGATTACCTCGATGTGCGTAACTTCGAGATCCATAACGGCATGTTCATCTCACCCGCGCACGTGACGAACGGGTCCCGTGTCGCCGTCCTGGGATCGGACGTGACCGAGACACTCTATGGCTCCCGCGATCCAGTGGGGCAAACTATCAGGCTGAACCAACGTGTGTTCACGGTCATAGGCGGACTGGAGAGCAAGGGCGGGCGCGATGACAATCGCGTACTCGTGCCGATCACGACCGCCGCGGAGCGTCTCACCCGTCAACGGACGGGCCAAGGAGGCGTGAACGTGCAGACGATCCCCGTAAAGGCGGTGGGCGCCGATTCGGTGGACGAGGCGATGGCCGAGGTAACGACGCTGCTCCGGCTCCGGCATCGGATCACCGACGAGGATGATTTCACGATCGCCAACCAACAGGACGCGTTGGACACGCTGAACGAAACGAACGAAACGTTCGCGCTGTTCCTGGGAGCTATTGCTGGCATCTCGCTGCTGGTCGGCGGCATCGGCATCATGAACATCATGTTGGTATCGGTGACTGAGCGAACCCGAGAGATCGGTGTCCGCAAGGCGCTCGGAGCCAAGCGGCGAGACATCATGTTGCAGTTTGTCACCGAAGCGCTGTTCCTGAGCATCGCGGGCGGTGGGATTGGTGTGGGCATCGGTGCGCTCCTCACCCGGATCGCCAACGGCAGGAACATCGCCGGGCAGAACGTTGAGACGGTGTTCAGCAGCGATATCGCTCTGTTCGCACTCGGCGTGGCAGCCATCATCGGGGTCTTCTTCGGCATTTACCCTGCCGCGCGCGCATCGGCATTGCATCCGATCGAAGCGTTACGGCACGACTAGGCCAACAACAGCAAGGAGGACGAGGTGGGAACCAAGGCGTTCATATTGCTGGTGATGCTCGTGGCTTGTCTTGGTGCCGGTCTGGGCGCGGGCCTGGTCGCTGCCAACGGCAGAGGCGGCGAGGAAGATTCCAGTAATAGCAGCAACACGCCCAACATCCAAACACCGCAGGCAAGCGACGGCGCTCCCGCCAGTGATGGGGGGGCCGCAACCAATGCCGATAGCCCGGAGACCAGCGTAGACGGGACCACCGAAGACGCACCGGCAACGGGGGGACGCCAACGGCCAGGTAGCGGCCTGTTCACTAGTGGCGGCGTCATCGAGCCCCTCACCGGCACGGTGGCAGCACTAAGCACCGATGGTCTGACGCTGGAGACGACCGCGGGACTCGTCGAGGTCCCGTTGGCAGCAGACACACCGATGCAGATACGCAAGACCGCGGCTGGGGCGGAGAGCGACTTGGTGCCCGGCCTCGATGCGACGGTTGGCTTGGTTCGTACGCCTGAGGGCATCATCAACGTGCGCACCATCTCCCTGGGCGAAGGTGGCTTCGAGCGTAGGTTGTTCGGGAGTGAAGACAGCGGCAGAGGTGGCAGAGGTGGCAGAGGTGGCAGAGGTGGTAGAGGCGGTGGCGGTGGTGGCGGTGGCGGTGGTGGCAGACAGACCACAGAGTTCAACGAGGTGACGGGCGCAATCATTGCCTTCGGAGGCGGTGCCATCACGATCGAGAATTCCGAGGGCAGCGTCGAGGCCATCGTCACGGACGATACGCCGGTGAGGATCTCACGCCTGTTCTCAGAGGCGAGCGGGGACCTTGCCCCGGGCACGGAGATCACGGTGATTGGCCAGCGAGCCGAGGATGGTCAATACCAGGCATTCATGATCACAACCGGTGCACTGCAAGACAGCGGTTTGGGTAGGTTCGGCGGAGGCCGTCGTGGGCGGCAAGGGGGCAGCGGAACCCTTCAGGGTTCCTGATCACTTGAGCCAAGGCTGGGACAGATTTCAGATTTACGGCGCCCTCGTCGCGGGCATGCCACGATTGTCTCGCGCGGTGCACCGTCGTAAAACGGCAACATGCACGACGAGGAGCCAAAAGTCGCGGGAGTGACGTCCATCAGGACGGTGCCGGAGGGGCCGGCCAGAGCATGGCAGCTGGTGTACGCCCCCGGCGCAGGCTTCCACGTGCACGATCCTTTCGGCAGACTCATGTCCGAGCGACTGGCCGAGCATGGCATCTCCACGGTACGCTTCCAATTCCCTTATCAGGAAGCCGGCTTGCGCCATCCCGACCGCAGCCCCGTACTGGAGGCGACGTGGCTCAGCGTGCTCGGCGCCTGTCGTATCGACGGCGTGAGGCTGATCGCCGGTGGTCGCTCGATGGGCGGGCGCATCGCATCGATCGTGGCATCGAAGGGCGCTCTGATGGATGGTCTAGCGCTTTTCGCCTATCCGTTACATCCACCGAAACGCTCGGAGCTCGCACGCACTCTGCATCTCGCTGAGATACCGGTACCGACGTTGTTTTGCTCCGGAACGCGCGACGCGTTCGGCACCACGGAAGAACTCGCCGAGGCAGCGGCGATGGTCCCCGACGCCCGGATACACATGCTAGAGGGCGCCGACCACGGGTTCTCGGTGCCGAAGTCGAGTGGCCGCACCCGCTCCGACGTGTGGGATGACGCGGTCGCCACTCTGCTCGCCTGGGCCGATGAGCGGTTCGATGCTTGACGAGGAACTGTTGCGCGTACGAGGACACCGATAGGCCAGGGGCGAACAGAACATGATGCGGACCTAGCTATCGCTGATAGCGGCCAGCGTACAGTCGTGTGGGTCGATGTCAGGGCGAAGCGCGCTGAAGATGGGGAAGCGCAGGTTCCGCTTCTCGGTGAACTCCCCGTATTTGACCTGGATAGTGAGCAGCGGGTCGCACCAGAAGAGGAATTTGTCCACCTTCGGCTCGTTGGCGAACGGGCTGTTGGCTGTGTGGAGTTGGGTGAGGGCGGAGTAGGTAATCTCAAGATCCCGCTTGCTGAAGCCTCCCCCGACACTGCCCACGTAGTGCAGCTTGGTGCCGTCGTAGGCACCGAGCAGGAGGCTGCCGAACAGCTCCTTGCGCGCGCCACCGCCGAAGGTATAGCCGCCAATCACAAGGTTCGCACTACTGGAGTGTTTGATCTTCAGCCAGTGACGGCTGCGCTTGCCTGGCTGGTACACGCTTGCCCGGTCTTTGGCGACGATGCCCTCGAGGCCGAGCTCTTGAGCCGCTTGGAACAAGGCGACTCCTTCACCCTCCTCGTAGTGGCAGACGTGGATCAAAGCGTTCTGCTCCACCGTGCTGTTGAGGTGCGCCTTGCGACGATGCAGCGGCTCTCCCATCAACAACTCGCCGTCCCTGTACAAGATGTCGAACACCTCGAAGCTGACGGGGACAGGCTTGCGCGAAAGCTTGCCCTGGTGCCAGCGCTCCATCACGCGGTGCAATCGGGGCACCCCTGCGTCATCGAGGGCGATGAGCTCACCGTCGAGCACCACGCGATCGGAGCGAACGGTTTGCAGCAGTGCGGCACCCACGTCGTGAAAAGCCTCGGAGATGTCCTTCATCCCGCGGGTGTGGATCCGCACACGGCCCCCTTCCACGATGGCGAGAGCCCGGATACCGTCCCACTTCATCTCAAACAGCTTGTCGGGAGAATCAAACGGCTCGGGCGCGGGCACGGCGAGCATGGGCTCGATGTGGCTCGGAAGAGCCTCCGCTGATTTGGCCGCAGAGAACCCGGGCTCCGTAGAGATGGGATCCTGTTCGATAATGCCCTACCCCGCTTTGCGAGTGCTTCGCTTGGGTGCATGGGTGAGTATAGAGAGGCGCTCGCTCGTGGGTCAACGCGATTCGCTCACGAGAGCGGCAAGTGCCGGGCGCGCCCCGCGGCGCCAGTGTAGAATCGCGCCCAGTCCACAACGGAGGTCCCAGCGTGAGCGAGCTACCACGGTTGAATGGCGTGATCAAAGCACTGGAGGAGGGCAAGACTGCCCTCACGACGTTCACAGCGCCCGGCGTCGAAAACGCGGTGACGCTGGCAGCGAGCAGCTACGACGGCGTGGTGTTCGAGCTGGAGCACAACCCGTACGACATCGCTCAGCTCCGCACGGACCTCCAGTTCATGCTCAACCGTAAGCAAATTGCCGACTCTGGCACCGTGGCGCCGACGGTAACCCCGATCGTCCGCATCCCCCCGAACGGCGGCGAGCTGAGCCAGGTGTTCGCGAAGCAAGTGCTGGACGTGGGCGTGTACGGCGTGGTGTGGCCGCACGTATCCACGGTGGAGGAGGCCTACAACGCGGTGGCCGCATGCCGCTACCCCCGCCCCAAGGACCGCCCTTACTTCGAGCCGTTCGGTCAGCGGGGCGATGCGCCGGTGAACGCCGCGCGGTATTGGGGTATCACGCAGCAGGAGTACTACCAGAAGGCCGATGTG
>CAZQVD010000010.1:0-12445 GCA_964596665.1 uncultured Dehalococcoidia bacterium
GTGTCGGGCTCGCTGGCGGAAGCCGGGCAGCTCGCGAAGGAACTAGGACGCGGAGGATAGGCTTGGCAACGCATAGGATCGCTATCATCGGTGGAGACGGGATCGGGCCCGAGGTCGTGAACGAGGGGCTGCGGGTGCTGGAGACGGTGCAGCGGCGTTACGGTGTGACGCTGGACTTCCAGGAGTTCGACTGGGGCTCGGACTACTACTTCGCCAATGGCCGCATGATGCCCGACGACGGCAGGGAAACGCTGAAGGGGTTCGACTCGATCTACTTCGGCGCGGTCGGCCACCCGGACATCCAGGACCACGTGACACTGAACGGTCTGCTGCTGCCCATGCGGCGCGGCTTCGACCAATACGTGTGCCAGCGCCCCAGCGTGCTGATGCCTGGCGTGACGTCGCCGTTGCGCGGCTACGAGGCCGGCGACATCGACATGATCGTGATCCGCGAGAACACCGAGGGCGAGTACGCGAACGTGGGCGGATTCCAGTACCACGGCTTCCCCGAGGAGGTGGCGGTCCAGGCCGCGGTCTTCACGCGGCGCGGCATCGAGCGGGTGGTGCGCTACTCCTTCGAGCTTGCGCGCTCGCGCAACAAGAAGAAGAAGCTGGCCTCAATCACCAAGTCCAACGCGCAGGGCTACGGCATGGTGCTGTGGGACGACGTGTTCGACGAGGTGGCGAAGGATTACCCGGACATCGAGACGGAGTCGCTGCTGGTGGATGCAGCCTGCATGAATTTCATCCGCCGTCCCGACTCGTTCGACGTGGTGGTGGGCAGCAACCTGTTCGGCGACATCTTGACGGACATCGGAGCCATCATCACGGGCAGCATGGGGCTTGCGGCCAGTGGGAACATCAACCCGGATCGCACGTTCCCCTCCACCTTCGAGCCGGTGCATGGCAGCGCGCCGGACATCGCGGGCCAGGGCATCGCGAATCCGCTGGCGGCGTTCCTATCGGCGGGCATGATGCTGGAGCACCTGGGCGAGCAGCAGGCAGCGGACGCGCTGAACGCGGCGTGCGTGAGCGTGCTGCGTGACGGCGAGGCGGTCCCGCGCGACCTGGGTGGCCGGGCGGGCACGAAGCAGCTAACCGACGCGGTCATCGGTGCGCTGGAGGCGGGAGAGTAGACATGGGTACCATCCGATTGCTCTGGCGGGACGCGGACCGCCTGCCCTACCTGTACACGTTGCGGCAAGCGGCCGCCGCGTACGGCACCGAGCTCGTGCTGGAAAAGGCGATAAGCCGTGAGTACGGCGAGCTGTTGATGGCCGGCGGCGTCGACATGCTGGGAGAGAATTACTGGAATCAACAACTATCCAAAGCCAAGGGAGCGCCTCTGGTGAGCGTGGCCGCTGCCGTGAATACGATCAACGAGCAGGTGTTCGTACGGCCCGGCATCACATCACTGGGAGAGCTTGCGGGCAAGCGTATCGCGCTGCGGGACATGCGGCCGACGAACCTGATCGACCCGCTGTGGATCGAGCGGCGGGGCCTGGGCAGCGCAGAACTTGTGTTTGTGCCGGAGGCCGAGTCAGGTCGCTGGTCGCCGTGGAAGCGAGTGATCGAAGGCGATTGCGACGCGGCGATTGTGACGAATCTCTTCGCGGCTCCCGCCGTTGCCGCAGGATTGCATTCCCTTCCCATGGGGAGGTTTGGTTTCTTGGGGAACGTGGTGCTGACCACCACCCGTGAGAACCTCTCGCGCATGCGCGCCGACGTCGAGAACCTGGTGCGAGGGATGTTCGACGCGGCCAGAGCGTTCAAGTCGGACGCGGCCAAGATCCTCGGCATCATGCAGACTATCCCGCAGGAGCTGATGCAACCGCCGAACATCACGATAGGGACGAGAGAAGAGCGGGAGCGGGTATACGGCCATCTGCGGGACGAGCTGTCCGAGACGCCGATACCAACGACGGAGGCCATCTCGAACTTCTACGAGATGGCCCTACCCCACTACCCGGAACTGGCGGGGTATAACCCGCTGCAGATGTGGGATCTGAGCATCGCAGCCCGGATCATCGACGAGCGCAACTAAGCAGCTTGCTGCAGCCCTCCAGGATCCAGGAAGTCAGCAACTTCGCCGGAAACGTGCTAGAGCATCCCCTGTTTTCTTGAGCGCGCCCTCGCAGGGCAGCTCAAAGACGACCACGGAAAACGTTGACGGTCCCGGCTGATACGCGGGCTTGGGGTTAGGCGACGACGGCGATCCCGAACGCCGCGGGGAGGCCCTCCGCCAGCACCTGCCACTCGTCACCGAACGATGTGCTCACCAGCACTTTGCCGTCGGCAGTGGCTCCGTAGAGCGCCTCCGGCTCGTCCGGGTCCACGACGAAGGTGTCAATCGTCCCGGCAAGGGTCTCAGGCAGGCCGTTCATGATCGGCTCCCACCGGTCGCCACCATCGCGGCTGCGGTAGATGGTCGCCTCGGCGCCGGAGGCGCGCTCGCGCCAGTACCGCGGCCGGCCCTGCGTGGCGCAGGTCACCAGCGTGTGCGGCTGCTTCGAGTGAGCGACCAGTGGCGTGAGGTACATGCTGCGCATGCCCGTGCCGGCCGACTCCCATACGGCGCCTGCGTTGAAGCTGCGATAGAAGCCCCGGCCCGTCGCCGCATAGAGGACATCCTCGTCGCCGGGGGCCGAGATGAGGCAATGAACGTCCAGGTGCAGCCCTTCGCGGTGGTTGGCCCAAGTCGCGCCGTCATCGCCGCTGACGATCACACCACCCACCTCGACCGCGCTGTACACCGTGTGTGGGTCATTCGCGGAGAAGGTGATGTGGCGGATGTTGGGCACGTGCGGTGCGACGGGGAAGCTCCAGGAGCCGTAGGCGGGTTGATCTTGCAGCGAGCTGACGAGATCCCATGCACCATCGGGCATGCGCTGGTAGATGGCGGAAGGGGACACGCCAGCGTACACGGTTCCCGTGGGCGCAACGCCGAATGACCAGACGTTGAGATCCGGTGCGGTGTGTGTCCACGTCTCCCCGTAGTCGTCGCTCTCGTACAGGCCATTCTCCCGAGCGGCGGCGTAAACGCGCCCGGGCACGCCAGGGTCGGCGGCAACGCTGTAGACGGTGATCCCGTCGAGGGAGGTGGACCGGTGATTCCACTTCGACCCCTTGCGCTCGAAGACCTGTACTCCGGACTTGGTGCCTACGACGATCATGGCGATGCCTCCTGCAATACTCACGTGCCGATCAGATGGGACTGTAGCCTTGCCGGACGCGCGCGGTCAATCCCTTGGCCCTCGGCTTGACTGGATTTCGCGCGGGCGCATAATGCGAGCGTCCGGAGTCCCAGAGCGCATCAGCGAGGCAACGACGTGTCAGAGCAGAACAAGGCAGTGATCAGGCGGTTCTTCGAGGAGGCCATCAACAAGGGCAACCTCGACGCGATGGACGAGGTCTACGCCCATGATGACGAAGTGCACCTGCCAGGCGTCCCTGGCGACCCGTACGGGCCGAGTGGTGTGAAGAGGCTGGTCGCTGGGATCCTGACTGCGTTCCCAGGGGTGCAGGTCACCATCGATGCTCTGGTCGCCGAGAACGACATGGTGGCGAGTTTCATCTCGTTCTTTGGACCGTTCCAGGGTGGCGGGACAGGACCATCTCCCTACCTTCCAATGGTGGCCTGGGCACGGATGGACCTGTTCCACATGTTCGAAGGGCGCATCGTCGAGCACTGGGCCGATCGCGATGATAGCAGCGTACTGCACCAGCTCGGCATCAACCTATAGACGCAGGCGCGGCAAGGAGTGAACGCCACGGGCGATACCGAAGCCCATGACCTGGATTGACTCGGCCAGCTTCCGCGAGGCGATGACCGAGCGGCAGGACTGCGCGAAGACGAGCCCCGAGGGGCAGCACCTGGTGCAGCGGGCGAAGATACGGCTGCTGGAGAACCAGCTCAAAGAGGCGACCGTCGGTGAGTTCACGATCTTGTGCGACGAGGCGGCCACGAGGCGCGGGGATGACAAGGCACCATCGCCGTTGCAGCACTTCGTGGCCGCCATCGGCTTGTGAATGTTCAGCCAGCTGACGCGGTACGAATCACACCTGGACATCGTGATCGAAGAGGCGGAGATGGACATCCGCGTGGCCTACGACACGATGGGGAAGCTGCTGCTGGAAGACGTATCGCCCGCCGCCGAGTCGGTGACGTACGTCTTCGACATCAAGAGCCCCTCCGCGCCGGAGCGCATCAGCGAGCTGATCTACCTGATCGAACGCGGATGCCACACCATGAACACGATCAAAGCGCCCACGCCGGTATCAGCGAAGGTGCTGCACAACGGTGTGGAGGTTCTGGTTCGCGAGCAAGAGTCGTAGCTGGCCCAGGCCTAACCGCCTGCGGGCGCGACGGCCCGAGCTTCGCTCAATACGCGCCATATCTTGTCGGGGGTGAGCGGCAGGTCAATACGCCGCGCTCCGAGCACCGCAAGCGCATCATCCACGGCATTGGTTACGGCGGATGGCGCGGCAACGGTCGGGAGCTCCCCGATGCCTCGCACGCCCATGGGCGTAACCAGCGAAGGGGTTCCCATGTTGTCTACGACGAATAGGGGGAGCTCCTCGGCGCCCGGGAGGCCATAGTTCATCAGATTGCCGGTGAGCGGGGTCCCAAGCTCGTCGTAGGCCATGCCCTCCGCCAACGCCTGTCCGATACCCTGAACCACGGCGCCATGCACCTGGGCGCGGGCGATGATCGGGTTCAGAAACGGGCCGCAATCCTGGACGGCTACGTAGTCCAGCAGGCGCACCAACCCGGTGGCGGCATCGATCTCCACGGCCGCAACGTGAGCCGCGAAGGAGAACGGGTTTCCCGGAAGCGTGGAGTCCACGAACTGCTCTAACCCCGGCTCGAGGCCCGCCGGAAGGGCATCGGGGGTATGCGCGGCGCGCGCCAGCTCGGCGAACGAGATGCTCCTGTCTAGCATCTCGGCGCTGTAGGCACAGCCGTCTTCGAGGACGATCTCGTCGGCCCGGCAATCCAGTAAATGGGCGGCCCCCCGCGCCAGCTTCGCACGGGCTTGCCGGGCGCCTTCGTAGATTGCCGAGCCCGCCACGGAGAGGCCTCGACTGGCGAACGTCCCCAGTCCCCACTCCAACAGGTCCGTATCGCCGTGCAGGACCACTACGTCTTCGCACCTCACGCCCAGCTCCGCCGCCACGATCTGCGCGAACGACGTCCTCGTTCCCTGGCCGATGGGAGTGATTTCGGTGACCACCGTGACGTCGCCAGCCGGGCCGACGCGGACGATCGCATTGGCGCGTCGCGCCTGCCCCTTCCCACCGCTGGCTTTCACCACGGTGGCCATGCCTATCCCGATCAGGCGCCCCGCATCGCGGCCCGCGGCCTGACGCTTCCTCCAGCCGCCGTAGTCGGACAACTCCATGGCCCTCGTGAGGGCGGCTGGAAAGTCGCCCGAATCATAGGTGAGGCCCGTGGTGGTCGTGTACGGGAAAGCGCTGGCGGGGATGAGGTTCCGGCGCCGCACCTCCAAGGGGTCGAGCCCAAGCTCGGACGCGATGAGATCCACGATGCGCTCGGTGAAGAGCGCGGCCTCGGGCCCACCCGCGCCACGGTAGGGCCCGGTGGGGGACTTGTTCGTCAGGACGCCGAGCAGCTCCACGTCCACGGCAGGCACCATGTACGGACCAGCCACGCGCTGGCTCACGTTGTGTGACGGCGCGGCGGTGAACGTCAGGAAATATGCTCCGAGATCGGCCCAGATGCGGTAGCGCATGCCAAGGATCTCGCCATCGTTCTTGACCGCGGCTTCGACATCGGCGGTGAACCCCCTCCCGTGATAGGAGAGCATGTTCTCCGAACGTTCCTCGATCCACTTGACCGGACGGCCCAGCTTGATGGCGAGGTAGCCAAGCGCCATCTCCTCGGGGAACACCTCGCCCTTCTGCCCGAACCCGCCTCCCACGTCGGGGGCAACGACCCGCACTTTGAGCGGCGGCGGGTCCAAAAGCTTGAGCAGATAGTCCTTGACGCGATGCGGGACCTGCGTCGACGTCCACACCGTCAAGGTCCGCTCGCCGGGGAGGTAGTGGGCAAGCACGCCGCGGCATTCCAGGGGCGTGGCCACCGCCCGAGGGACGTCATAGCGAGCACGCACGATGCGGTCGGCGGCTTGGATGCTGGCATCCACATCGCCGTCGCCGACGCGGGTGGTGAACGCGATGTTCGAATCGAGGAAATCATGGACGAGGCCGGCGCCCTCTTCCGCTGCGCAGCGGGGATCCAAGAACACGGGCAGCGGGGAGTATCGAACGACCACGCGATCGGCGGCATCGCGCGCCCCGTAGCTATCTTCGGCGACCACGATCGCCACAGGCTGGCCCACGTAGCTCACCTTCTCGGCGGCCAGCAGCGGGTGCCCCGGTGCGTTGTCATAGGCGATGTCTTCACGCGGGATGGGAGGGATGAGATTGTCGATCCCCGTCAGGTCAGCGGCCGTCAGAACGGCGACGACGCCGGGCATTCCCAGAGCCTCGGGCGTCTCGATCGACACGATGCTGGCATGAGCGTGGTCGCTACGCACGACGGCTGCACGGAGCATGTCCGGCAGCGTCATGTCGTCGACGTAGGTACCGGCCCCGCGCAGGAGCAAGTGGTCTTCCAGGCGGCGTTGGCCGTTGGACCCGCGTGGTGGTGTGGGCGTCTCAGACTCGATGTCGCTGCCCCCAGCCAAGGGTGACGGAGCACGGCCCATGCTAGCACACCTGTTGCGAGGTAAAAACATCCACGACCACACGGGAGGAGCCGTTGCTTTCGGCCAGCAATAACGAGCTGATGAGCAGCATCGGCCGTGGCACGCCCATGGGCAACGTCATGCGGCAGTACTGGATACCACGGTGCCCCCGGGCGTCTATGCAGCCACTGAGTATCGGCGCAGGCAAGGCGGCGCGATCCTACCGAGATCGGCGGACTGGCTGGAGGCCACAGCTGAGCTGCGCAACACCCCCGCCGCCAACTTCCCGGCGCCCCGCTGACATTCATCCCTCGCGGCGCAGCCTCGCCCCGACGATCGCCAGGCCGAACATCAGCACGCCCACGGCACCGAACGCGCGCAATGCGACCGCCATGCCCCGCACGATCACCTGGCGTTGCACCGGATCGCCAGTCAGAACGGACGAGGTCTGCCCCGCACCGGTCACGATGGCGGCGAAGATCGCCTCAACGGCCGCTAGACCAATGACGAGACCCACGTAGCGCAACGCCGGTATGACCGCGGACACCGTCCCCAGGCGCTCGGGGGCAGCCACACCAAGCAGAGCGCTTTGGTTCGGGGTGCCGAAGAGCGCTCCGCCGATCGCGATCAGGATCAGGAAAGCGACGATGAGGGTCACCGGCGAATCGATCGCAAGCAGGGAGGCCAGGAAGAACCCAGACGAGGACAACAAGAGGCCCAATGAGGTCAGCAGGTTAGGTCCGTTGCGGTCGGAGAGCCGCCCGCTGAGCGGCGCAACCAGGAGCATGACGGCAGGGCTAGCCAGCAAGATGAGCCCCGACGTCGAAGCCGAGAAGAGTTTGGCGCCGATCAGGTAGAAGGGCAGTAGGAAAGAGAGAGCTGCCATCAGCGACGTGTTCAGCAGCAGCAATCCCCCGCCGATAGCGAAGGTGCCACTCCGGAATATCCGAAGGTCGATCACGGGGCTCGAGCCCTTCACTTCAAGCCAGAAGAACACGAGGAGCAGCAGCGAGCCCGCGGTGAGCAAGCCAAGTATCTGCGGTGAGGCCCAGCCCCGTTGAGCGGCGCGATTGACGCCCAGCGTGAGGGCGCACATGGCCAGGAACAAGGCCGCCGAGCCGGAGAGGTCCAGCCTGCGATCGCCAGCGACGATCGCATCCTTTTCGAGGAAGACCCATGCGGCCACGACGCCCAGGAAACCAAGCGGCGCGCGGACGTAAAAGATCGACCGCCATCCGAGCGTGTCGAGCAACACGCCACCCAGCGCGGGTCCGGCCATGAGGCCCAGCGCGGCAATGGCCGCCAGCACGCCGAGTGCCTTGCCTCGCTCGTGGCTCGGGAACGCGCTGGTGACCAGTGCCGCCGAGAGAGCGGCGGTGGCAGCTGACGCCCCGCCTTGGAGCGCCCGCGATGCGATCAGCTGGCCCACGTCCTGGGCCGAGGCCGCCAGCAGCATGCCGATCGAGTAGATCAGCAGGCCCACGATGAACACGCGCCGCCTCCCGAACTGGTCGCCGAGGCGGCCCATGGGGAGCACCAAGCCGACGAATGCCAGCTGGTAGGCAAGCGCCACCCACACCACGGTCGAGGTCTCGGCCGAAAACACGCCGGTCAGCAACGGGAAGGCGATGTTGACGATGCTGTAGTCGGACGGGCCCAGCAGCGTGGCAATGCTGGTGGTGGCCAGCACCAGCCACTTGCGCGACCCCTGCGCCGCCAGGCGGTTCCTCACTGTAGACCTGCTGTTTCATTCACGGCGATTGGCACGATGATCTGAGTCTACTCAGTTCAGCACCGGAGCGGAGCAGGCACACTCTCACTTCTCGCCACCGTCTTTACCGAATGGTGGGTGGATCTGACTGGAAGGCAATCCGGGCGGCGGTGTCGTTTATTTCGAGCTGCCCGTGGCCCAATCCACAATACGAAGGGTGTGGGGGCACGCGCGCGGCCGTCAACTGATATTCTCCCGTGGGGTGCGATATGACGCAGATGCCCAATCGAGTTCCCCCCGTCGCGATTCGCTCGCGCATGGTGCTGGAGCTGGCCTCGGAGCTGATCGAGCAGGCGGACTGGCCCCACCGCCGTGCGCACATCTCGCTGCGGGATCGCGATTTCGAAGCGGCCGGATTCACCCTCTATGGCAGTGGCAGCCCCGATGGGATCGACCTGGTGGCTCGAGGCGAAGCGCAGCTAGCGATGGTCAACCCGTCGGCCGTTCTCACTATGGCATACCGCGGCACGGGGCCCTACCCCGAGCCGATCCCGGTCCGCATCGTCACGGTCATCGGAAGCTACGATCAGATCGCGCTCGCCGTTGCGGAAAGCACCGGGCTACGGACGCTTGCTGAGGTTGGAGAGCGGCAATATCCGTTGCGCGTGTCGATCCGGGGACCGCGGGGGAACTCGGTGGCCTTGTTCGTCAACGAGGTCTGCAAGGCGTCTGGCTTCGCGCTGGACGACATCGAGCGCTGGGGCGGGAAGGTCGACTACGACTACCGCCTGCCGGGCCTGCGGATCGCCGACGTGGAGAGCGGCGCCTACGAGGCATTGTTCGATGAGGCGGTGGCGGTCTGGGCGAACCGGGCGGCCGGCTCGGGCATGACGTTCCTACCCATCGACGGCTCGCTCCGCGAGGCGGTCGCTCCGATGGGTATGAGGCCGGGCGTGTTGTCCAAGGCTGCCTATCCGAACCTGCCGGCCGACGTGCAGACGCTCGATTTCAGCGGCTTCCCGCTGTACACACGCACCGACGTCCCAGACGTAGAGGTTCGTGCGATCTGCGCGGCGCTGGAGGCCCGCAGGTCGAGCCTGCCGTGGGAGGGTGATGGGCCGATGCCGCTTGAGCGTATGTGCAAGGAGAGTTCCGAGGGGCCGTTCGACGTGCCGCTGCATCCAGCGGCGGAGGCGTTCTGGCACGAGCAGGGCTACCTCTAAAAACGGGCGGACGGGGCAGCGCTATGCGGTACGCTCGCGCTGCTCCCCGTCGGAGAAGCGCAGCACGGAAGTGCGCTCGCCCCTGAGCATATCCGAGTGCACCGACTTGCAGATGGGTGCGAGCCCCTCGGCGATGCGGGTCCAGGAATCTCCCGCGTCGTCGCTCCACCACACCTCGCCGTCGGTGGACCCGGCGAAGAGAGAGACGGTCCCTCCAGCCTCCTCGATGCACATGGCCTCGACGTTCCCATGCATGCGGTCGGGCAAACCACCGGTGAGCACAGACCAGGTGCGGCCACCATCACGGCTGCGGCCGATGCGTCCCCCCGCCACTCCGACATCCACCCAGGAACGCGGGCCTGTCTGGGAGGCGGCAAGGTACAACTCGGCCGGGTCCGACGGCACGTGCACGAGCAGATCGGGGTAGGCACCTATGTCGTTAGTCTTATCGAGGAGCTGATTCCACGTAGCTCCGCCGTCGGTGGTCTCCAGCAATCCGGCACCGCCCGACGTGAGCAAGCGACCTGGCGTGCGAGGGTCCATGACGGTGCGGTGCACGTCGGGGTGCGGCACGTCGATGTCGGCCCAGGTTCGGCCGCCATCGGTGCTCTCCAGCAGGCCTCCAACCTCGATGCTCACGTAGAGATGGCTTGGATCGGCGGGGTCGAAGTTGATGTGCTTGGTGTGCGCCTCGAACGGGTCGGCGGCGAATCGCCACCGAGGCAGCGAACCGACGGAGCGCAACTTGGGGAACTCGTCCCAATGGGCACCCGCGTCGTCGCTGTAGTACAGGTGCGCAGGCTCAGTGCCTGCGAAGATCCTGCGCTTGCCGCCGATGTCTGCCTTCGCGAGGCAGAACAGAGACTTGACGCCGATGCCGTGGTCACGCTGCTCCCATGTCGCACCGCCATCGACGCTGGCGTACAAGCCGCCTCGGTAGGCACCGGCGAAGATGGTACCGCTGCTCTCGTCGAGCAGGATGGCGTGCACGTGCAGGTCGTCCAGCGTCTCTCGCTCGACGCTCCACGCACCACCAGAGCGCCGCAAGGCTACCAGGCCGTCCATGGTACCGATCAGCACCTCGGTGGAGGGCTCGTGCGCGGTGTACATCGTCGTGCCACCGTGGGACAGGCCTACGCTCATGGAGCACCTCGCGAAGAGTTCGTAGGCAGGTGCTTACCAGACCGTGGGTCAGCGGTCAACCACGCGCGGCCTGCGTGAACTCATCGGGCGGCGGTATAATCGGCGCCGACCCGGGGAAGGACTCACCGACACAGGAGAAGAGGCATGGCCGACAAGCTGCGGGTGGGAATCATCGGCGCCAACGTTGCCGGATGGGCAGGTCGCGCCCACATGCCGGCACTAGCCGCGGGCATCCCGGGGGTGCAGCTTGTGGCCGTATCGACCACACGCCAAGAATCGACCGACGAGGCCGCGGCGAAGTACGGTGCGACGCAGACGTTCACGGATCACCGAGAGATGCTGGCGAAGGCGGATATCGACGTGGCCGCTGTGGTGGTCAGGCTTCCGCTACACCACGAGCTCGCCACCGATGTGATCCGTGCCGGCAAGCATGTGTTCGTGGAATGGCCTCTGGGTACGACCACCGCGCAGGCCGAGGAGATCGCCGATCTGGCTGACAAGCATTGCGTGCGAACCGCCATCGGGTTGCAGTCGCGCTTCACGGCCCAGTATCTGCACATGCGCGCGCTGATCGCGGACGGCTATGTCGGCGAGGTGCTGGCCTGCAACCTGACACAATTCGGGTCCGGCGCCCTCGGACGCCCCGCATCGCGCATGTGGATGCGGGACAAGGCCGCTGCGGCCAACACGCTGCACATCACCTGTGCTCACGCCATCGACCGCCTGCTCACGCCGCTGGGTCCGATTGATTCGCTCTCGTCAGTAGTAAGCACACAGACCAAGGAGTGGATCGAGACCGAGAGCGGCGATCGATTCCCAGTGGACGCGCCAGACAACGTGCTCATCAGCGGGCGCATGAAGAATGGCGCCGTCGTCTCGGTCCATGTAGCGCAGACCGCCGGCCTACCCACGGGCCATCGGTTGGAGGTCCACGGGTCGAAGGGGACGTTGGTGGTCGAGGGCCCAGGGCTTGCGCAGTCCGGAGGTGCGCGGATGCGGGGTGCGAGCGAGGGCGAGAAGGAGCTGCACCCCATCGACGTGCCGCAGGACGATTGGGTGCTGGCGGCAGAGCTCACCGGCTCACCGGTGGACGTGGGTAAACTGTGGAAGCGTTTCGCCGAGTCGGTTCGCGACGGGGAACCTGGATTCAGCCCCGACTTCCACGATGCCGTGGTGCACCACAAGCTCGTCGACGCAATCCAACGCGCCTCTGACACGGGCCATGTCCAGCAGGTCGAGTGAAGCCCGACTATGCGCCCAACGGCTCTGGACTAAAGGGTCGCGGCTTTCGCCGCTGGGCGAGGCTAGCATGAGCACGCGTCGGCATATGAGCTATATCGAGCTGGCGAGCCGGGTCAGCCAGCCGCTCCTTCCCCTGCCCATCGCGACGCTCCCTCCGCCCGCGCGGCTCGGACGACGTAGACCGGGTCGCTCTGTGCGGAGGGACTGCGGTCGACGAACTGCGGCGCGACGAAGCCTCCCGCTTCGTTGAAGTAGGCCGCGATGAGCTCGGCGCGCCGCCTTGGATCGGGCAGCGAATGCCACACAGCGACGGCCTTGGTCGGAAACATGCGGTCGGAAAAGATCACGTGGAAGGTGCCGCCGTCGGCCAGGACGCGACGAACCTCGCGGAACACCTCCACCGGGCGCGTCATGTA
>CAZQVD010000010.1:12455-25943 GCA_964596665.1 uncultured Dehalococcoidia bacterium
GACCGCACCGAAGCGGCCGGACGCCAACGGCAGTGCAGGGTCGGCATTGAGGTCGTGGACCACACGCTCGTCGAGCTGCGGATTCTCCTGTAGCTCCACGGCGTTCATGCCGAGCCCCACCAGTGTGCTGATCGCATGATCTTCCGGCAGGTGCGAGCGCCAACTGCTCATGAGGTCGAGGACCACTGCGCCCGCGGGAAGTACCTCGCCAAGGTACGCGGCCACAGCTGCGACGGCCTGCTCGTCGATGTGCACGACAAGGCGCGGCATGTCGTAGAAGAGGGGATCCGCCGACTCATCCTGACGGCAGAAGAACTCGGGTCGAAACCGGCCTGGGGGTGACTCCACGCGGGTCAGCCCTCCCTCATCGACGGCGGCGCACGATGAGCCTGTCCAACTACGGGCCGGGCGCACACACGCGTTAAAGACCGAACAGACGTTTGCTGTTGCCGTACAGAATCTTCTGCTTCACGTCCACGCCCAAATCGCTTCGGGACTCGAGGTGTTCAAGGTTGTTTGGGAACCGCGCATCCCAATGAGGAACATCGGAGGCAAACAGGAAACTGTCCGCGCCCAGGTGGTCGATCATCGGCGACAGGAACGCCTCTTCTGGCTCCACGCTGACGTACACCTCGTGCTCGCGAAATACATCCGTGGGCTTCTTGGTCACGTAGGGCATCTCGACGTCGCCGCGGAGCTCCCAGTGCTCATCGAGGCGGTCGAGATAATACGGCAGCCACGTTGCGCCAATCTCAAGGAAGGCCATCTTGAGGTTGGGGAACCGCTCGAGTACGCCGTTACACATGACGCTGGTGAAGTGCAGGATCACCGACGCGGGAAACACGTAGGAGTGTACTTCTGCGAATGTCTTGAACTTGTCACCGCCAACCTCTCCCAACCCCGAGCGAGTCCCGTGGATGCAGATCGGGGTTCCCAAGCGCTCCGCCTCGGCATAGATGGGGTCGTAGAACGGGTCACCCAAGCCGAAGGGCAGACCGGCGGAAAGCACCTCAAAGCTGACGAGGCCCAGCTCTGTCACGGCACGCCGCAGTTCTTGGGCGGCGGCCTCCGGGTTCCGCATCGGCAGCACGCCCACCGGGCGCAAGCGCTCGGACGTACCCCCATAGTCCTTCGCCAGATGGGTGTTGATGGCGCGGGAGACCGCAACCGCCCAATCAGGCTCCGGGATGTAGGCGACGTGCCCGCTTCCGGTGGGGAACAACACCGCCGTCTCGAAGTTCTCGCGGTCGGCGATCTTAAGCCAGGTCGCTACCTGCTCCTCGGGAGAGAGCCCCGCGTCTTTGTACTCTGTGTTGGTCAGCGTACCGAAGATCTCCGTATCCCACGGGTGGCTATCCTGGAAAAAGCGTGTCTTGCGCTTGTCGAACGGCGGCTCGAGGTACTTCTGGGCGTCGATCTGGCGCTCCAAGATGTGTCCATCGGCATCGATCACCGGTGACGTGCGTGCCATGTACTTCTCCTTGAATACGCGTACGGTGTTGCCAGACGAGCGCCTCTTTCACCTTCAAGCTACAACTGGACGAGGCCGGCGGCATTTCCTCCGAGAACCTTGCGCTTCGTCTCCTCCGAGAGCCTAGTGCTCTCGAACACCGGCTTGGTCACCTCGCCTGGAGGCGCGGAGTCCCAGTGCGGGTTGTCCGTCGCGAGGACGAAGTTGTCGTCCCCGAGCACCTCGATCGCCATCTCGAAATGCGCGTCCTCGAACGGCTCGCAGCCGACGTAGACCTGCCGATTGAAGTACTCGGACGGCTCCATCTTCAGCCATGGCACGAGATGCGGGAGCTTCTCGTAGTGCTCGTCCATGCGGCTGACCCACCAGGGCATGTGCGAAGCACCGCCCTCCAGCAACACCACCTTCAGCCCCGGGTAACGCTCGAGTACACCGCCGCACACGATGGCCATGAGCATCACCATGCCTTCGATCACCCGCCCCACCATGTGGGAATAGAAGAAATTGTCGGCGAAGCGCTCCACGCCCATAGACCAGAACTTCGTGTCGTGAATGATGATCGGCATGCCCAGCTTCTCTAGCTCGGCGTAAACCGGGTCGTAGTACCGGTCCCAGCATTCGCGGCCCAGCACAGGCACCGCCTTCATATTGATCCCCACGCTGCCCATCTCGTGGGCGCGATGCAGCTCCTTGACGGCCTCTTCAGCGCCCTGCCATGGAATAAGGCCCGCCCACTTCAGTCTGTCCGGGAAGAACGACGAATAATGGGCCATGTACCCATTCTCGGCCCTGCAGAACGCTGCAGCCAGGCGTGGGTCCTCAGGGAACCATGCAAGATCCAGAGCCGGTGAGTTCGGAGACAGGATGGCGACGTCGATCTGGTCTTTGTTTAGGTTCGCGACTCGGCCTTCGGGTGTGTAATCGTTCTCTGTTGCCCACGTGGGCTTTTCTCCCGAGTTGCGCGTGACTTCGGCGCCGATCATGATCTGATTCCCGATCAACGTGCGGCGGCGCTCTTCAGGACCGGTCGGTAAAGGCACCGGCAAGTAATCTCTCCACTGATCATCGATGAAGTTTGGCCACTGCGCCACATCGCCAACGAGGTGGCTGTCGAAGTCCACAATCTTCGTTCCGTTGTAGGCCATGGGAATGCATCCTTTACCTAGTCGCAACTAGGTGCTACCTGTTCCGAGCTAACCCCTTTCCAAGAACCAATTAGTTATGATCGGATCTGGCCAGATCACGTGCATGACTTGGTCCGCGAGCCCGAAGACAAACACGGAGACGATGAGGCCAGTGAATGCAGCTATCCGTATACGATTATTGCCACTGAGCAACGTCAAGCTACTAGCGACCGAGTACGCTACTGCCGCGTATTTCATGCCCACCGTCATAGAAACCAGGGTGAACATAACGAACAATCCGAGAATGATCAGTCCGCTTCGGCCGCTGCCTTCCATGCCCTTGCTGCGCATGCCGAGGTCCATGATGTCTACGGTTGCTCTCGGGGTTGTCATCTGCCGCAACAATTGGAACCCCACCAGCGCGAGGAATCCGATAGTCAGCCACATCGGCACCATTCTCGCTTTGGGAGGGAAATCTAACGCGAAGGACAAGGCTAGGAATCCGATTAGTAGCGCGCCGACCGGGACGAGGTTGTCCCAGCGCAATACAAGATTCCATCCCCAGACCCGATCTTGCATTCCCAGGAAACTTATGATCTTAGAGACACGGGACGCATCTCCGTCTTCTGATCCTGCCCTTGAGTCAGCCGGATCGAGTTGTCCCAACTCACGCTTGGTCTTTGTTTCGGCCAGATTCAGACCGACCACGAACACAACCAGCAAAATCAGCAACGTCAAGGTTAGTGGTCGCATGATGACGCCGCTAAGTCCGCCGGCGAAGCCCATGGCCGAGCGAAGATTTCCTTCGAAAATGGGGCCCAGGATGAATCCAAGGACGAGGGGAGGTCTCGGCCACTGGTGCCGTTTCATAACGAGACCCACAAGACAGAAGACGAAGGCAAGCGCAATCGCATGCCACAGCAGGGTGTTCAGGAAAGCAGCAACGACCGCGACGGGAATTACGACGGAACCGATTATCGGGTAAGGAACCTTGGTTAATTTCGCCAGGAACCCAGTGCCCAACAATCCGATCGCGGTAACAAAGACGTTACCGATGGCTAACGTGAGCACCAGCGTTATGGTGATATGAGCATTTCGCCCGAGCATGTCGGGGCCTGGCGCGAGGTCGTAGAACAACATCGCAACAATGACGATGGCCCATGCAGGCCCCCCGGGAATCCCTAGGGCGAGAGTAGGGATCGCTTGCCCTCCCTCCTTGGAGTTCTGCGCTGACTCGGCGAAGAGAACACCTTGGAGAGAGCCTTTCCCGAACTCGCTCTTATCCTTGGTGAATGCGATTCCGAATGCATAACTCAGCCAGTCAACAACTCCCGAGCCGACACCAGGGATTGCGCCTACAAAGACTCCGAAAATCGATTGTCGGATGAGCATGCGCCATTGTGTTATCCCGTACCTGAATCCGCGAAAAACCTCTCTTGGGGAGGTATTAGCGTCCCGCGTAGCCACGGGCTCGCGTGTCATACAAAGATCTATCATCTCCGGCAGTGCAAACACCCCAATAATGGTTGCGACGATTGGTAGGCCGGGGTAAAGGTGCACCTCGCCGAAGGTGTAACGCTCCCAGCCACTTATCGGGTCTACACCGACCGTTCCCAGGAGCATACCGAAGAGCCCTGCTGCGAGGCCTTTCACCATCGCTCCTCTGCTCAACAATGCCACCATCGCAATGCCGAACAGAGCCATCGCCGCAATCTCGGCGAAACTGAAGTTCAGGATGAACGGCTTCATCACTGGGATGGTGAGGGCGAGAACTATTGCCCCAAATATGCCACCCAGCATCGAAACCGCATAGACGGCGCCCAGCGTATGCGCTGCCTTCCCTTTGCGCGCGAGTTGGTGGCCTTCCAGGTAAGTGACTTGTGTCGCTCCTCCCGGAAGGCCAACCAAGATCGCAGGGATCGAATCGAGCGTGTTGTTTACACCGGTTACCGTCGCCAGCATCACGAGCCCGATGGCCGGGTCCTTGATCGTGAAGATGACGAACGGCACCATCAAGGCCATCACAACCGTCCCGGATATACCCGGGATCAAACCCACGGCCACCGAGAGCAAAACGGCTATCACGATCGCGACCCAGTACAGGGGGTCGGTCATCGTGCTGAGCGATTGCCCTAATGAGTCGAACACTTAACTATCCCGCCTCTCAGCTCGACCGCCTATTTGACCACGAACTTCTGGAAAAGCCGCTCTTTGTGCGCCTGGGTTATCTTGCCGTGGTCCGCTGCCGCTGCACCAAGGGCGTGGAATCTCTTTTCAAAGTCCGCATCCCACATTCCTGCCTTGCCGACGTCTTGGCCAAGCAGCCGGTTGAGACCGGTGACGAACTCTTTGTCCTTTGCGGCGTTGATGAACGCATTCCGCATGACGTCCACTATGGGTTGCGGCGTCTCTGCGGCAAGCCAGAACAACTTGGCGGAGATCAGTTCAGGGCCAAACAGCGTGTTGTACTCGTCCAAATCTTTCTCGGTCAACAATGGCCATATGTTCGTTGGGACGGTGCCCCCAGGAATGTTCGGTTCTATCTCGAGACTCCCTGGCAATGAGAGGTCCGCGAGTCCCCGCATGAACCCAGACTCGTACAATCCCGGGTTGCGTGCAGGAAGGCCGTACCACGACACGTCGGTGTGCATGAAGGAATTGACTTCCTTGCGCTGGAGCATCAGGAGGTCCTGCCCGGTGCTCGCGTCGACAACCGGGACGATCTTGCAGGGGATGGCCAGCTTGTCGCACAGCCACGCGAAGATCATCTCTCCGCCACTCAGGTCACTGTATTTGGTTAGCTCGGCTGAGTGGATGTAGGGCTTGCCTGTCGCTCCCATTGCGTCCTTCAGGGTCAAGTAAGGAGCGTGCTCCGCTACGCTCAATATTTGAGTCTTCGGAGCGGTCGTGCCGATAGTCCGCACTTTACTCAAGTCGTACTTGGCCCCACGCTCCAATTGCGAGTCAAAGTAAGTCCTTGCCAATTCCACCATGACAAGCCCGTCTGGATCGGACTTCCAGGTGGCGTTCATCGCAGCGATAGCCGGCAGGTTGGACACAATGAATCGAGGGTTGCCAGGGACGAATTTACCGAGGCCCCTGGCGATCCAGCGGGCACTGGCATCGGTGCCGCCGCCCGGGCTGGAACCGACAAGTATTCGGACTGTCTTCCCTTTGAAATGCGCAGCAGCGTCGAACGATGGTGTCGGCGTCGCCTTAGGTTGTGCTGGCGCCTTCGGAGCTGCCTTCGGAGCTACCGTTGGAGCTGCCCTTGGCTCGGCTGTCGGCGCGGCCGCGGGCACGGGCGTTGCTGTGGGCGCGGGCGCTGCCTTTGGCACCGGGGTTGGGGTGGGGTCATCGCCCCCACATGCTGCCACGATGAGAGCGAAAACCATCACTAAGCCAGTCAGCGTGAGCAGTCTGGCGATATTCTTCCGGGTTCTTACTGTGTGCCGCATCTGGCCCCCCTAATCCGTGTTCGTGGTTTCGTGTCACCACGTAGAACTAGCTATACTGCGGCGGGATGCTACCACCGTGGCTGATAGGACGTCCACGCTCGCTGTGGAATTCGCAAGGATTTACTTCGATTCGCAATTGGAGCCTGGGGCCGATTACGACTTGAGTAAAGTACGGGTTATCGGCACAACCTCCTTCATGTTCCTTTGCGCGGTGCGGCCCACGTTGCGCTAGTGCACGCACAGGCTCTGCGCTGATAATAGCGATGGAGCAGCGCGCGGGCGGAAAGTACACGCGGGCGAAGGCTGTTGTGCTGCCCCGACCAATAAACCGAGCTTGGCAATGGCTGAATCCATAGCGACCGCTGGTTCATATTTGCTCCAGCCGACATATTGGGTGGCCCTAGCAGCGGCACTTGCATTCGCTGTGCTTGCTGGGGTGATGCCCGGCGTGAATTCATCTTTTGTCATGGCACTTGCCATCCCCCTGATCGTGTTTGAGATAGACGATCCTGCGATCGGACTCGTCATGCTTGCGACGATTACAGGAGTTGACAACACGCTCGATTCGATCCCAGCCATCTTGTATGGCCAGCCCGGAGCAGCCACCCAAGTTACCTTTCTGGAGGGCCATCAACTGGCACGGCAGGGTAAGGCTGCGCATACATTAGGAGTCGTGTATGTCGTCTCAGCCATGGGCGGCATCATCGGTGCCATGGTGCTCGTGATCGCGATTCCCCTGATACGCCCGGTCATTCTGAGCTTCGGGTTTTCGGAAGTCGCAGCGATGGCTCTCTCGGGCGTTGCGATGATTTCCGTTCTGAGCCAAGGGGCAATCCTCAAGGGATTGATTGCCGCTATCGTTGGGATGCTCGCCGCGGTTATAGGGATCGATCCAATCACTGGCATCAGCCGGCTCACTATCGGTCCTCTATTCGAATTGCCATTGATCCCGGTGGTGCTTGGCCTGTTCGCATTGCCTGAGATGGTTGATTTGACCATGTCCCGGCGGTCGGTGGCACCGGCAGGGTCTCGCATTGAGACGCGGCAAGTGTTCGCCGGTGCACGCGAGGGTCTGCGACATTGGCGGGTAGTGATCCGACAGTCGCTGTTCGGGGTGTTCTTAGGCGTGATTCCCGGGGTGGGTTCGGCTGTCATCGACTGGCTGAGTTACGCGTTCGGAATCATTCTTACCAAAGACAAGACTCAGTTTGGCACTGGTTCCCTGGAAGGCGTCATCTTTGCAGAGTCGGCTCAGAACGCTAAAGAGGGAGGGCAAGCCATTCCCACGCTCGCGATGGGCATCCCTGGGGGGCCAACGTGGGCTTTAGTGCTGACCGGCATGATCGTGTATGGCATCTCACCGGGCCCGCATATGGTGGATAGCCTTGCTCATATCACGATCCTCCTGGTCATCACTCTCGCCATCGGTAATCTGGCTATTACGGCTATTGGGCTGTTGGTATCAGGGCAGCTCGCGAAACTCACCACGGTTCCCTATCCGGTGATTGGGTCTGTCCTCATCCCGCTTGTTCTACTAACAGCTTTCGTGGATACCTACGGGTGGAGCGGGATTCAAGTGGTACTGGGCGTGGGAGCGATAGGGCTTGTGATGAAGCGCTTCAGCTGGCCTCGGCCGCCGATGCTGCTCGGTTTTATCCTCGGGCCGATTGTTGAATTGAATTTCCAGTCCGCACTTTCAATCCATGGCGCCCTTGGCATTGTGCAGCGGCCTCTTACTATCACCATCGTGCTGGTAGCAATCATCGCGGCGGTAGTCTTCATGCGGGCGGCACGCGCAGCAGAAAAGGAGCGCTTGGGGGTTCCTAGCCAACTAGGAGCGGAGTCCGGCACTTATACGCCCGCGACAGCGACGCGCCTATTCGAATATGCCATTCCTGCCGTTATCGCTTTGTTCGCCCTGCTCTTGATCCTCGATACTGTGGGGTACCCTACTGCCCGGGCGATCCCATTTCCCAGAGGACTAAGCCTTGTTTTGATCATCCTTTGTGCGCTCCAGATATATCGACAAAGAAGGTACCCGACAGCACCCAGTCGCATAATGGATCTCGGAATGACCAGCAGTTTGGTCCCGGGCAGCATTCTCGTCGGCGGGAAAATCGTCGGTATGCTGGTCCTGTTTGTTGCAGTGGGCACGATATTTGGACTTAGAGAAGCAGCGGTTGCATTCGGTGCGGTAGGCCCCTTGCTACTAATGAAAGGTCCATCGCGTTTGCCCCTGGCCGTGCTGACTTCTGTGCTCGTGCTTCTGTTTATTCTCTTGGTTCTCGACAGCGTCCTTTTCGTTTGGTGGCCTGAGCCATTTATTGGGCAATGGCTCGAACAGCACGTCTTCTGAGCGAAAGCACCCTTTTGCACATGTGCCCACGACCGTGCTCTGCGAGTACGGATGGATCCAGGTGTAGCTCGGCGCCTTAAAGGCCGCGACGCGCGTTGCGAACGGTGGCCGTCCCTTGGCGAGGAAGGTAGAGGATCGTGCTGGCTAGGTAGGGTCCAGCGAGGACGATGCCCCGCTTTCGGTGAACTCCGTTGTCTAATACGGAGCCTCCCAGCAACGCGACGTGAAGCATCGTCACCCATGCCCTAGCTGCGCTTGGGGCAGCGCGACTTCACTCTCCTGAACCAATCGGTGAATGCGGCGGACAGCTCTCCAAGCTGACTCGCCCATCTCACATCGCGGGAGTAGACGAGCGACATCATGTTGCCGCCAGCCCTAACATCGGCGCCTTGGACGAACCCAGCCTCGCTGAGGATGGAGTCGACTGCCGCAGTCACCTCATCCTGGGAGTTGCCGTTCTTGGCGCTGAACGTGGAGAGTTGGAGGAGAGTGGTGCCGACCATGCGAGAGGCAAATGCCGCAGCCAGTTCGAGATCTCGCGGGTACATGTGCTCGGGCCTGGGATTGGACCGCGCTGGGGGGCCGTGCCTATCGAACTTGTTGGGGTCGAAAGCGATGAGCTTCAGGCCTACCCCAGTCACAACGCCCTGGCTCAATCGGCCCCGCCAATCATTTTCAGCAATCTCCAGCGATTGGCAACGCCCGTTTCGCTTAATCTCCTCGCCCCATGCCTTCAGATCTCGTGCAGTATCAGCGTCTATCTCACATAGCAGCATCGAATAGGTGCCTGGCCAGATCTGATCGAGAATCGCGGCGGTGTTTGGATAACCGCTCGATCCCGTAGCAAGCGCTTGCCAAGCGTTCTCGTACGCGGACCCTAGTCCGGGAAGGCTCGCTTCTACGCAGTCAAATAGGTATCCGGAGCGTCCCGGGCGTCTCTGCGCTCGAGCCATCGGCGCCATCGAATAGGCATCCACAAGATTGACGTGCGTCTCGTACTCGGCCGCAATCCGCATTAGCTCGCAGAATACCCAATGCTGCAGCAGGTTGCCCTGGTTCCCGCGATAGGTCGGCATGGCTACTTCACTCCGCAGGCCAGATTGTTGTGGCGGCCAGCTTGACGAGCTGGCCTGGCTACCCCATGAGGGGATTCCCTGCCAGGCTTCCGCATCGTACGGAAACCCCGCTGGCGATAGCGGGGTTTCGTGGACCGAGAGGGCCGATAAGCCGGATCCTGTCCCCGGCTTTCGCCGAGGTGGCGGTCATCTCTCTAGCCCTTCCGTTACCGGAAGGATCATGCAGCCTACCCGGGGACGCGGCGGGCACCGCTTCCCGACGGATCGGGACGCCCCCCTATTTGGCCTTGCTCCAGGTGGGGTTTTCCAGCATCCCGATTCACATCGGGACCTGGTGCGCTCTTACCGCACCGTTTCACCCTTGCCTGTGTCCCTCCCTCGCGGGACGAACCATCGGCGGTTTGGTCTCTGTGGCACTTTCCGTCGCCTCGCGACGCCTGGGCGTTACCCAGCACCTTGCCCAGTGGAGTCCGGACTTTCCTCCCCGACGGATCGGGGCGACCACCTGGCCCTCTTGGCCCGGCAACAGTATAGCCCGCACTAACGCGGGAGCGCGGTGGCCTCGCCATTGGTCAAGGTCACGCTCTGGAGGACGCGATTGAGGGCGGTGCGCTGCTCGGCCGTAGAGATGCCGTCCCACGAGCGGTCCTCGGCGCCAGGCTCCGGGGCAGGCTCGATCGAGTCGCCGTTCGATCCACCCACCATCACCTCGGTCATCGCGATCCGGAGCTGCGGCATGACCATGGAGCCGTTGGCGGCGCGCTTCACGAGGTCCAGCACCCGGCGTTCCATCGCACGCGAGCCAGCAGCCGGATCACCAGGAGGCGAGACTGCGCCGGGGCCATCATCGGGGCTGAGGCCCAGCGCGCCCACCTGGCGAAGCACTTCGGCTTCCAGAGCGTCGGCGCGGATGGTCCGGTACTCGCACAAGTTGCGGTTGATGCGCGTCTGGCACTGGTAGTAGCGATACTCCCCACGAGCGCGGTGGCCGTCCTTCAGGTGCCATGATTGGCGCCGGGTGACGCCCATCATCTTGCTCCCGCAGTGGCCGCAGTACAGGAGGCCCGCGAGCAGGAACGGCTCACCCGAGGGATGCCGTCGCACCGGCGTTCGGCTGTGCATCTGCTCCTGCGCGGCGCGGAAGATCGCATCGGACACGATGGGGGCGTAGGTTCCAGGGATGCGTAAGCCGAAGCGGCGGTAGGTGCCGATGTAGGCTGAGTTGCGCAGTATGTCGCGGATGGTAACCATGCTCCACTGCTGCCCGCGCCGCGTCCGCAATCCACGCTCGTTGAGGCTGAAAGCGATGGCGCGCACTCCGCCGCCGCCGCCGACATAGGCATCATAGATGGAGCGCACCACCTCGGCCTCCGGCTCGACGATGGAGAAGGCGCCATCGAATCCGATCCGATAGCCGTAGGGCGGCTTGCCGAGGCCGAGGCCTTGCGCCGCCTTGGCCCGCATGCCCTCCCGGATGCGCTCGCCACGCAACGAGTTCTTCGACCGTAGCGCGTTCTGCAGCGGGTCGGGAAAATCCTGGTCGTCGCACACGACCTGACACGACAGCGCGTCGGCCTCCAACATGCGGTTGACCTGCTCCAGCAGCGTACCGCCTAGGTGGTCGGCTCCCGGCACGACGATCAGGTAGCCGACGCGAGACTCCTTGATGCGCACCACCATGTCGCCCCACAGCGGGTGCGCCTCGTCGGCAACGACCTCGGCGACCGCACCCTGGTTGTTGTGCGATCCGTTCACGCAATACGCCTCGAACGCGGCAGTGAGCGCGCTCCGATCGCGAGGTGAGCCGGGGGCCGCCGATGGGTCGTAGGTGAAGTAGCCGAGCGCCCGCATCGTCTACTCCGCCAACATGATCAGTCCACAACTGGGACAGCGAACTGGCGTCTTCGCGGCGCGCACGTCGGATGCCAGCTTGTTGGGCAACGCCACGCGACATGACACGCAGATGCCGTCGCGCATGATCGCCACGGCATGGCCCGTGTGACGCTTGCGGACCTGCGTGTAGAGCGCAAGGTCGGCGGGTGGGACGCGGGAAGCCATGGCATTGCTCTTAACCGACAGTTCGGCTATTTCGCGTTGCAAGCCGTCTCGTTCCTCGGTCATACAGGCTTGGTCAGACTCCCACTTGCGCTCCGCCGCCGTGAGCCTCGTGGTGAGGGTGCGGAGTTCGCCCTCGGTCTGCTCGAACTCCTCGAGCACGTAGAGCAAGCGCTCCTCCTCCTCACCACGCTGGCGCTTCAGCATGCCGATGTCGGCTTGCAGGTCGCCAAGCTCGCGGGAGTTGGTGACGGTGCCGCCGTATAGCTTGGTCTCTGCGGCCTCGATGCGCCGGGTAAACGTGGCGATGGCCAGGTCGAAATCCTGCTGGCGGCCCGCTATCTCCTCGGCCTGCTTGCCCAGCGTCGTCTGTTTCGCACGCGTCGCCTTCAGCGCGCGGTCGTCGCCGAGCAGCCGGCCGATCTCTTCGAGACGTGCGTTGCGTTGGTCGACCTCAAGGTCGACGGTTTGTAGATCGAACAGATCGCGAATCTCCAGCACGACAATTCCCCTCGACCACGCCCACGAACACGCCTGCCTCGATTCTAGGGGTGAACCAACCTAACTTTCAACAAAAAGAATGACGCATTACAGCGATGCGCGGTTCCAATCAGTGCCGAGGATGGCCCCGAGGGCATCGGCCACGGCATCGCCTACCTCGCGCACTTCCGGCGGGGAGCTTATGATGGCGCCCATCGAGGTGACCGGGCGGTCCGGGAGCCCACAAGCGATGATCGGCTCGTAGGCGCTGAGGTCCGTCGTCACGTTGAGCGCGAAGCCGTGCATGGCCACCCCCCTGCTGATGCGCACACCGATGGCGGCGATCTTGCCACGCTCCGTCCACACGCCGGTGAGTCCGTCCTCGGTGTGCGCATCCACATCGAAGCGGGCCAGCGCCTGCACAATGGACGCCTCCAGCGCTCGCACGTACGTCTTGGGCCCGATGCGCCGCTGGCCGAGCGAGACGATGGGGTAGCCCACGAGCTGTCCAGGGCCATGGTATGTCAGCTGTCCGCCACGGTCCGTCTCCACCAGCGGAGCGTTCAGTTCGCCGGTCACGTGCTCGGGCAGCGTCCGGCGGCCCGCAGTGTAGACCGGCGCATGTTCCAGGAGCAGCAGCGTGTCGGGGATGGCACCATCGGCGCGCCGGCGCACGAGATGGCACTGGAGCTCCCACGCTTCGTGATAGTCGACGCCCACGCCGAGCGCGACGAGGCGACCCGCTGTACGTGTGTGGGATCCAGTGATGGTCATGAGCAGCGTGCCAGCGCGCCTACGGGTCGAAGTAACAGAAACACTTGTCCGAGTTGAACACCCACGAGTCGACGTAGTCGACAATGACCGGCGTTTTACCCTCGGTGGCGCCCGCCAGGCAGGACCACATGCGCCACTCGTGGCCTCCGGCATCCTCCACCTGCTCGGACGTGAGGTCGGCCCAGAGGTGCTGATCCCCGCGCTTGAGCTGCTCGAAGTGCATGAGGTCGGTCTCGCGGTCGGGGAACAGCCACTCGTTCTTGCGCGTGAGGAACGAGTGCGACCAGCTCGAGGTAGTCATCAACACGACGCGCTCGGGGCGCTCCTCGACGATCTCGCGGATCATCTTGCCAAGCTTGAACAACGACCGCGTGGACGGTCCCGGGGGCGATATGCGGTCCGAGGTATCGACTCCCGCCATCTCCGGCTTGAGGTGGCCGAATCCATTCTGCGACACCTCGAAACTGGTACCCAGCGCGTTCACCGATACCGGGACGACGGGGTACGGGAACCCTTCGCGATTCCAGTCGAGGTAGAGCAGCGTGTTGGCGAATGCATGGGCCATGCCATGCGCGTGCAGCGGCTTATAGGAGTAGGCAATGGGGAAGTCCCGCTCCAGCAGGCTGGTGGCGATGTGCTTAGCAAGGGCGTGGTCGCCCTTCCAGGAGCACGTTTTGTCCACCGGCTCGCCCCC
>CAZQVD010000011.1:0-481 GCA_964596665.1 uncultured Dehalococcoidia bacterium
TCCGCGGCGGGCCGACGGATCGACCCGCCGGTATCCTCGCCGAGCGAACCGGCGCAGGGGCCGGCAGCCGTGGCGCTTCCCGAGCCGGTGCTGGAGCCGCCGGCGTCGTGCTCGATGTTCCAAGGGTTGACCGGCTGGCCGTAGGAGAACTCGAGCGTCAGAGGCGTTGCCCACTCGGTCATGTTCAACTTGCCGAGCATAGTTGCGCCGGCGTCGTGAAGGCGCTCGACGGCGGCCGCGTCGTAGTCGGGCACGAACTCGGAGAGGATGATCGACCCACAGGTGGTGAGCACCCCTTTGGTGTAGAACTCGTCCTTGTATCCCAACGGTATGCCGTGCAGGGGCCCTACTGCCTCGCCCGTGGCGATCTTGCGCTCGGCCTCATGGGCCTCGGCGCGGGCGATGTCGGACGTGACGGTGATGTAGGACTTGAGCACGCCGTCGTGCTCCCCGATGCGCTGGAGGTACTGATCAGTCAGCT
>CAZQVD010000011.1:491-12927 GCA_964596665.1 uncultured Dehalococcoidia bacterium
CGAGATCTGCTTGGTGCGGATTAGGTGCGCGAGCTCGGTGATCGGCTTGTAGGGGAGCGGGGCGTCGGTGTCGGTCGCCAGCGCTGGCGCGGCGCCGCGATCGTGGTCTGGTAGTGTCAGCGGATGGTGAAGCGCCGGTGTCGGCGGCACACCGTCGAGGGGGTGGTCGTCGAGGACCGAGAGTGCCTCGAGCTGCGCGTTGAAGCGCATGGTGAGCTGCTCCACGTCGCCGTCTGGAATTGTAAGCCCCGCGGTCTGCGCGAGTGCCAGCAGTGCATCGGGTGTTACGTCAGCCATGGGACCTCCTTCATCGGTTCGCTGGCTATCGCGCCGCGGCGGGTGCCTTGGTGACTCTGCGCTTGGCGGCCGCGGCTTCGGCTTTGGCGAAATGCTCCTCGCCGAACTTGTAGAGGCCGGCGCCACCGTACAAGATCGCCTGGGCTGTCTCGCGCGATACGTTGCTGACCAGGTTCGACGACACGTTGGGGAAGTTGGAGTCGAAGTGCGGGTAGTCGGTCGAGATGCACATGCGATCGGAGCCGATCAGCCCAGCCGTCGCCTCGATCTCGGGCTCGCTGCCCTCGACCGCCGCCCAGCAGTTGCGGCGGAAGTATTCCTTGGGCGTGAGGCTGAGGTACGGCGCATGGGTGTCGCGATACTGAGGGTAGTCCCACTCAATGCGGCTGAGGAGGCCCGGCACCCAAGAGTTCTGCGCTTCGAGGAATCCGACTCGGAGGTTGGGGTGAAACTCGAAGACGCCACCGATGACCTGCGCGATGAGCGCCTCCTGCATCTCAATCCAGTGACTCGCGACGTGGCGATAGAAGCGATTCTCACCGTACAGCGTGTTCATATACGAGTACCACGCGCCGGTGCCCTCGTGGAATCCCCAAGCGACGTCGAGCTTCTCGTGCAAGCTGTACAGCGGGTCCCAGTAGTTGGAGTGCCAATAGCGGCCGTTCACCAGATTGGGCCGCATGAACGAGCCAACGGCACCCAACTCCTCGACGCATCGCCGCAGCTCCTGGCACGCGAGGTTGACCTCGTGGAACGGCAGCATGGCGGCGAACTTGAGCTGGTCCGGACTGTACTGGCAGAAATCGTAGATCCAGTTGTTGTACGCCTGGCAGAGCGCCAGCGACAGGTGCGGGTCCATCTCGTCGCGGGCGATGAGGCTGAGACCCATGGTCGGGAAGAGCACGGCGATATCGACGCCCTCCATCTCCATGCCGATCACCTGCGCCTCCGCGTCGTAGCCCCGCTCGATGGCGAAATCCAGGTATTCAGCGGAGCGTGAGCCGGACAGCGGCTGGCGGTCGTTGGATAAGACCCCCTGGCTCCGCTTGCGGTATTGCTGTGGGTCCTCGTCACCGTTGCGCGACCAACCGTCGATCACCACGCGGCCGGCGCCCGCTCTGCCGCCTGCCGCGGCGGAGGTGATGACGCGGTCCTTGAACCTGGGATCGAGGTATCGCTCGAACAAGTCGGCGGGCTCCATGACATGCATGTCGCTATCAACGAATCGCATCCCGTCCTTCATGACGGCCTCCTTAGATCAAGGCGTGAGCGGGGGCGTGCACCACTGGACCCCCCACTTCATGGCCCATCGTAGACCGGGGGCCATGCGCGGGCAAGCCGATCGCATGCTTGACGGCCCGGATCGCGCCGCTTACCTTGCCATCCCAAAGCGGGGCACACCAAATCGATCCGCCGAGGCAGCCATGCCCCCAAGGACCACCGCGGGGCCGTGATCAACGTGCGCGCCGGAGCGCCGGTCGAGCCCGAGGCGGAGATCTGGGACCTACCCAACGTGATCGTCAGCTCAGGACTGGCCGGAGACGACTCCGTGAAACGGCAGGTTCAACGCAAGCGATTCGCAGAGAACATGCACCTCTATCTGGCGGGCGACGAGCTGGTCAACGTGATCGACAAGGAGCTCGGCTACTAGCCTGGTCGATCGAAGCGCAGGCGGAAGCGGAGGAGAAGCATCTTGGACACGGGTCTCGAAGGCAGATCTGTGCTGATTACTGGGGCAAGCCGGAACATCGGCCGCGCCACGGCGCTGATGTTCGCGAAGGAGGGCGCACGGCTGCTGCTGAGCACGCGCGCGAGCCGGGCAGGGCTCGACGAAACGGCCGAGGCATGCACCGCAGCGGGCGCAGAGGTGACGACCGTACTGTGCGACGTGGCGGAAGCGGAGCAGGTGAACGCGATGGTCGCGCTCGCCAACGACGTGTACGGCGGGGTGGACGTGATGGTGAACAACGCGGTCTACCGGGTGCAGGGCAAGTTCTTGGACTCTACCCCCGAGCAGTGGAGGCGCAACATCGCCGTGAATCTGGACGGCCCCTACAACACATGCCGGGCGGTGCTGCCAGGCATGGTTGAGCGCGGCTGGGGGCGGATCATCAACTACTCCGGCGTCTCCGCCTACCTCGGTGGCGGCGCCACGAAGGCGGCGGCGAAGCTGGGTATCGTCGGTTTCACGCGGGGCTTGGCAAAGGAGTTCGGCAAGCACGCCATCACGGTGAACGCCATCGCGCCCGGCACGATCGAGGTGGAGCGAGATCCAGGCCTCGAGCGCGAGGCGGACGTGCTGGGTCACGTGGACCCCAGCATCCCCATCCCGCGCTTCGGCCGGCCGGAGGAGATCGCCGGTCTGGTGATCTATCTGGCGAGCCAGAACGCCGACTACGTCACCGGCCAATGCTTTCACGTGGACGGCGGGGCCGTTCTTCAATAATCGCTGCAGAGCACCGGAAGGAGCCTGGATGGCCGAACAGACCACCATCGAAAAGCTTGCCGGCTACGTCGCGACCGCACTGAGCCGGCCCCTGCCGCCAGAGGTGACGGAGAAGACGAAGCACCACTTGCTCGACACGGTGGCCGCCATGGTCACCGGCGCGCACCTGAAACCGGGGGAGCTGGCCATCGCGTTCGCCCGCTCGCAGGGTAGCGTCGCGGAAAGCACGATCGCGGGCTCCGATGTGGTCACGACGGCCATCATGGCCGCGATGGCCAACGGCATGCTAGCGCACTCCGACGAGACGGACGACTCGCATGCGCCGTCGCTGACGCACCCCGGCTGCGCCATCGTGCCGGCGGCGCTGGCCGTAGCAGAGCGCGAGGACGCGGACGGCGATGCGCTGCTGCGGTCCATCGCGCTTGGCTACGACGTGAGCTCGCGGATAGCGCGCGCCATGGGGGGAATCAGTGCCCGCGGGATGCATGGGCACGCGACACATGCGATCGGGCCGATGTTCGGCGCCACGGCAACAGCGTCGGCTCTCGCCGGCCTCGACCCAAGGGGTGTGCGCTACGCCTTGGCCTTCACGGCGCAGCAGGCATCGGGCATCACGTCGTGGCAGCGTGACTCGGAGCATGTGGAAAAGTCGTTCGTGTTCGGCGGCATGGGCGCCCGCAACGGCGTGACGAGCGCGCTGTTCGTGCAGTCGGGCATGACGGGAGAGGAGGACACGTTCAGCGGCGATTGGAACTTCCTCGACCTGTTCTGTCCGGAGCGCGACAAGCTGGACGGCTGGGTGGACCAGCTCGGATCAGACTACGAGATCCTGATTACCAACATCAAGAAATACGCCGTTGGATCGCCGATCCAGGCGGCGGCGGAGGCGATGATGACGCTGGTGAGCCAATATCGCCTACAGCCCCAGGCGGTCCGCGAGATCGAGGTGCTGCTTCCCCCTCAGGGCTCGCGCATCGTGAACGCCCGCGCGATGCCGGACGTGAATCTGCAGTACTGCATGGCAGTGATCCTGCTGGACGGCGGCGTGCTGACCTTCGAGTCGACGCACACCTACGAGCGCCTCAGCGCCCCCGACGTTCGCGACCTGATGGCGAGGGTGCGGCTGGAGCCGAACCCGAAGTTCGCAGGGATGGAGCGCCAGCGCCCGGCCACGGTCCGTCTGCACCTGCACGACGGCCAGACGCTGGAGCTGCATGTGCCCACGGTCCACGGCACGGCGGACGAGCCGATGACGCGCGACGAGGTGAGCGCGAAGGCGCTGGACCTGCTGGGAGGCGTGTTCGGCCCGTCGAGGGCGCAGGCGATCGTCGACACGGCGTGGGGTATGGGCGCTGGCGCGTCCACACGGGATTTTGCCTCCCTGCTGCGGTCGTAGGATACTAGGCACCAGCTCGGCCCAGCGGCAGCGCGCTCAGACAGTCAACACGCCCACCCTCGGGCGCTCCAGTCCGGAGTCGTCAGGCACACGATCGACAATACGGAGGCGAAACCATGCCAGGCATCATCGATGCGGATACCCACGTGGCCGAGCCCCTCGAGATGTGGGACCACCTGGACCCAGAGTGGTACGCCCGCCGTCCCATAGTCGTCGAGGCGCCCAACGATACGCTGTACAAGGGCTCCAACCACATGTGGCTGATCGATGGGAGCATTTTCCCACGCTCCTCGGGCCGGGGCGGCTCGCGCCTGGTGACGCCGACGTCCCAGGACAACGTGAAGAACCGGCCTGACCGTCGGTCGCGCGAGCTCCTGGACCTGGAGTACCGCTTCAGCGACATGGCGGCGACCAAGGTGGACACCCACGTGGTGTATCCCACGCTTTTTCTCGCGTTCCTAACGCACGACCCGGAGCTGGAAGTGGCGTTGGCACGGGCCTACAACCGGTTCATGGCCGAGGTATGGGCCAAGTCCGGCGGACGCATCCGCTGGGTCGTGGTGCCGGCGCTGCGGGACATCGATGCGAGCATCGCCGAGTTGCGCTTCGGCAAGGCCAATGGCGCTTGCGGCATCTTTTTCCGGGGCATCGAAAAGGACCGGATGCTGGACGATCCCTACTTCTTCCCCCTCTACGAGGAGGCGCAGGCGCTCGGGCTATCGGTGGACGTGCATCAGGGACAGGGCGCGCCGGCGCTGAACGGCCTGATCGATATCGATCGCAGCGCGACGTTCACCCACGGCCGCATCCCGCCCATCTCGGCGTTCCGCAACATCGTGGCCAACAAGATCCCAGAGCTTTTCCCCGCGCTGCGCTTCGGCTTCATCGAGACGGGCGCGTCGTGGATCCCATTCGCGCTGCACCAGCTCAAGGGCACGATGCGGACCGACCCCGACTTCTGGGGTCGGTCCGCGATTGTTCGACGAGTACAACATCTGGGTCTCCTACGAGGTGGACGAGGATCTGCCATACCTGCTCAAGTTCACGGGCGAGGACCACATGGTCGCCGGTACCGACTACGGCCACCATCCCGGTGGCGAGCTGAACACCGACCGGCTGGCGTCCGACCCATCCGCTCAGTTCTTCATGGTGGACACGCTCTACGCACATGACGACGTCCCCAAGAGCGTGATCGACAAGATGCTGACAGACAACGCGGCGGCGCTCTACGGCATCAACTAGCACTCAATCGGAGCACCTGTACAAGCTCCTGACGCTGCACCTACCCGCGATCGCGCTGGGGCTCGGCGTCGGTATCGCCACGCCGGTGCTTCCAGTGCTTGCCGAGTCGTTCGGCGTCAGCGTCGGCATCGCTTCTATGGTGTTCGTGGCGCAAATGGCCGGCGGCCTGGCCGTCGCCATCCCCACGGGCTATGCCATCGACCGGTTTGGCCGCCGCACGGTGCTGCTTGCAGGGCCGGTCATCACGGCAGCGGCGGCCTTCCTAGTGGCAACGGCCGACACGTTCACGTTGCTGCTGGTCTATCGCGTGATCGGCGGTGCGGGGCAGCAGATGTGGACGGTGACACGGCTCGCAGTGATCGCCGACACAATCGAGGCGGACTCGCGCGGGCGGCAGATCACCAGGATGCTGGGTGTCCAGCGCGTGGGCATGCTCACCGGGCCGCTGATCGGCGGCTTCGCGGCGGCGGCATGGGGGCTGAGCATGCCTTTCGTGATCCAGGGTGCGATCGTGCTGGCCGCCGTGCTGCCAAGCTTCGTTGTGGCGCGCGAGTCGGCGCCGGACAGATCCGTCCCCACAACCGCGGACGTTGGAGCGACGGAGGCCGCATCACCGGCGGTGACTGAAGAGACCTACTCGTGGCGATCGCTCCTGCGCCACCCGATACCGGTGCTGTTCACGGCGCAGTTCTTCGCCATGACGGCGCGGGGTGGAGCGATTGGCGGCGGGACGGTGTTCCTCTACGCGGTGTACGCCTACGACACGGGTCCCGCTGCCCTCGGCCTGCTGAGCGGCGTCATGGGAGCGGTGGGCATCCCGGCGACGTTCATGGCCGGATACTTGATGGATCGCTTCGGCAGGAAGGTGACCATCGTCCCCGGGCTGGCGCTGATGGGCCTGGCGTACGCGTTCTTCGCCGCCACAGCGTTCGCCGACTTGCCGTTCGCGGCGTACGTTCTGGCGTTCGTGTGGATCCAGACCATGCAGAGCCTGCTCACGGGCTCGATGCAGGTGCTCGGCTCGGACCTGGCGCCGCCCGGGGCCAGGGGGAAATTCTTCGGCGCGGGCAGGATGGTGAGCCAGGCCGCGTTCATCGCGAATCCGCTGAGTTTCGCCGTGCTCACGGCGGTCTCGGGCTTCACCGCCGCGTTCGGGTTCCTCGGCGCCACGGGCTTCGCCGGAGCCGCCATGCTGGGCCTGTTCGTGCAAGAGACGCACCGGCCCAAGCGAGACGAGTCAATCAAGCGTTAGCGGAGCGCTAGTGGAGCACCGTGCCGCCGTCGACGCTCATGAACTGGCCCGTCATGAAGTCGCTGTCGGGAGAGGCTAAGAACACGATGGCGCCGACGAGGTCCTGAGGCAGCTGGATGCGCTTGATGGCACGGGCAGCCACAGCACGTTCTCTGGTCGCGAGGTCCGAGCCTTCGGGCAAGTCCTCGGTAAGTGTGGAGCCCGGGGACACGGTGTTCACGCAGATCCCGAACTCACCCAGTTCCCGCGCGAGGTTGCGCGTGAGCCCGACGACGCCCGACTTGGACGCGACGTAGTGCGCACGGTTCGCGTTGCCCCCGAAGATGGTGCCCGACGATATGTTGATAATCTTGCCGTAGCCGCTCTCCTTCATGTGGGGGACGACGGCGCGGGCGCATAGCCAGGGGCCTTTCAGGTTAACCGCCATGAGCCGGTCCCACTCCTCGACGGTGACTTCCAACATACCCACGCGGGACATCGGCACCGTCTCGAAGATGGCGGCGTTGTTCACCAGGATGTCGGCGGAGCCGAGGCGCTCGATGATGAGACGTGCCATCTCCAGCGTGCTGTCCTCCGAGGAGACGTCGGCCTCGATCGCGGTGGCGATACCGCCCTGGTCCTCGATGGTGCGCGCCACGGTTTCCGCCGCGGCGAAGTCGAGGTCGACGACCGCGATCTTCGCGCCCTCGGCGGCCAGGCCTAAGCAGTAAGCGCGCCCGATGCCGTGGGCCCCACCCGTGACGATGGCGGCCTTGCCCTGCAGCCTTCCCTGGGCCGGTTGCTGTGTCATGGGATCTCCTGTCTGACGATGTGTAGGAGTTCGGCGGCGACTATAGAAAAGGAGCGAGGTCGACGCTGGGAAGGCTCGACTCGCCCATGAGATACACGTCGATTCGGTGCGCCGCTTCGCGCCCCTCGGCGATGGCCCAGACGACAAGCGACTGGCCTCTGGACATGTCCCCGGCGGCGAAGACGCCCGGCACGCTGGTCATCTTCTGCGCACCGATCTTCACGTTACCGCGAGGGTCGAGCTCGACACCAAGCTGCTCGAGCATGCCCTCCTTCTGAGGGTGTAGGAAGCCCAGTGCCAAGAGCACCAGCGTGGTGTCAATCTCGAACTCGGTGCCGGGTATCTCGGTCATCACGGGCCTACCGGACTCGTCGGGGGCCCCCCATTCGATCCGGACGGCATGCAGCTTCTCCAGCTTGCCATCGCGGCCGGAGAAGCTCTTGGTCAGTATGTTGTAGTCGCGGATGCCGCCCTCCTCGTGGGCGGGAGAGCTGCGCAGGATCAGAGGCCATAGCGGCCAGGGGTTGTTCGCAGGCCGATCCGCAGGCGGCTCGGGCAGTATCTCGTACTGATAGACGATCTCGGCGCCCTGCCGATGGGCCGTGCCGAGGCAGTCCGCGCCCGTGTCGCCCCCGCCAAGGATGACGACCGACTTGCCTTCGGCCGAGATGCGGTCGCTGTCCGGCGGAGCTTCACCACGGTTCAGCCGGTTCTGCTGCGTGAGGTAGTCCATGGCGGCGTAGACGCCCCCGAGCCCCTCGCCGGGCACGCCAAGCCGGCGCGGGATGGTAGAGCCTCCCGTCAGGCAGATGGCGTCGTAGTCGCGGCGCAGGTCGGCAACGTCCACGTCCACGCCGACGTTGCAACTAGTGCGGAACTCGACACCCTCGGCGGCCATGAGATCGGTCCGCCGCAGCACGACGCTCTTGTCTAGCTTGAAGTCGGGTATGCCGAGCGAGAGCAGCCCTCCAGGGATTTCGTCGCGCTCGAACAGCGTGACGTGGTGGCCCGCCCGGTTGAGTTGATCCGCCGCGGCGAGCCCGGCCGGCCCGGAGCCGACGACCGCCACACGCTTGCCGGTGCGCTGGGGTGACGGCTGCGGGGTGATCCAGCCCTCGGCGAAGCCGCGGTCGACAATGGCCTTCTCGATGTACTCGATGGTTACGGGCTCCTCGTTGATGGCGAGCACGCACGACGCCTCGCAGGGCGCGGGGCAGATGCGGCCGGTGAACTCGGGGAAGTTATTGGTGGCGTGGAGCGCCGCGAGCGCTTCCTTCCAGCGGCCCTTGTACACCAAGTCGTTCCAGTCGGGGATCAGGTTGCCCAGCGGGCAGCCACGATGGCAGAACGGGAGTGCGCAGTTCATGCATCGTGCGCCCTGGTCCCGCGTCTGCTGCTCAGGCCACTCCTGGTAGAGCTCGCTGTAGTCCCTGATGCGGTCGGAGGTGGGCCGGCGTTTGGGAGGCTCGCGCTCGAAATCGAGGAAGCCGCTGTCCTTACCCATTGCTCACGGCTTCCAGCTCATCGCGCTTGCGGGCCTCAAGCACGCGACGGTAATCCCGCGGATAGACCTTGACGAACTTCGGCAGCATCTCATCCCACGTTTCCATGACGCGCTTCGCTGTGGCGCTGCTGGTGTGCAGGCGATGCTCTTCGACCAGACTGCGGAGCTCGGCCTCGTCGTCCGCGTCCACTACGCGCACCAAATCCACCATCTCCTGGTTGCAACGGCGCTCGAAATCGCCCGCTTCGTCCAGCACGTAGGCGATGCCGCCGCTCATGCCCGCGGCGAAGTTGCGGCCCGTGGAACCTAGCACCACCACGCGGCCGTTGGTCATGTACTCACAGCAATGGTCGCCGACGCCTTCGATCACGGCGAGCGCTCCGCTGTTACGCACAGCGAAGCGCTCGCCGCCCATCCCGCGGATGAACACTTCGCCGCCCGTGGCTCCGTAGAGCGCCACGTTGCCGATGATGAAATTCGTCTCGGGCACGTAGGTGACGGCCTTAGGTGGCACGACGATGATCTGTCCACCGGAGATGCCCTTGGCAAAATAGTCGTTGGCATCCCCCTCGAGCGTGAACGCCATCCCCTTAGCCAGGAACGCACCGAAGCTCTGCCCGGCCGAGCCCGTGAAGTGGCTCTGGATCGTGCCTTCGGGAAGGCCGTCTTCACCGTAGCGCTTGGCAACCTCGCCCGCCAGCATGGCGCCGACGGTGCGGTTAGCGTTGCGGATGGGCAACGACATGCTCACGGGCAGGCGCTGATCCAGCGCGCCTTTCGAGAGGGCGATGAGTTGGTGATCCAGGGCGAGCTCGAGTCGGTGGTCCTGGGCTTCGACGTGGTGCGTGGCAACGCCCGGACCTACCTCCGGTTTCATGAGCAGGTCGCTGAGATCGATACCTCGGGTCTTCTGCCAGTGCTCTATCGCGTTTCCGGCTTCGAGCCGGTCGACATGGCCAATCATGTCGTTGACCGTGCGGAAGCCGAGCTCCGCCATGATCTCTCGCAGATCCTCGGCGATGAAATAGAAGTAATTGATCAGGCTCTCGGGCTTGCCCGCGAATCGGCTCCTCAGCTGCTGATCCTGGGTCGCGATGCCGACCGAGCAGGTGTTCAGGTGGCACTTGCGCAGCATGATGCAGCCCTGCGTGATCAGGGAAGCGGTGGCGATGCCGAATTCATCGGCGCCTAGAAGGCAGGCGATCGCGACGTCGCGCCCCGTCTTTATCTGACCATCGGTCTGCACGACGATGCGGCCGCGCAGGTCGTTCCGCACGAGGACCTGCTGCGTCTCAGCGACGCCAAGCTCCCAAGGCAGCCCCGCATGCTTGATGGACGATTCGGGCGATGCGCCAGTTCCACCGGTGTCCCCGCTGATGAGCACCACGTCGCCGTGGGCCTTGGAAACGCCCGCCGCGATGGTCCCCACGCCGACCTCGGCGACCAGCGTCACGGGGATCCGAGCATCGGAGTTCAGGTTCTTCAGGTCGTGGATCAGCTGCGCCAGATCCTCGATGGAGTAGATGTCGTGGTGTGGAGGGGGCGAGATCAGCTCCACGCCGGGCGTGGAGTTGCGGATCCAGCCGATGTACTCGTCCACCTTGTGGCCCGGGAGCTGACCGCCCTCACCAGGCTTCGCGCCCTGCGCCATCTTGATCTGCAGGTCGGAGGCATTCACCAGGTAGTTGGTGGTCACCCCGAAGCGGCCCGAAGCGACCTGCTTGATGGCGCTGTGGCGCCGGTCGCCGTTGGCATCGGGGGTGTAACGGCGATAATCCTCGCCACCCTCCCCGCTGTTGGAGCGCGCGCCCAGGCGGTTCATGGCGACCGCGAGGCTCTCGTGGGCCTCCCGGCTGATGGAGCCGAGCGAGATCGCGCCGGTCGCGAAGCGTTTGACGATGTCGTCGGCTGGCTCGACCTCGTCGAGCGGGACCGGGGTGTCGGCCGGCTTCATGTCGAGCAGGCCACGGAGCGTGCAGAGCTTGCGCTCGTACTCGTTGGCAAGGGTGGCGAACTGCTTGTAGGCCTTCGCATCGTTCGTCTGACTCGCGAATTGGAGCTTGCCGATGGTGTCCGGGTTCCACATGTGGTACTCGCCATCGCGGCGCCAGTTGTAGTACCCACCCTGGTCGAGATCCTGGCTCGCCGCCACGTCGGCCTCGTGAAAGGCCCGATGGTGGCGCATGAGGAGATCCGCTTCGATAGAGTCGGTCCCTATGCCGCCGATGCGCGACGCGGTCCACGTGAAGTGCTTGTCGACGAGCTCCTGGCTCAAACCCACGGCCTCGAAGATCTGAGCGCCGTGGTAGCTGTGGATGGTGCTGATGCCCATCTTTGAGATGATCTTGAGCAGCCCCTTGTTGGCGGCCTTGATGTAGTTCTTCTTGACGGTGTCGTCATCGAGCTGCCGCGGGAATACGCCCTGCGCCCGCATGGCGCGCAGCGTCTCGTAGGCGAGGTACGGGTTCACGGCGCCCGCACCGTAGCCGATCAGCAGCGCGAACTGGTATATCTCCCGAGGCTCGCCGGACTCCACGACCAAGCCGACCTTCGTGCGTGTGCCGGCTCGGACGAGGTGATGGTGGATGCCCGCCGTTGCCAGCAGGCTGGGTATCGCCGCATGTTCGGTGTCGACGCCGCGGTCCGACAGGATCACGATGCTGCAACCTTCGTCGACCGCATCGGTCACTTCAGTGCACAACGCGTCCATGGCGCGATCCATGGCGCCTGGGCCGTCCGCAACGCGGAACAGGATCGAAATCGTCCGGGCCTTGATGCCAGGCTGGTTAAGTGCCCTTAGCCGGTCCATCTCCTCGTCGGTGATGATCGGCCCATCGAGCTTGACCAGCCGTGCGTGCTCAGGGGTCTCCGCGAATAGGTTCTGCTGCGTGCCGAGCCGCGCGCTGAGCGACGTGACGAGCTCTTCCCTGATCGCATCGAGCGGCGGGTTGCTCACCTGAGCGAACAGCTGCTTGAAGTAGCTAAAAAGAATCTGTGGGCGCTCGGATAGCGCTGCCAGGGGCGCGTCGTCCCCCATGGACCCAGTCGGCTCCGCTCCGACGAGCGCCATGGGCTCCATGAGCATCCGCAGCTCTTCTTGCGTGTAGCCGAAGGCCTGCTGCATGTCCACGAGGGTCTCGGGGTCGATGTCGTGATGGTCTTGGCCGCCCCTGAGCTCAGGAAGCTCCGACAGGAGGACCTGGTTGCTCCTCAGCCATTCGCCGTAGGGCCGCTGACTCGACAACTCGGCCTTGATGGTCGCATCGTCCACGATGCCTCCACGCTCCGGGTCGAGCAGGAACATGCGCCCGGGCTGGATGCGCTCCTTGAGTAGCACCTTCTCCGGCGAGATATCGAGCACACCCACCTCGGACGCCATGACGAGGAGGTCGTCTGTGGTCACGAGGTAGCGGAACGGGCGCAGACCGTTGCGGTCGAGCACGGCGCCGATGCGCTTGCCGTCGGTGAACGCGATCAGCGCGGGGCCGTCCCACGGCTCCATCATGCAG
>CAZQVD010000011.1:12937-24548 GCA_964596665.1 uncultured Dehalococcoidia bacterium
AGTCCCGCTTGTCCTGGGACATCTCGACTCGCTCCCCCGTGGCTTCGGGGATGAGCATCATCATCACGTGATGCAGGGGCCTTCCGGCGTGCAGCATCAGCTCGTAGGCATTGTCGATGCAGGCGGTGTCGCTCTGGCCCGGCTGGATGACGGGGAACAGCTTCTTCAGGTCGTCGCCGAACAGCGACGACTCCATGCTGGTCTCGCGGGCCGTCATCCAGTTGGTGTTGCCACGGACAGTGTTGATCTCGCCGTTGTGCACCATGTAGCGGTACGGGTGCGCGAGGGCCCACGAACCGAGCGTGTTGGTGCTGAAACGGGAGTGGATGAGCGCGAAGGATGTCACGACGAGCGGGTCGCTGAGATCGCGGTAGAACGCGGCAAGCTGCGTGCCGATCATGAGGCCCTTGTAGACGACGACGGTCGACGACAAGCTGCAGACGTAGAAATCGTCAGCATCCACCTTGGGCGAGGCCTCGACTTGGTGCTCGATCACCTTGCGGATCACGTAGAGCTTGCGTTCGAATCCCGCCTGGTCGGCGGTGGATCCTCCCCTGCCCACGAGCAGCTGCCGGATGAACGGCTGGTTCTCCCGCGCAACGCGGCCGATCGACGAACTGTCGACGGGTACGTCACGCCAGCCGAGGAAGCGCTGGCCCTCGGCTTCAATCGCCTGCTCAAAGGCTGCTTCGCACTCTGCTCGATCGTCGCCGTCGGGAGGCAAGAACACCATGCCGACCGCGTATTCGTCCGCAGGAGGGAGATCGATCCCGAGTGATGCGGCCTCGCGGCGTATGAACGCATCGGGAATCTGGATCAGCATCCCAGCGCCGTCTCCAGTATCCGGGTCGCTGCCACGGGCACCGCGATGCTCCAGGTTGGCCAGAACCTCGAGGCCGTTGTCCACGAGGGCATGAGACCTGATGCCCTTGATGTTGGCAACCACGCCAACTCCACAGGCATCGTGCTCGAATTCAGGACGGTACAACCCTAGCGGTTGGCGACTTGCTGCACCTTTCACCAATTACACCTCAGTCGAAACGGGCCCTGGGCCCGCGAGGGCCGGGAATCTACAAGCTGCCCTTCTCATACAAAGGAGGGCCACGCACGGGCACCGCCACGCACAGTGACGGCCCATGTTACACCCAAGCGCCCGGTTGTACGAGGCCCGGTCACGCTTGGAGTGCGGAGAGCCGCTCCTTGCGCAGCTTGGCCACTTTCGGGGCGATGATCACCTGGCAATAGCCCGCGCCGGAATTGTTCCGGTAGTAGTTCTGGTGATACTCCTCGGCCGCGTAGAACTCGGCCAGAGGCACGACCTCCGTCACAACGGGCCCCGGAAGCGCGCCGCTCGCATCCAAGCGAGCGATGGCCGTCTCGGCGACCTGCTTCTGCTCAGGGGTATGGAAGAAGACGACGGAGCGGTATTGAGGGCCTGTGTCGGGCCCCTGCCGGTCGATGGTGGTTGGATCGTGGAAGTCGAAGAACAGACCGAGTGTGTCCTCGTATGAGATTACGGAAGGGTCAAACGCGATCTGCACCGCTTCTGCGTGGCCCGTGCGTCCCGTGCAGATCGCCTCGTATGTCGGGTTCGGCACGTGTCCGCCGATGTAGCCGGAGACGACACTCTCGACGCCTCGGATCATCTGGAAAACGGCCTCAAGGCACCAGAAACACCCTCCCGCAAGGGTGGCGAGCTCGGTATCGGCCTCGTTTCGCTCCGTCATGTCTACTCCTGTCGCGTAGCGAGTTGCGCCCCAGCGTATCACGAGCCAAGCTTGCTCCGGCGGCGGGTCGCGATTAGGCTCCGCCGAGCGGAAGCGGAGGAACAAGGGAGACATAATGCGGATCGCGCTGGTCGGACTCAGCGACGTGGGTATCTCCATGGGCTTGGCGCTCAAGAACGCGAGGCTGGAGTCGACGGAGGTGGTAGGCTTCGACCTCGATGGCCCCTCCTCGTCCGCCGCCAAGCGCATCGGCGCGGTCGACGAGGTCGAGCGAAGTCTGCAGGCCGCGGTGTTGAGATCCCAGATCGTCATCGTGTCGATGCCGACGCGGCAGATGAGCGAGGCGCTCACGGCCATTGGGCGAGCCTCGGACGTGGATACGGTGATCACCGACACGAACCCCGTGAAGGCGCCGGTGCTGCGGTGGGCGGAGGAGCTCCTCCCATCGCACGTCCACTTCGTGGGCGGCCACCCGATCACCGTAGAAGGCGAGCCCGCACGGGGCGAGCCGAGCGCCGCGATGTTCGCTGGGGGCAGCTACGCCATCGTGCCGGCCAAGACGGCGGCGGAAGATGCGGTCCAGGCCGTGATTGGGATCGCGGAGGTCGTCGGCGCGAAGCCATACTTCGTGGACGCCGTCGAGCACGACAGCTATGAGTTGGCGGGCGGTTTCCTGCCGATCCTGGCCTCCGCGGCGGTGGTCGACGCGCTGGCGGATCATCCCGCGTGGCAGGACATCGGGCGCTTCACGGGAGATGGCTTCCGGCAGATGGTGGCGCTGGCCGAGACGGACGCGCAGGCGGTGGCGGAAGCCTATATGGTAGGTCCGGAGCTTATGCTGCCGTGGCTGGACCGGCTCACGGCGAGGCTCCACGCGGTCCGCTACGAGATGGCGGCCATCGCTGAGCGCGGGGGGGATCCGGTCGATACGATCGCGTCCGCGCAGAAGGCCCGTCGACGCCAGCTCAGCGAGCCAAACGCAACCGCGGCCCGGATGGAGCGGCCGTCCCTCTCAAGCTTCCTCTTCGGCGAATGGATCACTCGGCGAACGGGCCGTTGACCAGCCTCAGACCAGGCGGCAGGCGACCCAGTGGTCGGGACTGATTTCCCGCAGCTCTGGGACAGCTGTGGAGCACTCCTCCTCGGCGATCGGGCAGCGCGGATTGAACACGCAGCCGGGCGGCGGATTCAGCGAGCTGGGCACCTCTCCACGAAGCAGGATGCGCGTGCGAGTCGCCTCAGCTCTGGGGTCGGGGATGGGCACCGCCGATAGGAGCGCCTGCGTGTACGGGTGCAGTGGGTTCGTGTAGCGCTCGTCCCGTGGCGCCAGCTCCACCAGGTGACCCAGGTACATGACGGCGACCCGGTCGGCCACGTGCCTGACCACGGAGAGGTCGTGCGCGATGAACAGGTACGTCAGGTTGAACTGATCCTGGAGCTCCTCCAGCAGGTTCAGCACCTGCGCCTGGATCGAGACGTCTAGCGCAGATACCGCCTCGTCGCAAACGATGAAGGACGGATCCACTGCGAGGGCCCGTGCGATGCCGATGCGCTGGCGCTGGCCTCCGCTGAACTCGTGGGGGTAGCGGTCGGCCATGAGCGGGTTCAGCCCGACGATGGACAGCAGCTCGGACACTCGGTCCTTCTTCTCCGCCTTGGTCTCGGCCAGCTTGTGGATGGTCAGCGGCTCTCCGACGATCTGGCCCGCGGTCATGCGTGGATTCAGCGAGCTATACGGGTCCTGGAAGATGATCTGCATCCGCCTGCGAAGCACCCGCATCTCGCGCTCGCTCATCTTGGTGACGTCTTCGCCGTCGAACAGGATTTGACCCTCGGTCGGCCGCTCGAAACGGAGGAGGCATCGTCCGGTGGTGGTCTTGCCGCAACCGGACTCACCCACGAGCCCCAGCGTCTCACCTCTGCGGATCGTGAAACTCACCCCGTCGACAGCCTTCACTTGGCCGATGGTCTTCTGGAAGACGACCCCCGTGGTAACGGGGAAATACATCTTCAAATCACGCACGTCGACGAGGGTATCGTTGGCATTGGGCGCGCGCGCTGCCTGCTGATCTTGCATCGACGGGGCTCCTTTAGCTGGTTCTGGCCGTCTCGGATGGCAGCCGGTCCGCTACCCAGCATGCTGACATGTGGGCCCCCTGCACCGCGTTGAGCGGGGGCGATTCGACGGCGCACCGGTCGATCGCGTACCGGCACCTTGGGAGGAACGAGCATCCGGGGGGAAGGTCTGCGAGGTTGGGAGGCTGGCCTCCGATGGGATCGAGCTTGTCCTTCGGTGGCAGGTCGAGCCGCGGCACCGACGCCATCAGACCCAACGTGTACGGGTGCTTCGGGTTTCCGTATATCTCCGCCGACGTGCCACGCTCGATCACCTTGCCCGCATACATGACGTTGACGCGGTCGGCATACCGGGCAACGACGCCCAGGTTATGCGTGATGATGACGAGCGCCGCGCCGAGCTCCTGGGTGAGCCGCTTCATCAGCTCGAGGATCTGCGCCTGCACAGTCACGTCGAGCGCGGTCGTCGGCTCATCGGCGATCAGCACCGAGGGATTGCAGCTGAGGGCCATGGCGATCATGATCCGCTGCCGCATCCCTCCGCTGAGATGGTGAGGGAATTGATTCAGACGACGCTCGGCATCGGATATCTCGACCGACCTGATCAGCTCGACCGCCTTGTCGGCCGCGTCGGTCTTGCTCATCCCGAAGTGGAACTCAAGGGGCTCGGTCATCTGCCGGCCTATGCTGAGGACGGGGTTGAGGGACGTCATGGGCTCCTGGAACACCATGGCGATCTCCTTGCCTCGCGTGCGCTGCATCTCGCCCTCGTTTAGCTTGAGCAGATCCTGACCCTTGTACAGGATCTCGCCGCCAACGATGCGCCCCGGCGGGTTCGGGATCAAGCGCATGATCGAAAGCGCACTGACACTCTTGCCGCAGCCGCTCTCGCCGACGATCGCGAGCGTCTCGCCCGCTTGGACGTCGTACGACACGCCGTCGACGGCCTTGACCACGCCGGTGGGCGTGTAGAAGTAGGTTTGCATATCCTTGATCTCGAGCAGAACGGCCATCGTTTCCTCCTCACACCGCCAAATGTGGGGCGGCATGAACACCGGTGAGCGCTACCGCGCCGCACCGGTGGCAGGCAAGGTTGCGCGAACGCGCTCCGTCACCCAAGCATAGCGTTCAGAGTCCATACGCAGCTCGACGTGGCGCAACCCGCGCTCCTGTTCCACCCACCGCGCCAGGGCCGATTGCTTGAGGCGCGTCTCCATGTCGGCGCTGGTCACCGAGCCGGTTTCGATGGGCGAGATCGGCATGACAATGTAGGTCCCGGTCGGCGTGACGATGGGATCACTCACTTCCCCCACCGCGAGCGCCCGCTCCGCGTCCACGCGGTCCCGGGCGCCGAACAGCACTCCATCGATGTTGGTGACAGCGCCGAAAGGAACGCTGCCCGCGTACGCTGGCCGGTTGGTCTGGCCCGAGGGGTACGGCTCTTGGCTAACTTGGATCGCCATCTGCCCCATGTCAGCGCCTGCGCGGAGGGAGTCGACAACCTCCTCCAGGTTCTGGTAGTTAGAGGGAAGCCGGATCCACAGCGTCTCGCGCTGCGGGGAGTCGGCCACAAGCTGCGCTCCGAGCACGTCACGCATCTGCCTTGTGTACAGCAACCCCTCGATCCCATCCCGATATTCACGATCGCTGATGTCCGCGTCGGTGAGAAACTTGCGGTAGCGCTCCGCGAACTCCCGCTCGAGCTGATCCGGCTCGACGTCGGCGCCCAAAGCCGGCTCGAAGAAGAACCGGTCTCTGAGGACCTCGTCCACGTCCTCCTGGCTCACCAGGACGCCGAATCTCGGGGCGGCATCGCGGACGAGGGCGTTTCGGATGGCCGTCTCCAGCACCTGATAAGGCGATGCGGCGAAGCTCGCGGCGTCACCAACCGCCCCGCTCTGCAAACGGGAGGCCCGGGCCGTCTTCACCACGTCGTCCATCGTCATTATCACTTCGCCTTCAATTCTAGCGGTCCATTCCCGTCCGGGTTGGATCGACGTCTGGTAGTAGCTGAACCCGACGACCCCGAGGAGTACGGCGAGGGTGGCCGCGACCACCACCAGAAGGCGCCGCGCGGAAGTTCGGCGCTTCGCGGCGTCGGCTCGGGCTTGCCGCCCGCCAGGGAGCCCCGGCGCGGCTCCCACCGGCATCAGTTGCTGCCGCGTAGTCTGGGATCCAGCGCATCCCGCATGGCGTCACCGAGGAATGCGAAGGCAAATACGATCGACGCAAGCGCCAATCCTGGGAACACGGTGAGCCAGGGAGAGGTCTCCAGAGCACCGCGTGCCCCGGCCTGCAGGATGTTACCCCAAGATGGCGTCGGGGGAGGGGCGCCCAGGCCCAGGAAGCTGAGGCTAGCCTCGGAGACGATGGCCGTACCGAGGTAGCCGGTGGATAGCACGAAGACGGGCGCGAGCGAGTTGGGCAAGATATGGCGCAACACGATTCTCAACCGTGAGGCACCCACCGCCAGGGCCGCCGTGATGTAGGTCTCTTCCTTGATCGACAGCGCCGACGAACGCGAGAGACGCGCCGTGCGGGGCACGAAGACGATGGCGATGGCCAGCATGACGTTGTTCACGGAGGCCCCCAGCGCGACGACCATGAGCATGGCCAAGATCAGGGACGGGAATCCCAGAAGCATGTCCACGAGCCGCTGCACCAGCAGGTCGAACTTGCCGCCCACATAGCCCGAGGTCACGCCGATCAGCACGCCGGACGTGGTGGCGAGAGCCACCGAAACGAAACCGACGTACAGGGATATCCGCGATCCGTAAAGGATCCGGCTGAGCAGGTCTCGCCCGAACCGGTCGGAGCCCAGGAGAAACTCGCTTCCAGGGGGCTGGAACTGCCGAGGAACGTCTTGGATCAGCGGGTCATAGGGGGAGAGCAGCGGCGCGAAGATGGCGATGAGCACCATCATGATCAAGACAATCAATCCGCCGAATCCCAATGGGTACTTGCGAGCCAGGTCCATCCGCAGCCGCCGACTGAGCGGACGCCGCGCACGGACGGATACTCCCGATTGAGTGGTGCTTCCTGTTGTGCCTTGTGCCTCTGCCATTCCGGTCCCTTTATGTGAGCGATGGTCTACGCGTTCAAGCGTAGCTGATCCTTGGGTCCACCTTCGCGTAGATGACGTCGATGATGACATTGAGCGTGAGCGCGAAGGCCACGAGCAGCATCGTCAGGCTCTGGATCACGGGGTAATCCCGCTCAGCCGCCGCCTGCACCACACCCTGGCCGATGCCGGGAAGCGAGAAGACCGTCTCGATGACCACCGTGCCGCTGAGCAGAGACGCGAGCTGTAGGCCTCCCATGGTGATCACGGGGATCAGCGTGTTGGGCAGGCCGTGCCGCAGGATGACCACCCGTTCCATCATTCCCTTGCTACGCGCTGTCCGCATGTAGTCCTGGCGGAACACCTCGAGCATCGTGGAGCGCGTCACCCGCGTGAGATAAGCACAGTACCCCCACGACAGCACCAGAGCCGGCCAGATCATCTTCAAGAGGTGATCTTTCGGGTTCTCCCAGAGATTTTCGTAGAAGAGGGGAGGCGTCCAATTGAAGTACAGAAGCAGCCCCAAGATGAGCATGAGCGCAATCCAGAAATTAGGTAGCGCGTTGCCGCTGACCGTGATGAAGCGCACAAGGTAATCGGCCCACCGGTTCTGGTAGAGCGCGGCGATCAATCCGGCGGGAATCGCGATGGCCCAGGCGATGAAGGCCGTGTAGAGCGTCAGCTGGAGCGTTACGGGAAGACGGCGTCCGACAATCTCCGCCAGTGGCTCCTTACTGATAATCGAATCTCCGCCGAAATCGCCGTTGACCATGCTCCAGGCCCACACGGCGTACTGCTGGTAGAGCGGATCCTTGAGTCCGAGCTGCTCGCGGACCTGCTCAAGCTGTTCCATCGAGAGGTTCATCGTATTATCGCCGCCGCCGAGGATGACAAGCGCCACGTCGCCCGGAAGGACGCGCATGATCAGGAAGATCGCGATCGACGCGAGGAAGAGGGTGGGCGCATAGAGGAAAAGCCTTCGGAAGATGTACTTCCTCATAGCAGAACCTCCCTACCGCCCATCCACTCTTTCAAACGAGTCTCGCAATGAAAGGGTTCCGGCAGGGTGCGGCGGCCCTGGGCCGCCGCACCCCCGCCAGGTGAGCTTACTTGTCCAACCAGACGGTCGCGAAGTCCTGGTAGGCCATGATCTGTTCCTGTGGAGCGATGCGGCCCTTGACCCAAGAGCGGTATGGGATGGTCGCCAGGTTGCCAGAGATCGGAACCGCGTAGACCTGTTCGAGCAACCAGTAGCGCTCGAACTCCTGCCAGATCGAGATGCGCTCGTCGAGGTCGTTGGAAATCCTCAGCTTCTCCAGCAGATCCTTGATGTGCTGGTCCTCATGCTTCGCTACCCCGGCAGGGTTCTCGCTGAAGGGCAGGTACGCAGGGATGTTGGCCTCGGGGATCGGGCTGACAATACCACCAGCACTCTGCACCGCGTCGTAGCGGAGGGAGGCAGCCGCCTCCTTCCACGCGGGGGCGTCCATCAGGTCGAGCTTGAGTGTGATGCCAAGCTCGGCCAACTGGGCGGCCAGGAACTCACAGCGGTCCCGCCACGCTCCGGTGGTCAAACAGTTGTAGGACATCTCGAAACCACCGTCGGGGTAGCCGGCCTCGGCCATCAGCTTCTTGGCTTCTGCTTGGTCAGCTGCCTTCGTGTCCGGGTTGAACCCCGGCCAGGTCAAGATGTCCGGGCTGGTGAACGGGTTAACCGGGTTCAACAGGCCCGTTACCAGCCCGAAACCTCCCGTTACTGCGTCGATGGATTCCTGCTTGTCGATCCAAAGAGATATCGCCTTGCGGACGCGAACGTCCTGCCACGGCCCCTCCTTCAGGACGTTGAAGGAAAATCCGCTGCCGCCTCCGGCGCCGAAGCCAGAGGGAACCTGTACGACGAAGAAATCGTCGCCCAGGTCGGCCTTGTACGCCTCGTAGCGGGGTTGAGTCAGGATGTACCCGTATCCCGGGGACCCGCCATCCAGCCTGCCGGTCCTGATGGCAGCATCCATCAGGTCAGGACTGGTCATGATGGCGAAGTCCATGCCTTCCAGGTAGGGAAGCGACAGACCGTTCTCGTCCTCCTCCCAGTACATCTGGTTCTTGGCCACGCGGGCTACGCTGCCCTTCTTGTACATATCGAAGTCGAACGGGCCAAGCCCCATCATGTCGAGCTCAAGGGGCGCGATGGTGGTGTTGCCGGCTTCAAGCTCAGGCTGCGTTCGGCTACGTTGATGAGCAACGGTGTAGTACGGCGTGAAGAGCACTTGGGCGAAGAGCGGGTTGCCCTGGTCCAGCACAATCTTGAGATGGGTAGGGTCGAGAATGTCGGTACGGTTGTACACGCCCATCGAAGTGCTGTACCAAGCGGGCTTGCGCACGTGGCCGCCCTCGTTATAGCCCTTGAAGACGAGATCGAGCCAGAACTTCAGGTCCTCAGCGGTCAGAGGCGTGCCATCATGCCAGGTCACACCTTCACGCAGCGTGAAAGTCCACTCGGTGAAATCGTCGTTCGAGTCCCAAGCGGTGGCAAGCGCAGGGCATGGGGTGTAGACGTCGTCCAAGCACGGGCGGACGAGGTTCCCACTGCCCCAGATACCAGCGGCGATCTGGTGCAGGTCGTACCAGATCGTGGTCATCATCATGTCGAAGGCTGCAGGCGGGTCACGTCGCACGCCCCAAGTGGCAAAGCCACCGGCCTTGACCTGCTCGCCTACTGGAACCGGAGTGGGAGTGGCAAGATACCCGGCTCCTATCGGCGTCGCTGTTGCTGCAGCCTGGGCTGGCTTTGACGGGGCCGGCGCAGCGGCTTCCTCTGACGAGCATGCTGCAACCAGCATGGCCGCCGTCAGCAGAAGCACCATCACCGAGATGGCTCTGAGATTGTTTGTCATCCGCATCAAAACTCCTCTTCATCCTCTCCGTAGCGGTGTTCGCTTCTTCGACCGGTCGAGTCCGGTTATAGAGCGTAGAGTCTCCTGGCGTTCGCCTCCAAGATCTTGTCCGCGGACGACTTGGGGACCTTGCCGCTCTCTCGCAGATTCGTCAGCGCCAGTATCTCGGACGACGTGTCGTTATGCCCGTAGTCGGAGCCGATTACGATGTTGTCGTCACCCACTGAGTCCAGGACCCAATCGAGGTCGTCGGCGGTCTGGCACGCGACATACATGTTGTTCTCTTTCAGGATCTCCCGTCCCAGCCATGGCCGGCCACCTTTTTTGAACCGGAGCATCATGTCGTTGAGGGCGTAGGGGACCCACTCGGCGCTCACCTCGACGAAGCCCCACCGTAGGTCGGGATGCTTCGCGGGCGTGCCCTTCATGAGCAGGTCGTGGAACGCGCCCACGACGGGAAGCTTGAACGTGGAGAATCCGGCGTCCGTGGCGTACACGTCGAAGAGCTGGAAGTTGCCCGAGGTGGCGTGGATGCACGCAGGAAGGTCGAGCTGCGCAGCCTCGCGGTAGATGGGGTCGAAGTAGGGGTCCGAGAGGCGCCGCTCACCCTCGATGCTGTGCATGAATATGGCGCACGCGCCGTGATCCTTGGCCCAGTGCATCTCTTCTATCGCCTTGTCGATAGACATGTACGGGAGCATCGCCGCGTACCGCAAGCGGTCGCCGCCACGGTCGTGGATCTCAGACATCCAGCGGTTGTAGCTGCGGTACAGGGCAACCTCGACCTCGGGACGCCGGGTGAGCGGGCTAAGGAAGACGGTTGGGTACAACACATGAACGTCGACGCCCAGCTCATCCATGTGCGCGAGGCGTGCATCAATGTCCTGCATCTCGGCTTGCTCATCGCTCACTTCGACGGACTTGAAGCTGGAACGCTTCTGCTTGGCCCTGCCCTCGATGATCCAGAACTCGTTGATCACGAAGTTGCGGGCGCCGCTGAATCCGGTGGTGCGCTCCGCCGGGCCACCACTTTTGGGAACGACCACGAGCGGCTTGAAGCCCTGCTCGTGCTCCTCCATGAATTCCCAGGTCCGCTCACTCTCGATCACATGAGCGTCGGAGTCTATGATAGGCATGACTAACCTCCCCGCTTTCGGGTGACACACGCGGAGCGGAGGCTAGTCCGGTCCCATGGCGGTGTCAAGGTGAGTTCGAGTAGGTCGAGTGCCGCTCTCAGCTGGCCGCGGCCCCGTCCGCGAAAGATTCAGCAGCGCGCTAGGGTTCGTAGGGCGGGTCCGTCGCGAGCTCGATCAGCACGTCGCCCCAGAGATGGTCGATGAGCACGATCTGCGATGACCCCTCGCGCATGGCGTAGTAGTTCCATCCATCCGGCGTGTCGGTGCCCAGCCAGATGACGATCGACTCGCCGTCGTCGAGGCCGACCCTGATGGTGGTAGGAGGCTCGTCGAGCAGGTAGCGTCCCACGTCCTCGGCCGACTCCGTCAATACCCTGTTCACGGTCGGCCCGCTGAGCAGCAGGGGTACGCCTCCCCAGCGCTCCGAGTACACGAGAGGTTGGGACGGCTCGTCGAACACCCAGGCCTCCCGGTCGGGGCTCCATAGAAAGGCCTGCTTCGTGCTGTGATGGGTGATCTCGACGGCGTTGATGGACTCCGCCAGCACGTCGTAGAAGAAAGGGTCCTGTGCGCGCGGGGCTGGCGCGTCTTCGCCCCCGAGTAGGTAGACGGTGCCGATGGCGACGGCGAGCACCGCGAGCAAGGCGAGCGTCAGTCGATAGCTCATGGCCGTCTCAGCGCCGTCGCCACCAGACCGCGACGCCGACGGGCGCGACG
>CAZQVD010000012.1:0-593 GCA_964596665.1 uncultured Dehalococcoidia bacterium
CGAAGAGGCAGGCATCTTCAGCGAGACGTTCGACATGCCCGCGAGCACCAAGCAGGACGAGCTTCTCGCGGTCGTAGAGCGGCTCAATGCCGACGACCGTTTCCACGGCATCCTGGTGCAGCTCCCCCTGCCTCCGCAGATCGACGAGCGCGCCGTGATCATGACGATCGACCCCGACAAGGACGTCGACGGGTTGCACCCCACCAATGGTGGACGGCTCCTGGAGGGACGACCACGATTCCTGCCCGCCACCCCCGCGGGCGTGCAGGTGATGCTGATGCGCACGGGGAACGACCCATCGGGCAAACACGTGGTGATCGTGGGCCGGTCCAACATCGTGGGCAAGCCCCTGGCTGCGCTGCTGATGCAGAAGGCCGAGGGGGCGAACGCGACCGTGACGGTCTGCCATACAGGCACCCCTGACATCGGAGCGCTGACGCGGCAGGCCGACATCCTGGTCGCTGCCATGGGGCGCCCCTACGCGATCACCGCTGACATGGTGCACGAGGGAGCCGTGGTGATCGACGTGGGCATGAATCGCATCGAGGATGCGACGAAGACCGTCAAGAAGCTCGTCGCCGAGAGCGGCCATC
>CAZQVD010000012.1:603-5403 GCA_964596665.1 uncultured Dehalococcoidia bacterium
CATCGAGGATGCGACGAAGAAGACGGGCTACCGGCTCGCCGGCGATGTGGACTTCGACGCGGTCGCTGAGAAAGCGTCGGCGATCACGCCAGTGCCCGGTGGGGTCGGGCCCATGACCATCGCGATGCTGTTAACGAACACACTGCGGGCTGCGCGGTTCGCGGCGGGCGAGAGCGCATGACGACACCCAACCCAGCCATGCGGGGGTACCGCGATTGGGCTCCACCGGCGTAAGCCTAGGCCTTGAGGTACCGCTCGAACCACTCCAGCGCCTTGCCCCATGCATGGAGCGATGCCTCCCTGCGGTAGGCTGGGCGCTCTTCGCAGTTGAACCCGTGCCCGGCGCCGGGGTACACGTGGAACTCGTAGGTTTTCCCATGCTGATCGAGCGCAGATGCAAGCTTGGCCACATCCTCCGGCGTCGGATTCTGGTCATCCTCGCCAAATAGGCCAAGCAGCGGCGCCGCGATGTCCGCTGTTCGGTCGAACGGCGAAGGGCCGTCCCCGAATGCGACGAAACATCGCCCGCCGTAGAAATCGACCGCACACGCGATGCCCTCCACGGCCCCTGCTGCCATATACGCGACCCGGCCGCCCACGCAGAATCCGACGATGCCGACACGGTCGCTGGCAACGTCGCCGCGCCCTTGCAGGTAGCCCATGGTCGCGCCCAGGTCCGCCAGGATCTGATCGTCGCGGTACCGGCCAAGCCGCTCGAAAGCGAGCTCCGTTTCCTCGAACAGCCCAACTGTGCCGGGCCCGTCGCGGTGGAACAACGCCGGCGCGATGCCCACGTAGCCGTTCGCGGCGAGCCGGTTGACCATCGATTGGATGTAGGCGTTCACACCCCATATCTCTTGCGAGACGATCACGGCGGGGTGCGGACCGTCCCCGGTCGGTACGGCGACGTACGCCTCCATCTCATCTCCGTCGACTGCGATCTTTGTCCAAGCTGCTGGCATGGCCGCTAGCCTTTCACTTCGTAGTGAGACTCCACCTCGACCGCCGCGCCGCCGGGCAGCGAGCCCGCGCCGTACGCCACGCGTGCGTGCTTGCCCGCCTCCCCAAATACCGCCACCATCAGGTCCGAGAAGCCGTTGATCACCTGTGGCTGTTGGGCGAACTCGGGCGTTGCATTCACGAGCCCCATCACCCTCACAACGCGCACCACGTTGGCCAGATCGCCGATTTCGGCCTTGAGCGCGGCGAGCGCGTAGAGGCCGCAGGTCCGCGCCGCACCGTAAGCGGCCTCGGCGTCCATGGTGTCGCCAACCTTCCCAGTCACCATGACTCCTGCTTCCTTCCACGGCACCTGGCCGGCGACGAAGACCAGATTGCCGGTGCGGACCGCCGGCACATAGTTGGCGACGGGAGCCGCGACGGCGGGCAGGGTCAGGCCAAGCTCGCTCAGGCGTTCTTCGACGGTTGGCATGGACCTCCTCCATCTCCTCCAAAGGTTGGTGACCAGAAGTGCTAATTATAGGGCCATTCACTGCCCTGTGGGCTGGTGGCGGCGGTATAGTGCGCCCATACATCCACGATCCGCTGGAGATGTCATGCAGGAGCACGTCTGGTTCGACCACCTAACTCCGTTGAAATTCCTCGAGCGCAGCGCCTTTGTGTATCCCAACAAGCCTGCCGTGATCTACGGCGGACTCACCTACACCTACGCCCAGCTTCGCGAGCGGGTGAACCGCCTCGCCGGAGCGCTGAGGCATGCCGGCGTGGCCAAGGGCGATCGGGTCGCGTTCTTGGTGCCGAACATACCCGCCATGCTCGAGGGTCACTTCGGGCCCATGAGCATCGGCGCCGTGCTGGTGGCGATCAACACGAGGCTCTCCTCGCTTGAGATCGGTCAGATCCTCAACCACTGTGGTGCGAAGGTGCTGGTCTTCGACTCGGAATACGCCGACGTGGTTCGCGCCCTCAGGGATCACGTACCCGGTGTCGGCACCTTCGTGCAAGTGGTGGACACCGAACGGAAGGCGAGTGACATCGCCGGACCCGACTACGAAGAGTTCTTGGCAGGGGCCCCGGATGGGGAGCACCGCGAGGCGCTCGATTCCGAGCTGGACACGGTCACCATCAACTACACCTCCGGCACGACCGGCATGCCCAAGGGTGTGCAGTACCACGCGCGCGGGGCCTACCTCAACGCGCTCGGCGAGTTGATCGAGTCGGGCATGACCTGGCGCAGCGTGTACCTGTGGACGCTGCCCATGTTCCATTGCAACGGTTGGTGTAACACTTGGGGCGTCACCGCAGCGAGCGGCACCCACGTGTGCCTGCGGCGCGTTGACCCAACCGACGTGTACCGGCTGATTCGGGACCACGGTGTGACGCACATGTGCGGCGCGCCCACCGTGCTGACGGGCATGTACTCCTCGCCTGCAGCCGAGGGGCAGGATCTGCGTGGCCTGACGATCGTCACGGCGGGCGCGCCTCCAGCGCCCATGGTCGTCCGGTCGATGGAGTCCATGGGCGCGCAGGTGCTGCACGCCTACGGCCTCACCGAGACCTACGGCCCGCACACCATGTGCGAGGCACAGCCCGAATGGGACTCGATGAGCCCCGAGGCGCTGGCGCAGGCGAAGGCCCGCCAGGGCGTGCCTTACGTGATTGCCCACACCGGGCTGCGGGTTGTCGACGGGGAGATGCACGACGTTTCACGCGACGGCGCCGCCATCGGCGAGGTGGCCATGCGCGGCAACAACGTCATGTCGGGCTATTACGCCGACCCCGAGGCCACGGAGAAGGCCTTCAAGGGTGGTTGGTTCCATTCAGGTGACCTGGCCGTATGGCACCCCGACGGCTATATCGAGATCCAGGACCGGGCCAAGGACATCATCATCTCGGGCGGCGAGAACATCTCCAGCCAGCAGGTCGAGAAGGTAATTATGGAGCACCCCGGCGTGATGGAAGTCTCCGTGGTCGGCGTGCCGGATGACCGCTGGGGCGAGGTGCCCAAGGCCTTCGTGGTGCCCAAGGCTGGCGCCACGGTGACCGCGGACGAGATCATCGCCTTCTGTCAGGAGCGCATCGCCCGGTTCAAAGCCCCGAAGCATGTGGAGTTCGGGGAGTTGCCAAAAACCGCCACTGGCAAGATACAGAAATACGTGCTGCGAGAGCGCGAGTGGGCCGGACGAGAGAAGCGCGTGCAGGGGTCGCAGGTGACGTAGCGCCGGCTAGGCGAGTCCCGTGGCAACCTGGCGGACGCCGGCGATGAGAAGGCTCGCCGATATGGCCAGCAGCACTATCTTTGCCCCGATTCTCCCCGCCAGCAACTGGACGCCGATCTGGGCGCCCACGAGCGTGCCGCCGCCAAGGATTAGCGCGCGGCTCCACTGGTCGGTCTCGCCGGAACTGAGCGCCAGGTGAACCGCAACCGCGGCTGCCGATGCCACCATCAGCTCGAGCTGTGACGTGGCCACGGCGACCTGAGACGGTATGCGCAGCGCCAACATCATCACCGGCACGTTGATCGGCCCGCCACCGATGCCGAAAAAGGCTGCGATGAAGCCTGCGCACACGGCGATGCAGCCGGCGACCGGCTCATTCACGCGATACGCGTAGACGTTGCCGTCGCTATCAACCAGGCGGCGCTCCTTGCCCTTCGACGCCGGCTCACTCTGCTCCGGAAAGGAGGCGCCACGGATGGCGAGGTATGCCGCGCCTAACAGCAGCGCCACGCCGAACACCAGGTCGAACTGAGCGCGCGTTACGATCGTGGTGACGTAGGCCCCGATCATCGCCGAGGGGACGGCGGCGGCGATCAGGATCCCGCCCGTCCGGAGGTCCTGGCGCCTCCGGCGCCGGTAGCCGACCGTAGCGGACAGTGCGTTGAGCACCACGGCGGTCAGCGACATGGCGGTGATTGTAGCGGGGTCGGCGTCAGGGAACAGGACGAGGAGCGCTGGCACCATCAGGAACCCACCGCCCACGCCGACCGTGGCACCCACCGCGCCGACGCCAACGCCCAGTGATGCGAGGATCGCGAACTGGGCGGCGGTCAGCTCAGGCAGCATGGGCGTCTATCCCTTGGGCTCTTGCTCATCCGGCGTCAGCGTCAGATGCAGCTCCTTCAGCTGCGCGTCCTCCACCGAGGACGGTGCACCGAACAGCGGGTCCACACCCGCCTGCGTCTTCGGGAAGGCGATGGCGTCGCGGATCGACTCGGCGTTCTTGGATAGCGTGACCACAAGCCGGTCAATCCCTCCGGCGAATCCGCCGTGGGGCGGCGCCCCGAACTCGAACGCCTCCAACAGATGGCCGAACAGCTCGTTTACCTGCTCCGCGCTGTAGCCGAGCACACCGAACATGCGCTCCTGGAGGTCGCGGCGATGAATGCGCACGCTCCCGCCGGCAAGCTCGCTACCGTTGGCGGCGAGGTCGTATGCCTTGGCCAGCACCGACCCAGGTTCGGACTCGAGGTTGTCCCACTGGCCGTCCTTTGGCGAGGTGAAGGGGTGGTGCATGGCGTGCCATCGCCCGCTCTCCTCGATCCACTCCAGGAGAGGAAAGTCGGTGACCACACAGAACGCGAGAGTGTCAGAGTCCGCGAGGCCGAGCCGCTGGGCGATGTTCAGGCGGAGCTGGCCGAGCACCGTCTCGGTCTGCATGCGCGGTCCCGCCGCGATCAGCAGCATATCGCCTGGACCGGCACCGGCTTCCGCCGCGATCGCCTTGACCTCCTCCAGAGAAAGCGCCCTTGCCGGCGTTCGCACCTGCTCCAGCGTGAGCGCGTCAAGCGAAGTCGCCTCGGCGCCGATCGCGATGGACACCAACCCCCCCCCGCCGTCC
>CAZQVD010000012.1:5413-23759 GCA_964596665.1 uncultured Dehalococcoidia bacterium
CGAGTGCGATCAGCTCGTCGGTCTGCCTCCGAGGCAGATCTGCCAGCCCGGGCGCGGCGAAACCCTTCACCACGCCGCCGCCGGCGACCACAGTGGCGAATACCTGGAAGTCAGTGTGCGCCAGCAATGGGGTGAGCTCGACCAGCTCAAGCTCAAAGCGCAGGTCCGGCTTGTCGCTGCCGTAGCGGGCCATCGCCTCGGCATAGGTGATGCGCGGCACGGGAAGAACGAGCTTCTTTTCGGGAGCCAGCCTCTGGGTGAGCCCCACGTAGAGGTCCACCATCAGCCCGATCACGTCGTCCGGCTCAACGAACGCCATCTCCAGGTCAAGCTGGGTGAACTCGGGTTGGCGGTCCGCACGCAGATCCTCGTCGCGGAAGCAGCGGGCGATCTGGAAGTAGCGGTCCGTGCCCGCCACCATCAGCAGCTGCTTGAGTTGCTGAGGGGACTGCGGCAGGGCGTAGAAGTTGCCCGGCTGCGTGCGACTAGGCACGAGGTAGTCGCGAGCGCCCTCGGGCGTGCTCTTGATGAGGATCGGCGTCTCAATCTCCATGAAATCGCGCTCATCCAGATAGTCGCGGATGTACTTGACCACGCGGTGACGTAGACGGAGGTTCTCGCGCATGGACTCGCGGCGCAGATCGAGATAGCGATAGCGCAGCCGCAGCAGCTCGTCGACCGGACCGTCCTGCGTGACATCGAAGGGGGTCGTTTTGGACTGGTTGAGGACCGTCGTCGATTTCGCGACGACCTCGACCGCACCGGTGGCGAGCGCCGAGTTCTCGGTCCCTGGTGGGCGCGGGCGTACGACCCCGGTGACCTGTACCACCCACTCGCCGCGGAAATGCTCGGCCGCGGCGAAGGACTCGCTCGTGTCCGGCTGGAAGACGACCTGCGCGAGCCCGGTGCTGTCGCGCAGGTCGATAAAGATGAGCCCGCCATGGTCTCGGCGCCGATGCACCCAGCCCGCGAGGGTGACGGTTTGTCCTTCGTGCTCGGGCCGCAGTGCCCCGCAGTTGATGGTCTTCAGCAAGGGATACTCCACCGCTGTGGTATGCCGATGCCACCGCGGAATTGGCGTCGATCGGGTAGGGGTGTGGCGCTCCGGCTACATCTTGCCGAGGGAATCCGTGTCGCCGGGGTGGTGATGGGCCTCGCGCTGGTGCAGGGCCTCGTGGATCCGCACGAGCGCCTTCTCGAGCCCGCCTGCCTCGTCCTCCTCGATGCGGTCGGCGACCGTCTCAGCGCCGCCCTGGATGATCTCCAAAGCGCGGCGCGCACCGAGGATGAACAGGGTGAGCCACACGAAGCGCAAGATGAGGCGTATCAGACCAAGCAAGCCGAAACCTCTGGATACCGAGCACCCGATTGCCGGGCCAGCAAGCTAACTCTATCTCAATGGCGGGACCGTTTCCAACCGGCATGGAGCGCGGTCCTTCTGAGTGAGTTGCTCTCAGCCGAAAGAGCGAAAATCTTGTCAAGTCCTTTGCGGGGTGGCGGCCACGTGTTATAAAGAAATTCACGACCAAAGCACCGGAACGGTTTGTGAAGGTCACTTCAGAGCAACAACCTCCCCGCGAAGCGGTCCTTACCGTGGAGCTCGACGAGTCAGATGTCGAGCCCTACCTGGAGCGCGCGTACCGCCAGGTGGTGCGCCGCGCGAACATCCCTGGGTTTCGCAAGGGTAAGGCGCCGCGCCGCATTATCGAGCGCATGTTCGGGCGCGAGTACCTCTTGAACGAGGCGCTCGACTCGATGGTGCAAGAGGTCACGTCCCAGGCCGTCGAGCAGGAGAAACTCGAGATGGGCGGCATCCCGTCGGTCTCTATCGAGCAGTTCGACCCGCCCAGCTTCAAGGCCACGGTCCCGCTGCTGCCGAGCGTCGATCTGGGTGATTACACCTCGGTCCGCGTTCCGCGCGAGAAGGCCGAAGTGAGCGACGAGCAAGTAGACGGCGTTCTCGAGCAGGTCCGCCGCGAGCAGGCGGTCTGGGAGCCGGTCGACGAACCGGTTGCCATGGACGACCTGCTTACGCTGACCATCGTCGGCTGGGTGATTGAGGGCAACGACCGACGCGAGATCCTGCGCAGCGAGAACGCCGACTACATCCCCCGGCCAGGCACCCGCTTCCCGGTCCCCGACTTCGACGACGGGCTCATCGGGCTGCCTGCCAACAAGCAGTCGGAATTCACCATCGACGTGCCTGACGATTTCGAGAATGCGGATCTCGCGGGCAAAAAAACGATCTACCAAGCTACGGTCCATCAGATCAAGCGCAAGGCGCTGCCGGCGCTCGACGACGAGTTTGCCAAAGGCGTCGGCGACGGCCACGAGTCGATTGCGGCGTTGCGGGATCGTGTTCGCTCCGATCTGATGACCCATGCGGAGCGGACCCTCGACGCGGCCCACCAGGACGCCACACTGGCTAAGGTGGTCGAAGGCGCGGTCATTGAGATGTCGCCGCTGATCGTGGAGCACGAGATCGAGCACTACATCGAGGAACGCGAAGAGAACATGAAGGCGGGCCGGGTGACGCTGGAGGACTACCAGCAGTATCTCCAATGGCAGGCCATGAGTCACGAAGAAGTGCACGAGGACGCGCGGCCCAAGTTGGAAGAGCGGCTCAAGCGCGCCCACGTTCTTCGTGAGGTGGTGAGCCAGCAGAGCTTCGAAGCGAACGAAGAAGAGATCGATGCCGAGGTGGAGAGCATGACCGGGGACGCCGGCGAGCAAGCCGACGCGCTCCGCCAGCTCTTCAGCGAGCCCGGGCGCCGCGATTCCATCCGCCGGATATTGGTCAACCGCAAGGCGATCGAGCATCTGACGACGATCGCCGGTGCCGAGGGCGCGCCGAAGAAAGCCCCAGCCAAGCGCGCTTCCCGCGCCAAGTCCACCACTGCGGCCAAGCCAAGCCGCTCTCGGGCGAAAAAACCCACCGCTAGCGACAGTTAGCACGATCGATAATCAAAACGGTACGTGAACCGAAAGCGGGAGTCATGATGCAACAGTACCCAATCCACGGGCCGCTCGGCGGTCGCGAGGTTTCTCCGCCGGAGAACATTATCCCGATGGTCGTCGAGACGGGCGCTCGCGGAGAGCGCGCGTTCGACATCTTCTCCATGTTGCTCAAGGAGCGGATCGTCTATCTGGGCTCAGCGATTAACGACCACGTGTCCAACCTGATCATCGCGCAACTCCTGTACTTGGAGCGTGAGGATCCGGACAAGGACATCAACCTCTACATCAACAGTCCAGGCGGCGTGATTACGTCGGGCCTTGCAATCTACGACACCATGCAGCTCATCAAGTCCGACGTTTCCACCATATGCGTGGGCATGGCCGCCAGTATGGGCACCGTTCTGCTGTGCGCGGGGCAGGCCGGGAAGCGATTCGCACTGCCGAACTCCACGATCCACATGCACCAAGCGATGGGCGGCGCCTCGGGTCAGGCCTCGGACATTGAGATTGCGGCGAGGGAGATCCTGCGCATGCAGGACAAGATCAGGACAATCCTCGCTAACCACACCGGCCAACCATACGAGAAAATAGCCCGCGATTCCGATCGCGACTACTACCTTGCAGCCGAGGACGCCAAGGAATACGGTCTGATAGACGACGTACTTGGAGCCACGCCCGATCCCGACGGAGCGAAAGCCAGCTAAGGACGGCCCATTGTATGCCGAGCAATACCGGCCCTAGCGCCACTCGTAGCGATCACGTTTGCTCCTTCTGCGGGAAGGCACAGGCCTCGGTAAAGCGGCTGGTCGCGGGCCCCGGGCGTGTGTTCATCTGCGACGAGTGCGTGCGCCTGTGCCAGCAGATCATCACGGAGGAAGGCACAATCGCACCGGAGCAACCTGCACTTCCCTCCAAGGGGCTTTCCCCCAAGGAGATAGCGGATCGGCTCGACGGGTACGTGATAGGCCAGGACCGCGCCAAGCGCGTGCTGAGCGTCGCGGTCTACAACCACTACAAGCGTGTGTGGTCCAATGCGGTCTCTGGCGACGTGGAGATATCCAAGTCCAATATCCTGTTGGTAGGCCCCACCGGTTCCGGCAAGACGCTGCTGGCGCAGACCATGGCCCGGATTCTCGACGTCCCCTTCGCCATCGCTGACGCTACCTCCCTTACCGAGGCAGGTTATGTCGGTGAGGATGTCGAGAACATACTGTTGCGGTTGATCCAGGCGGCTGACTACGACATCTCCCGTGCCGAGCACGGCATCATCTATATCGATGAGATTGACAAACTCGCACGCAAGGGTGCCAACCCATCAATCACACGTGATGTGTCCGGCGAGGGGGTTCAGCAGGCGTTGCTGAAGCTGATCGAGGGTTGCATTGCGAACGTTCCGCCACAGGGTGGGAGCAAGCATCCCCAACAGGAGTTCCTGCAGATCAAGACCGACAACATCCTGTTTATATGCGGCGGCGCCTTCGATGGCATAGAGCAGGTGATCGCGCGCCGCGTGATGTCAAGCCATCGCATGGGCTTCCACGCCGGCGAGACCGGTTCCGGCACCGAGGACGAGATCCGCGACGCGGTCGCCCAGGAGGACCTGCTCGAGTATGGCTTCATCCCGGAGTTGATCGGCCGTCTCCCGGTTGCCGTCGGCCTGCACGGCCTGACCAAGGACGACATGGTGCGCGTGCTCACCGAGCCGAAGAATGCGGTAGTGAAGCAGTTCGAACATCTCTTTACCCTGGACGGCGTGGAGTTGTCCTTCACTCCTGCCGCGATCGTGGCCGCTGCCGAACAGGCCATGACCCGCAAGACGGGCGCGCGCGGGCTCCGGACCATCATCGAAGAGGCGCTGCTCGACGTCATGTTCGAGCTGCCTTCGCTGAAGCATGTCCTCCGTTGCGTGATCGACGCGGATAGCGAGGGGCAGCTGTCAAGGCCCCGGCTTCTCACGCCGAACGGCCAGGTAGTCGAGATCTCGGATCTGGGCGGCGCCAAGAGCGCGTAATCGTGCCCGACTTCCTGCTGGGCTTCGCATTGGTGAGGCTTTTGCTGATCGTGACGGCCCTCGTTTCGGGGATTGTCAAGAGTGCTCCCCGGTATCCTTCCCACTCACCCTTCTTTCGTTCGGCCTGATCCTTGGCGATGGCGTCTTGAACGTGATCTAGCGTGGCCCGCACGAAGAGATACTGGAAATCGTGGCCACGACCACGCTGTCGCTCGTGTTGTTCCTGATCCTCGGGCCGGGCACGCTAATCATCATCGGACTGGGCGCTCTGGTACTGGTCCTGCTGCTGAACTTCATGTGGACCGTCGCGCTGATTGATGGCGTGATCCTGGCCCCTACGGACCCGGTGGTGCTGCGCGAGATACTGTGGGACGAACGCATCCCCCGGTCGGTGCGCTAGGCGCTGCGGATCGAGGCGGGCACCAACGATCTCATCGTGCTGCCGGCGCTGCTGATTCTGATCGCAGTTACCCAGGAGGAAGCGGCTCGCTGACGGAGCGGGCGGAGTTCATCCACCGGCTGCTGGTGCTGGGTGCGTTGGTCGGCCTCGAAATCGGCGGTGCCGACGCGTCGCGGGCCAAGTTCCCCGTGGTGCCGATCCCTGCGACAGCGGCCGCTGTCTAACGACGCAGGCGGGCCTCCACCGCTTCGCTGAGATCCATCGGCCCATAGCTGGAGCCCACCGTGATCTCGCCCCGAGCCACCGCACGCAGCGTCTCCGTGAGCAAGATCGGCTCGCGCTTCACCCCATCGGCCCGGATCGCCTGGAACAGCGGATGCTCCTCCCCGTCCCGCGCCTTGATGGCGTCCGCGGTGTCGCCTCCGGCCGCCTCCCACAGGCGGTCGTACGCAGCGCCTCGCAATGGGAACCGCGCCACGCTCGCAGGAGGCCCCTCGTCCAGATCGTCGGTGACCGCGAAGGTCATCAGGCCGCTCTCGCTGGCCCGCTGATCGATTAGCTCCCAGATGACCTTCTGCCAGAGACCGATGGGGCCGCCGGGAAGGGCGGGGTGCAGGTTCAGCAAACGAAAGTGCGCCGTCAAGCGGGGGCTGAGAATCAGCAGGTACCCCGCCAGCACGCAGAGGTCCGGCTGGAACCCCTTCAGCAACGCGAGCGCCTGCGCATCGAACTCCTCGCGGTGGCCGGCGAAGTCGCCGTCGTGCTCGCGGCGGAATCGTTGTGACGAGAGCGTGGCAACGGGGATACCACGCGAGGCAGCCAGATCCATGAGGCCGTCGCTGCCCTCGCCCTCTCCACGCTCGCGATGCATGAACACGAACTCGATCGTGGCGTCGAGCGAGCGGTCTTCGATGGCGGCGAGCGCATGCTCGAACATGCCCCGCGAGCCGGGCCCTCGCCCTGCTGTGAACCAACCCAGGCGCAGCGTCACCGGCGTGGAGTCAGCGTGTGACGTAGCTTGGCGAACGTCGTGTAGACGTGCACCAGCATGCCTGCGGGATGTTTCTCAAGCCGGGCGTCGCGCAGCGCCACCTTGAAGCCCTCGGGCGTGCCATCGAACTCGGGGAGTTCCGTGTAGCTTCGCCCCAGCTCGCGTGTGGTGTGCGCGTCGCTTACGGCCGTCGTTGGCAAGCCGTGCTCGGCGGCAAACGCCGTCCCCTTGTCGTTCGCGGCCGAACTCGCCGTGCGTGCGTTGAACCCTTCGACGATGTCCACGTACTCCAGGATCTCCAGCAGCGGCTCCTCGCTCAGTGACGATCGGCCCATGCCGGTGAACGGGTGCGGCACCGACACCAGCCCCCCCTGCGCCTTGATCCGTCGAGCGGTCTCGACCGGGGACAGGCCTGGCGGTATCTCCTCGGTGAGGAACAGCCCGGTCACCTCGCCCGCGGTCGACTTAATCTCCTCGCCCAAGATCACGTGGAAGGCCGCGATCGCTTGGACTGCGCGGGCGCCTTCGATGCTGTTGTGGTCCGTCACGGCGATGCAGTTTAGGCCCACCTGTTCGCAACGCCGCACCAGTGCCTCGGGCGGCGTCAGGCAATCGCCCGAGAAATGCGTATGCATGTGGAAATCGCCCCGGAGCATCCCGGCTTAGCCCTCGTCGTCGTCGTTGGGGAACTCATCCGGCGCGGCCTGGATCAGGGCCATCTGCTCCCCGGAGCTGCGCTGGAGCCGCGAGATCTGCAGCTCGGCTGCCGACAGCAGCTCGTTGCGTGTCTTCGCCAGTCGCATGCCACTGTCGAACAGCTTCGTGGCCTCCTCCAGCGAAAGGTTGCCTGCTTCGAGTGCCTGCACCGTCTCCCGGAGCTCGGTGAAGGCCTCCTCGAAGGTGGGTTTCTTGTCTTTGTCTGCCATGAGCTTTTCAGCGGACCTCGGCGTCGAACGAGCCGTCCTTGAGCTGCGCTCGCACCATATCACCGGGGTGCACCGCCGTGGCCGAGGCCACGGGGCGTCCTGAAGCGGGATAGGTGAGCACGGCGAAGCCCCGCTCGAGGACCGCGGCGGGATTCATCGCCGACAGAGCTGCTGAGAGACCGTTGGTTTGCTCGCGGCGGTAGCCAAGTGTGGTGAGCAGCGCGGTACGCCCACGTTCCAGCACGTCGTCGACCCGTTGACGGTGCGAGACGGTGTCCGGTAGGTGCTGCCGCATCTGCCCCACGAGGCCATCAACGCTGTGGGCCCGTTGTGCCACCAACATTGACGTGGCGGCGGCAGCGCGCTGAGCGAGGCCAAGGGTCTCGCGGTACAGCGTGCGAGCGTCCGGCGAGACGGTTGCTGCTGCTGCAGACGGCGTTGGCGCTCGCAGGTCCGCCACGAAGTCTGCGATGGTCACGTCGGACTCGTGGGCGACGGCGCTCACCACCGGGGCGTGGCTAGCGTGGATGGCGCGGGCCACCTCCTCGGTGTTGAAGGCCCAGAGATCCTCCATGGAGCCTCCACCGCGCCCCACGATGATCACATCGATGTCACCGAGTGCATTAAGGCTCTTGATGCCGTCAGCGATCTCGTACGGGGCGTCGTCCCCTTGCACGGTGGCCGGGCACAGCACCAACTCGGCCAGCGGGTAGCGGTCTGCAAGCACGGTCACGATGTCATGAATGACGGCGCCGTGCTCGGAGGTGACGACGCCGACGCGGTTGGGGAACGCTGGCAGGGGCCGCTTGCGGGACTCGTCGAACAATCCCTCGGCTTCGAGCTTGGCCCGTAGGCGCTCGAACTCAGCGGCCAGCACGCCCAGTCCTGCCGGCACGATGGCGTCGACGTAGATCTGCGCCTCGCCACGCACGGGGTAGTAAGAGACACGTCCGTGGGCGTTCACCTGCGCACCGTTGGCCAAGTGTTGCCCGCCGCGGTTGCCGCTGAACAGCACCGCCTTCACGGCCGCGCCGGCATCCTTCACGTTGAAATAGGCATGCCCCGCGGCCGATGCGAACAGGCTCGATACCTCGCCGGAGACCCAGACGTCGCGAAGCTGCGGGTCGCGCTCGAGGGCGGCTCGGATGGATTCGGCGAGCTCGGTGACAGTGTAAACCTGCATGCTGGCACGAGTTGCGCGTCAGCCGTTGACGCGGGTTACGTAGTCGCCGGTGCGCGTGTCCACGCGTATCGTGTCGCCGGGGTTCACGAACATTGGCACCGTGACCACGATCCCTGTCTCCAGCGTCGCGGGCTTGCCGCTGCCGGATGCCGTATCGCCCTTGTAGCCAGGCGGTGTCTCGGTCACGGTAAGATCGACGGTGGTGGGCAGTTCCACGGAGATCGCCTTGTCGCGATAGAAGACCACCTCGCACTCGGTCTGGTCGACCAGGTAGGTGACGGCTCCTCCCACCACATCCTTCTCCAACGCGTACTGGTCGTAGGAGGTGGAGTCCATGAAATTGTAGAACCCTTCGGCTTCGTAGAGGAACGTGCACTCGCGGTTCTCGACCGGCGCCCGCTGCAGCTTGACGCCGTACCCGGAGTAGGTCTTGTCGATCAGCTGGCCGTTCAGCAGGTTGCGCATCTTGATGTGATACACCGGGGCGCGCTGCTGCATCTTCTGCTGGTGGTAATCCTCCACTTTGTAGGGGATGCCCTCAAGCTCGATGGTCGAGCCGCGGCGGAGGTCGCCGAATTCCATCACCATCCGATCACTCTCCTGTGTGTGCTACGTGGCCATTGGCGTGCTGCTCAAGCGCCTACAGCTCTACGATGTCGCGCTTGTGAGCGTGGGTGAGCACCCGCGGGGTCCCGTTCTCCATGACGACCAAATCCTCGATACGGACACCGCCCCAGCCGGAGAGGTAGATGCCCGGCTCCACACTGAATACCATCCCGTCTTCGATCATGCCCTGTGAGTTCGGTCCGACCCCGGGGAGCTCGTGCACGGCGATGCCGATGCCGTGGCCCAAGCTGTGCCCGAACGAATCACCGTACCCCGCCTCCACGATGACGGCCCGCGCAAGGCCGTCCACGTCGGCGCCGGTCATGCCGGCCCGGGCCGTTGCCGAGCACGTCTCCTGCGCCGTGAGCACGATGTCGTACACCTTGCGGAACTGGTCGCTTGCCTTGCCCAGCACGAACGTGCGCGTGATGTCGCTGCAGTAGCCGTCGTAGAGGGCGCCCATGTCCACGACGATGCCGTCGCCCAGCTCCAGCCGCCGGTCGGTGGGGTGATGGTGCGCCTTGGCGCCGTTGGGGCCGCTGGCCACGATCGTTTCGAAGGAGAGTGCGTCCGCGCCACGCTCGCGCATGCCCACCTCCAGCATCCAGGCGACCTCGCGCTCGGTGATGCCGGGGCGCAGCCTCGCACCAACATCCTCCATCGCGCCGTCGGCCTGGTCGATGGCGGTCTGGATTAGCGCGAGCTCACCCGGCTCCTTCACCGCGCGCAGCTGAGCCGTCATGGTGCCCGTGGGCACGAGCTGGACCGCCGGCGTGATTCCTTCGAGGAGCTTCAGGAAGGCATCGTACGTCGACACGGTCATGGTGCCGTCTTCGATCCCGATCCGCCGAGCACCCGAGCCCTGCAATATCTCTTTCAGCCAATCGAGCGCCCCGCCGATCCGCACCACCTGATAGTCCGTGGCCTGCGAGGCGGCCTGCTCCGTATACCGGAAATCAGTGGCGAGAACTGCGTCGCTGGCGGTGAGCCACAGATAGCCCGCGGAGCCCCGGAAGCCGGAGAAGTAGGCCCGGCTCTCGGACGACGAGATCAGGATGCTGTCGAGTTGCTCGTCCAAGAGCTTGGCCCGCAGCCGCCCGATGCGGTTCGCCTTGGTCACCCTGCGTTGCCCTGCACCGCGAGGTATTCCAGGGCGAGTAGGTAGCCTTGCCAGCCGAGCCCAACGATGGAGCCGCGGACCGCGGCCGCCGTGAGGGAGATGTGCCGGAACTCCTCGCGCGCGTGGATGTTGGATATGTGCACCTCGACCGCAGGAGCCTCGATCGCCGCCAGGCAATCCCGCAGTGCGATCGACGTGTGGGTGAGTGCACCCGCGTTGATGATAATCCCCATGCTGCCAGGGCCGTGCTGCTGGAGGTGGTCGATCAGCTCGCCCTCGGCGTTGGAGTGGAAGAAAGCGACGTCCACGCCAATCTCAGCAGCGCGTTGTCTGATGCTCGATTCGATGTCGGCAAGCGTTGCCAAACCGTAGATACTCGGCTCCCGGCTGCCGAGCATGTTGAGGTTGGGCCCGTTGATGACGAGGATGGTCATGGCTTAGGGCGCGCCAGTGGGTGCGCAGACATATACACACGGCGGGCCTCGGTCTGGCTCACGTGAGTGTACACCTGTGTGGCCGTCGGCGTAGAGTGGCCCAGCAGATCTTGCACCACGCGCAGATCGGCTCCGCCGTCCAGCAGGTGCGTAGCGAAGGTGTGCCGCAGCGTATGCGGATGCACGTCATTGCGCAGACCCGCCTGCATGGCGTAGCGTCGGACGATCTGGTGGATAGATCGCGGGCTGAGGCGGCCTCCCCGGCGGTTGAGGAACAACGCCTCGGTGCCACCCGTCGATGCGTTGCCATCCTTCGGCACTAGGTTGCGGCGGCCCTTCTCAGCGTACGACCGAAGCGCGTTATGGGCGCTCCTGCCGAGGGGGACCACTCGAGCCTTTGAGCCCTTGCCCCAGACTCGGATCTGACGCCCCGGGAAGTCCAAGTGGTCCGTGTCTAGCCCTGCGGCTTCGGAAACGCGCAGGCCCGCGCCGTACAGCAGCTCCAGCAGCGCCCGGTCCCGCAAGCGGCCCCCCGACGCTCCTGCACCCTCCCCCGCATCCTGTGGCGGCTGCCGGCACAGTGGCGCCTCGACGAGCCGGCCTGCCTCCTCGGCGCTGAGCACGTCGGGCAGCCGTCGGGCGGCCCTAGGCGTGAAGCGGCGCATGAGCGTCGAGCCTGGTGCCCAGAGGGGGGCATCCGGCAGTAGTTCGTCGGCGATCAGGAACCGTACGAATGACCGGACCGCGGCCAACGACCGGACCACGCTGCTTCGTTCGTGGCCGCGCTGACCCGCCCGGCGCCCGCTGTGCAGGCGACGCCCCTCGAGCAGCCACGACACGTAGTCACGGATGAGGCTCCTGTACTCTTGCTGGACGCGCTCCTGGCCGTTGCGGCTCAGGAAAGAGCGAATGGCGGTGACGTCGTTGTCGAGCGCGATACCCTGTAGTTCCGCGTACTCGGCGAACGGGGCAAGATCGGCCACGTAGTTGCGTACCGTCGACGGCGACAGGCCACGGCGCGTGTTGAGATGTCGCTCATACCGTGCTATGAGCTCGCGCGCAGGACCTGATGTGGTGAGAGCCGCCATCCGCGCGCCTAGACGGCGCCGACGGCCTCTTCTTCGGGGATGGCCCCCTGGTAGGCGCAGTTCGTGCATTCCGTCTGATTGCCCCGCGCGGTGACGAGAAGCCCCTCGCACTCGGGACACGGCACGGGAAGCGGGCGCCGGGAGACGGTGAAGTTGCACTGAGGGTAGTTAGTGCACCCGAAGAAGGTGCGCCCCTTGCCCTTGCGCTCCACCAGGTCGCCGCCGCACTGCGGGCAATGCGCCCCCGTCTTCTTGAGGATAGGCTTGCTGTTGCGGCAGTTGGGAAACCCTGAACAGGACATGAATGGGCCGAATCGTCCGTGCTTGATGACCATCGGACTCCCGCACTTGTCACAGACCTCTTCGGTCTGCTCCTCGACGCGGACCCGTGGCATCTCCTCCTGCGCCCGGTCCAGCGCCTCCGAGAACGGGGAGTAGAAGTCGCGGAGTAGCGGTACCCATTCCTGCTTCCCGTTCGCCACGTCGTCGAGATGCTCTTCAAGCTGCGCAGTGAAGTCGGGATTCATGATGTTGGCGAAGTGGGTGGTGAGCTGCTCGCACACCACCTGCCCGAGCCTGGTGGACTTCAACGTCCCACGCTCACGGTTGACGTATTGGCGGTCCACGATCGTGCTGATGATTGGTGCATAAGTGCTTGGCCGGCCGATCCCTCGCTCCTCCAGCGACTTGATTAAACTCGCCTCGGTGTAGCGAGGGGGCGGTTGCGTGTAGTGCTGCTGCGGGTCGAGCCCGTTGCAGGTGAGCACTTGCCCCTTCTCAAGCTGTGGAAGCGTGCGCTCCTCATCGTCTTCTTCTCCGCCTTCCCCTTGGACCTGCTCGTCGCGGGCCTCCATGTACAGCACCCGATAGCCGGGAAACTTCACGACCGACCCTGTGACGCGGAACGTGTACGTCTGGCCTGAGCGTCCCGGCGCGTCGATCTCCACCTGGGTGGAATCGAGAACCGCGTCCGCCATCTGGCTGGCGACCATGCGCTTCCATACCAAATCGTACAGACGATGCTGGCCGCTGTTGAGGTAGCCCCGCACCGCGGCTGGGTCTCGGGACGTGGAGGTGGGGCGGATCGCCTCGTGGGCCTCCTGCGCCACCTTCGACTTCGTCGCGTAGCGGCGCGGCGTGGGCGGTAGGTATTCCTTGCCCCACTTGCTCGCGGCATACTCCCGCGTTTCGGTGATGGCGCCTGCGTCGACCTGCGGTGAGTCGGTTCGCATGTAGGTGATGAGGCCGACGGTCCCCTCTGATCCGCCTATGTCGATGCCCTCGTAGAGTTGCTGCGCCAGGCTCATGGTCCTGCGAGCGGAGAAACGGAGCTGGCGCCATGCTTCCTGCTGCAGCGTGCTGGTGATGAACGGCGGTGACGGGCGGCGCTTGATCTCGCGGTTGGTCACGGATCCGACCTCGTAGCTCGCCCCCTCGAGGTCGGCGGTGATTTTGCCCACGGCCGCGCCGTCCGGCAGCGCCAGCTTCTCCTTCACGCCGGACAGGCTATTGAGCCGGGCATTGACCCTCGACCCTGATCCAGACTGCAACGCGGCGTCCAGTGTCCAGTACTCGACGGGCACAAAGGCGTCGATGGAGACATCGCGTTCCACGACGAGGCGCAGCGCCACCGACTGTACGCGTCCGGCTGAGAGCCCCCGTTGGACCTTGCGCCAGAGCAACGGACTGAGCTGGTAGCCGACGAGTCGGTCGAGGATGCGCCGCGCCTGCTGTGCGTTGACCAGGCGCATGTCAATCTCTCGATCGTTTTCGAACGCCTCCTTGACGGCCTCGGGCGTGATGGCGTGGAATACGACGCGCCGGACGGGTTTGTCCTTCCATCCGGCGGCCTCGAGCAAGTGCCACGATATTGCTTCACCCTCGCGGTCCGGGTCGGTGGCAAGGTAGACGGAGTCGGCGGATTGACCAGCTTTCTTGATCTCCGCAACGACGTTCTTCTTGTCCTTCATGATGTGGTAATCGGCGTGGAAGGACTGCTCGGGATCGACGCCCAGCTTGCCCTCGGGCAGATCGCGAACGTGACCCATCGACGCCTTCACCGTGTAGGAGCGCCCAAGGAAGCGTCCAATGGTGACCGCTTTGGCCGGCGACTCCACGATGACGAGGTGCCTGCCGGTCCCACCTGTCCTTGGAGCAATCGCAACGCCGGACGATGCGCTGCCCGTCGCCCGGGGCGCCCGCTTTTTCTTGGTTTTCGTCGATGTCTGCTTTGCCATGTCTCTGGTACCTTATGCGATCGCCGAGCGTCCCTCTGCTGCGGCCTGTCGCAATCGTATGTAGTTCATCCTGCCCGCTTGGAGCACCTGCCCTTTGAGCTCCAGCAACGCCAATGCGGTCGTCACACGGGTTATCGAGAGAGAGACTTGCTGACTCAGCTCGTCGATGAGCGGTGGCTCAAGCTCAATCGCTCGGAGGATCAGTGCTTCGTCATCGGTGTTAGATACATCCAGTCCTGAAAACGATTGCTGCACCGGCCCGGCGCCGCTCGGGGTCAACTAATCCAGAAAATCTTTGATGTCCATCACTAGCTACGCGCTCTCCTGGAGTCATCGGTTGGTGAGGGCGCTCGCCGCCGAGTGGATACTCCTCTGCACACAAAGACGTCCCAGCCCTGCTCAAGAGCCGAGCGCACCGTCTGCTGTGGGCCACTCCCCGCGCTTGCTTCCACAACCAGCGTACCCATGCTCAGCCCGCTCAGCAACCGGTTTCGTCGATGGAAATGACGCGGGTCGGGCTCCACTCCTAGCGGGTACTCGGTGATCACCACCCCGCTCCCGACGATTTCGCGCGCGAGAGGCGTGTGCTCGAGCGGGTAAATAATGTCGCCACCTGACCCCATGACCGCCGGCGTTCGCCCTCCCGCTTCGAGTGCGGTGCGGTAAGCGATGCCGTCGACACCGTGTGCGAGGCCGCTGATGACGGTGACGTCGACTCTGCCAGCTGGCGCGTTACCATGGTTGCCGCGTGCAGTTGGCCTGCGTGCGCCAACGATGGTAACGCTTCGATGATCATCTGGCGTGATTGAGACCTCGACGTAGAGGACGGGCGGTAGGCCGTCGACCCCCCCCCCGCAGCATCAGCGGGTAGCCCGTACCGTGCTAGGTCAAGACTCCGATATCGGCGCGCGCAGAAGCGCCATCTCGCGGTCAGGATCCACCTGCTCGCGCGGCGTGGCGATCGCCTCGACCACGGTCTGATTGAAACCTGCGGACCAAAGCTCTGTCGCGCCCGCGTCCGCGCACCACGCAACATCCAGCGACCCGAACGCCTGCTCGATTTGGCCGAACCGGACGCGGCCGACCGACGGCACCCTGCTGAACGCCACCTAGCAGGCGAGGTCGTCGCGGGCGGCCATCACGATCGCTTCGCCGCCGAGATCATTCGCCGCAAGCGGCCCCTGAGGAACGAGCGCCAACGGGCTGAGAGTCCGTCGATGGCGATGATGCGTTCGATCTCCTTGGCCGAGCTGATCCGGAAATGACGAGAATCGCTCAGATCTCGGACGCTGATGCTGTCCGAGTTCCGGCTCGTGAGGTGGATCTGGTCGCCTGCTTGGACGGAGCCTTCCTCAAGCACCCGCAGGTAGAAGCCGGTACGCCCGCTCCGCCGGAATCGCCCCGAGAAATTCCGGATGCCCATCTTGTGCTCCAGCTTGAAGCAAGGGATCCGGGGCTGGGTCACCTGGAGAACGGCTGCACCCACGCTGAACACGTCCCCTACCAAGACCGTATCGGATGACACGCCGTCGAGCGTGAGATTCTCGCCGAACCATCCGTACCCCGGCGCCTCCCAGCCCAGCTCTGCGGCCCAGTACGCGTAGTCATCCAGGGCGTAGGCATACACGGCCTTGTCGACCCCGCCATGCGCCACGAGGTCGGCCTGGGCGTCGCCATCCACGTTGAGCGTTCGTATCGCCACAGGCCCCGCGACCGGCCGCTTGAAGATGGCTGTTCGCACGGCACCTCGCCTGGTCCCGGAGACCTCCACGGGCTGTGCGATGTTGACAGAGATGAGTTGCATGGGAGCTTGGGACATTGCGGCAAGGATTCTACCCCTCGGCGCAAGGGGGGTGACCTTGGGTGCCGGCTGGCGGAGAGGGCGGGATTCGAACCCGCGAGAGACTTGCGCCCCTACACGATTTCCAGTCGTGCCCGATCGGCCACTCCGGCACCTCTCCGTGGCGGGGGAAAAGCAATGGTCGGGCGGCGCCGCGACCGGCCCCGCCCCACGTTGGTTGCTGTTCTGGCAGAGAGAGTGGGATTCGAACCCACTGTAGAGGCTACCCCTCACAATGGTTTTGGAGTCCGTTGCACTCTGTCCGGGGTCATTCTACAAGGTTCACCAGCATTCACGCTCTACTCGGTAACAACGAGGTGGAGTACACCAGCGGGCGCCAGCATATCGTCGTCGGCCATCAGAGGATTGCTCAAATAGCTGTCGTCACAACTGTCCCCAAGCTGCTGTAGTAGCATCGAGGGGGTTGGCTTAGGAACCCGCCATCTGGGGTCAGGGCTACCCATGACGGTTCGGGTTCTACAACAAGGGATCACGTCTACGGAGATAACGATGTTAGCGAAAGCAACGCCCGTACTACCTGCGGAAGATATGGAACGAGCGAAGACCTTCTACACAGAGAAGGTCGGTCTGTCGGTATTGTTCGAAATGCCTGAAGGAACCGCATTCGCATGTGAAGATGGCACTGTAATCTTCGTATACCCGCACGAGCGCACCCTGGCGACACATACCGCCGCATCCTTCATCGTTGAGAACGTAGTAGCCGAGGTGGCTCGCCTGCGCGAACGAGGGGTGGTCTTCGAAGAGTACGACAACGTGAGTGGAGCATTTTTTACCGATACCGAGGGTAATATCCTCGGCATTGTGCAGATGTAGGAGGCCTACGGTAGTGACTCCTAGTGGGTTGGCTTAGGGAATCGTCATTTGGGTATGGGCCTACCCGTGACGGTTCGGTTCCCACAAAAAGGACTGCCCGAAAACTACTAAGCCTACGCCAGCTGAGCCTCCGTTATCACCCTGATGGAAGCTCAGCGCTTGGGCCGCCCGATCCCTATCACCTACGCCTGTACCGTGAGAAAGAGCGAGAGTTCTACGCCTGGAGCGTTGGTGAGGTTAACCAGGTCGACAGTGCACTCGTGAGCGCGCCTGGCAGCCACCCTTAAAAAGGCGTGTGTGTACCGGTACGGTTAATCACGTATGTTCTGAAGGAACCACTCAGTAGGCAACTCGCGCCCTAGACCTTGCTCTCTAGCGGCGTCATACAAGACTGAACCCGCGGCGGCGAACTGAACAGCGGAGCCTGGGGTGTTGGCGTAATAAGTCAACTGGTCAGCCCGAGTTCGACCCTCGGCACGCCCTGAAACGAGATCCTGAAGGATTGGAAGGTCTGTACGCGACATTAGGCCGTGTGACGGATCCTGTCTCTGGCGGTCGGTGAGTTCATCATCGGTCGCCGCCCGTACGCGATAGGCGCCGCCGTTAACGTGTCGAACGATGATGTCGCAGCGCTCTTCCACAGATCGCTCAATTTCGTACGGCAGCACACAGGTCAGATGCATTCCCGGGACCACCCATTCATCCTTGATCACTGGGAGGAGCGAGTCCGAGCAACCGGTGACGATGTCCGCGCCGATCACAGCTTCGCGCTCGCTGTTTACAGGAACAACCTCGATCTCGAGCTTAGCGCTCATCTCCCGGGCATACTCCTCTCGATGTTCCTTGGTCGGACTGTAGACATTGATCCTCTTCACCGAATGAACAGCAGCGAATGCTTCAGCATGAGAGCGTGCCATACCACCTGAGCCCAGCATGCCGACCGTGGAGCTGTCTGGACGTGCTAGGTACCTGGAAGCAACTGCACTAGTGGCAGCGACCCGGGCATGCTGAATGACACCATCATTGATGATGGCGAGGGGTTCGGCATTGGCGATGCTGAACAACATAACGAGGCCACAGTAGGTTCCAGGCTGAACACAGTACTTCTCGATGGTAAGGCCCCCATCATCGTGTTCCTGGGAATACATGATGTCACTCTTCATTCGAAGCGCGAATACGCCACGTGAACGCACGATAGAGGCCATGGCTCCCCAGATGTAAGAGCGGTCCAACTCGGCTCCGGGAGACGGGGCCATCACGTCCATACGTCCGCCCTCTGGCAGGTTAACCGCATGGCCGTCTGCTACTTCCTTGTACGCTTCATCGATAGCGTCAACCATCGCCGGCATATCGAGCAACCGTTCGACATCCTCATTGTTCAACAGCAACATAACGGCCCTCCCTTTGTTACATACAGGATATGGATCAGTGGATTATATGCCCTGCTATAACGTATCCAAGAACTCGCGGCACCTCTTGATTTCCTACTGCCTAAGGTAGCTTCGGATCTCTGAAAGTGATTTCTGGGAATCCTCTGACCCGATACGACAATCCCGAGCACACGCAAGAATGGGCCAGTTTCCAGACTCAGACCATCGGGCGGTCTAGGTGTTCAGCACGCCTTGTGAAAATACCTGATCCAGCGAGAAGCGTTCCTTCATGATTCCCTGCTGGTGACTCCAGTCGATGTACGCGTCCAGCATGTTCCGATTCGCCTT
>CAZQVD010000013.1:0-6081 GCA_964596665.1 uncultured Dehalococcoidia bacterium
CAACGCCGGCGCCAACATCGTGATCGCGTCGGTGCCAGCCGACAGTATCCCTCCCGCGGTTGAGGAGGTGGAAGCGCTCGGCGTGCAGGCGCTCGGCGTCACGGCTAACGTGACCGACCCAGCCCAGGTTGCGAACATGGTCAGCCAAACCATGGACCGATTCGGGCGCATCGACGTCCTGGTGAACGTGGCCGGCGGCACGTACAGCCGCAACCCGGACATGCCGCAGTTCGTCCGTGCCCCGCTGCTCGAGCTGGACCAGGCAGATTTCATGACCGCGTTCGAGGCGAACGTAGCGAGCGCCTTCCTCTGTGCGAAAGCGGTGGTGCCGCACATGAAAGCGCTGGGCAAGGGTGCCATCATCAACACCGGGTCGTTCGCCGGCCTTGTCAGCCGGCCCGGCGGCGGGGATCTCGCTGCCTACGGATCGGCCAAGGCCGCGGTCCACGCGCTCACGACACGGATGGCCTACCAGTGGGGCCCCGAGGTGCGGGTCAACTGCATCGCGCCGGGCACCATCGACACGCCGCGTCCGTCGGGGACGGTGAGGCCCGAGATGGCCGACGCCGCGAACCGCATCCCCCTGGGACGCATGGGGTACGGCGACGACATTGGCAAGGTGGCGCTGTTCCTCGCATCCGACGCCGCTGGCTTCGTGAACGGTGTGACGCTGCCGGTCACGGGCGGGGAATAGCACCGCCCCTGATGCCGTCTATGTCGCCGCGCTTACCGGCGAGGCCGTCGCGACCATCAGACCGGAGGCAGCGGTCGAGTCTGTGCTTGCCGACACGCCAGCCATGGCGCCAGGGAACCGCAGATGACAGCTCATCTGCGGGCACCGAAACGGAGCCCCACTCGCCTCTCATGAACTCGGACCAAAAGTAGCCGACTCCAGAAGGAAATGGAGTTGGTGCCAGGGCGCTCACGCTTGCTCTATGCGGAGGCGAAGCCGCCATAAGAACGGGCAACATTACTCGCATAGAGCAAGCGCAGGATCCACGCGCTCTGCGAGGACCTCATCAGCATCCTGCAGGCGAGAAGGGAATCTCGATTCGGCATTCATCGATCGGTGGTGAACGCGGGCCCAATGGCACGGGGCCCCTACCGGCCTAGGGCTCACGGCTCGGCCCCCGAGCAGTGTTCACCCTACTGATCCAACACGTTCTCCTCCCACCCCACTGCCACCAACCCCTCCCCCCTTGCGCATTACATACGCTAGCGCGATACCCCGGTAGCAATCGAGCTACGATTGCTACCAAGGGCCCCGACGAGCGGTAACTAAGCTTCCGGGGCCTTCGATGTCATTCATGGATCGAACCCACCGACCAGCAACCCGGAATGCGAAAAACGGCATGATCGTCATGCCGAAATCTTGGACACGAGCAGGGCGAGCCTGTTACGCCGGCGCCCGGAAGCACCCAGTCACGTGGTCGTTCACCATGCCCACTGACTGCATGTACGCGTAGACGATGGTGGAGCCGACGAACTTGAAGCCGCGCTTCTTCAAGGCCTTCGAGATCGCATCGGATTCGGGCGTGGTGGCGGGGACCATGTCGGCGGTCAGCACGTCGGGCCGCGGCAGCGTTCGGCCGCCCACGAAGCCCCATATATACGCATCGAAGCTGCCGTGCTCGCGTTGCACGTTGACGAACACCTGGGCGTTGGTGATGATCGACTGTAGCTTCAGACGGTTCCGCACGATGCCCGAGTCCTGCGTCATGCGCTCCACGTCAGCCTCACCGTAGGCCGCGACGCGCTCCGGGTCGAAGCCCTTGAACGCGGCGACGAACGCGGCGCGCTTGTGCAGGATTATGCGCCACGAGAGGCCCGCCTGCGCCGCCTCCAGCGACAGGAACTCGAAGAGCGTCCGCTCATCGTGCTTGGGGACGCCCCACTCCGCATCGTGGTAGCGGATCATTAGGTCATCGACGGGCCAGGGACAGCGCATTCGCTCGGGTTGCGTCAAGGGAGCGACGGTCATGGGACGGATTGTAGACTAACTGCGTGGAAGATCAGAACGCCCCATTGTTGTCGGAGCGCCGCCCAGGCCCCGGCTCGCGGCCTCGCTCGTATAAGACGGACGCCATCGTGCTGCGGAGCCGCGCGGGCCGCGAGGCCGACCGCCTCGTGACGGTGCTGACGCCTGCCGCGGGCAAGCTGCTGGTGACCGTCCGGGGCGCGCGCCGGATCAACAGCCGCCTCGGCGGTCACTTGGACGTGTTCAATCGCACGCGCCTGACTCTCGCCCTGGGCCATCGGTTCGATGTGGTAACCGGAGCCGAGTCCATCGAGAGTTTCGGTGCGCTGAAGGCTGACCTCGACCGCCTCGCGGCCGCGCTATATCTCGTGGAACTCACGGACGCCTTGGTCCCGCAGGAGGCGCCGCATCCGGGCGCCTACGCGCTGCTGCTGGATGCGTTGCGCGCGCTCGACCAGGGCGCGGCGGTGGCGGCAGTCCCGCGCTATGCCGAGGTTCGGCTGCTCGAAGACGCGGGGTACCTGCCCGAGATGACCTCGTGCCTGGTGTGCGGAAACCACCTGACGCCCGGCCATCATCGATTCGCGCCCGGCCTTGGCGGCGTGGTGTGCGGCACGTGCGTGGTGCCCGTGGGGCAGGTGCTGCCGCTCTCGCTGGATGCGCTGAAGGTGCTTCGGCACTTCGCTCGCTCTCCCATGGAGGTAGCGGTGGCGCTGCATATGGGGCCGGAGCTTGCCGGTGAGCTGGAGCGCATCCTCGGCACGGCTGTGACACACGTGCTCGAGCGCGAGCCCGCGACTGCCGAGTTCGTGGAGCAAGTGCGCCGGCTGCGGAGGAACGGGGCAGGAAGCGCCCCGCGCGCCTAGAGCCGCCCGGCCTGGTTCTTGCCATCGGGACCAGGGCTGTCGAGCCTGCAACGCTTCCTGGTCGCCTACCTACACGCGCTCGGCACCACGGTTCGCGTGGAGGATAGGGAAGGCGGATCCACTGTCCGAGCACAGGGGAAATCGCGTGACGCGGGAGCTAGGAGATGACCACCGGCTCTTCGCTAACCTCGCCGTCGACGATGCGGAAGATGCGCAGATCCGGGTTCGATTTGTCGAGCAGCGAGACAATCAGATAGTACGAATCCGGATACGTGGCGAGTCCGATGTCCGTCTTGGAGGGCTCGGCGGGGCTGTGGGTGTGGGAGTGATAGATGACCTGAAGCTCCCAGTCGTGGTCATCGATATCCCGTAGCACTGTGTTCATCTCCCTGCCATCCATGCTGTAGCGGTAGGGGCTGTGCTGTATATTCGTCATTGCATAGCGTTTCACGACGCCCCCCCCGTTGGGGCCAGCAAGGATCCCGCAGCACTCGTTGGGTTCATCTTCAAGCGCTTGCTGAACGATGGCATCGGCGAGTTGACGGGGTAGGTCCACGGGTCGACTCCTGAGCCTGGGCGTGGCCCAGTTGACGTGTTGGTGCGGCGAGGCTACGGGGTGACCTCGAGCGGGATGCCTGTCTGGGCTGTCACCTCTCCGATCACGATGCCGGCGACCTCGCGAGCTGAGAGCTCCATCATGAGCTTGTTGAGCCCGCCCGCGGCGATGCAAACCAGCATCCCCCCTGACGTCTGCGCGTCACACATGAGCAGCTTGCTCTCGATGCCGATGTCGGCGTGCCAGCGGATGTCCTTGTCCGCCGCGTCGTAGTTGGCGCGAGTGCCCCCGGGCACGACGCCGCGTTCAGCGAGCTCAGCGGTGCCGGGCAGCAAGGGCACGTCGGAGAATCGGACGTGGGCGGTGGTGCCGCTCGCGTGCATCATGCCCAGGAGGTGCCCTGCGAGGCCGAAGCCGGTCACGTCGGTTCCGGACCGCACGCCCGCGGCGAGCATCGCTTCGGAGGCCGCCCGGTTGAGCTGGCGCATGGAGGAAACGGCGCCCGCGAGCGTCGCGTCGTCGGTCACGCCCGCCTTCGCGGCGGTAGTGATGATGCCGGTGCCAATGGGCTTCGTGAGCACCAACGAGTCGCCCGGCTTGGCGTCGGCATTGGTGACGATACGGTCCGGGTGGATCGTCCCGGTCACGGCCATACCGTACTTGGGCTCGCGGTCCTTCACGGTGTGGCCGCCCGCGATCAGCACGCCCGCCTCCTGCGCCACGTCGCTGCCGCCCTGCAGAATCCGGGTGAGGATGCCCTTGTCCAAGTCCTCCGGGAAACAGACGACATTGAGGGCCAGTAGCGGCGTGCCGCCCATGGCGTAGACGTCGGACAGCGCGTTCACCGCGGCGATGGCGCCGAAGTCGTAGGCGTCGTCGACGATCGGTGGGAAGAAGTCGATGGTCTGGATCACGCACAGGTCGTCGGTGAGGCGGTAGACGGCGGCGTCGTCGCCCGTGTTGAACCCGACGAGCAGATCCGGGTGCTGCACGTGGGGGAGATGGCTCAGGACCTCGCCGAGGTCCTCGGGACTGAATTTACCCGCTCAGCCGGCGCAGGTTGCGAGGCTCGTGAGGCGGAAAGGCGAGTCTTGCTGCATGGTCGCGATTATACCTTTGAGCATGGTGCTTGTGGCCAACCCCCGCGTGGGGTTGGCCAATGATTAGATGTGCGTCGGCTACCGGAGGGTGCAGAGCCGTGGACAGCAAAGCCGCCCTGATCGGCCGGGGCTCGGGGTGGCTTGTGCGGATTCGGCTTTATGCGCTCGAGGGAACCGCACCTTCAAGCGGCGGGGCCTCGGACTCGAATAGCTTCTGGAGCTCGTCGCCTTCGACGGTCTCGTTCTGCATGAGATGGCGTGCGATCTGCACGAGCTTCCCGTAATGTTCGATCAGCGCCTGCTTCGCCGTGGAATAGGCTTCCAGGATGATGTTCTGGACCTCATCGTCGATCTCCTGGGCGACCTTCTCGCTGTAGTCGCGCTGCTCAGTGATCTCGCGTCCGAGGAACACCATCTCTTCCCGCTTGCCGAAGGTGCGAGGGAGGAGCTTGCCGCTCATTCCGTAGCGAGTCACCATCGCCCGCGCGATTCCGGTCACCTGCTCGAGGTCGTTGCTCGCGCCCGTCGTGACCTCGCCGAACGTGACCTCCTCGGCCACCCTTCCGCCGAGCGCCATCGCGATGCGGTCCATGAGCTGAGGCCGCGAGTAGAACATGCGATCCTCAGCGGGGAGCGACTTGGTGTAGCCGGCGGCCATGCCCCGGGAAATGATGGATATCTTTTGCACCGGGTCCGCGTGTGTGAGCAGATGGCCGACCAGGGCATGGCCGCCTTCGTGGTAGGCGACGATCTCCTTCTCGTGCTGGGAAATCACCCTGCTCCGGCGCTCCGGACCCATGGTGACGCGGTCCACCGACTCCATCAGCTCGTCGGGTCCGATCTCCTTCTTCTCCCGTCTAGCCGCGAGGATGGCGGCCTCGTTCACGAGATTCGAAAGGTCGGCGCCGCTGAACCCTGGAGTCTGGCGCGAGATGTATTCGAGACTGACGTCGTCGGCGAGCGGCTTGCCTTGGCTGTGCACCTTGAGGATGGCCACTCTGCCGTTGATGTCGGGCAGGTCAAGCACCACCCGGCGGTCGAAGCGGCCAGGCCGCAGCAGGGCCGGATCGAGGATGTCGGGCCGGTTGGTCGCCGCGATGACGATCACGTTGGTGCTGGTGTCGAAACCGTCCATCTCGACGAGAATCTGGTTGAGCGTCTGCTCGCGCTCGTCGTGCCCCCCGCCGAGCCCCGCGCCGCGATGTCGGCCGACGGCGTCGATCTCATCGACGAACACGATGGCCGGTGAGTTGCGCTTCGCCTGGTCGAACAGGTCGCGGACACGGGAGGCGCCCACGCCGACGAACATTTCTACAAACTCGGAGCCGCTGATGGAGAAGAAAGGCACGCCCGCTTCACCGGCGACCGCTCGGCTGAGCAACGTCTTGCCGGTGCCCGGCGGGCCCACCATCAGCACACCCGTGGGTATGTGTGCCCCCAGCGACAGGAACCGCTCCGGGTACTTCAGGAACTCGACCACCTCTTGGAGTTCGACCTTGGACTCCTCGACGCCGGCCACGTCCGAGAACGTGACGGTGGGCCGGTTCCCCGAGAACATGCGCGCCCGGCTGCGCCCGAATC
>CAZQVD010000013.1:6091-22189 GCA_964596665.1 uncultured Dehalococcoidia bacterium
GGGCCTGCCGCATCATGAACAGGAGGATCGCGCCAAAGAAGATGAGCGGGAGGAATTGCAGCAGCACGCCGAAGATGTTTCCCAGCCCACCTGAGCGCTTCACCTCGATCTGGATACCCGACTCGGCGGGCTTCAGGCCCTCGGCCCTGAAGACGTCGAAGACACTGGTTCCCGGCTCCTTGGTGGCGACGAGCACCTGATTCGGGTCGATCCGCGGCGTGACGATAAGCCGGTCGCCGTCGACCACGATGCGGCTGACGTTGTTCTCCTCCGCCATGTTGATGATCTGCGTGAGGCTGGTCTCCTCGGCGCTGTCACCTGAAGAGAACAACGTGAAGAAAAGGGCGATGACCGCCACGAAGATGATCAGGTAGATGAACGCGTTACCGACCCACTTATTGCCCATCGTCTCCCGTTCGCAGGGGCATGCCCAGTGTACGAGGCACCCTAACCAAGCTTACCTCACCGGTGCACCCGCGGGCAAAGAGCCGCGGCGATGGCCTGCCCCGTGCGGTGCAGACGGCACGGGAGCGACATTGCTGGTGGTTCGTTGACAGGCGAATCCGGCTCCATCTAGAATCGGAAAGTTCTTTGGATCCGGTGTTCTGCGGCTTGACGGCCTGTTCGACGAGTTTCTTTGGAGGCGACCGGTGACACTTGCGGAGGCGCTTAGTAACTACCTCGCCGCAGATTCTTCGAGCGTGAGTTCGTACTCGCATCAAGAGCTCCACCGGTTCGGACGGGCTGTCGGTCTCGAACGAAGCATCAAGGTGCTTAGCCCGCCGGAGGTCGCCAGGTACGCCGAAGGGGTTATCTCTGCCGGAGGGGACATCCAAGGCAGGCTCGCGCCCCTCAAAGAGTTCCTTACGTTCCTCAAGAAAAAAGGGCTCTCGTCCCACAGCCTGGCCCCGCACGTGAAGATCCCTCGTGCCACCGCCCGCGCGGCAGCCTCTGCCAAGGCCGCGGTCGAGGTCATCCCCATGACCGCGGCGGGCATCAACGCGCTCCAGGATGAGCTGTCCTTGCTCAAGAGTCAGCGGTTAGGCATCGTCGAGGCGATCCGGCTCGCCGCTGCCGACAAGGACTTCCGCGAGAACGCGCCACTCGACGCGGCTCGCGAGAACCAGGGTAAGGCAGAGGGCCGCATCCGAGAGATCGACGAAACCCTGCGCCATGCCGTCGACATCGCGTTGCACCGCGAGGCAGGGAAGGGTGCGCGAGTTGGCGCTACGGTGACCCTCCAAGACCTGGAGACGCGCAAGAACGTGGCCTATACGCTGGTCGACTCCGCAGAAGCGGACCCTTCGGCGGGCAAGATTTCCGTCGCCTCTCCCGTAGGCAGCGCCATCGTGGGCGCCATCGCAGGCCAGGAGATCGCCGTCCAGGTACCGAAGGGCGAGCGGCGGTACAGGGTCTCCGCAGTCAAGCCTTAGTCCGCCGCCGCGTGCTCTCCGCCCTCCGCTTCCTCCCGCGCATCCCCTGGTATCGCCTCTTCGTCCGCCCGTTCTTGTTCCGTCTGGACCCCGAATCCGCCCAGCGGATCGCAGATCGTGCGCTCGCGGCCAAGCCGGTTTGGCGACTGCTTGCCCCCGTGCTGCCCGGCACCCCACTCGTGGCCTCGGGGATACCGCTGCGCAACCCGGTCGGCCTCGCCGCCGGCTTCGACAAGCAGTGCGCGTACCTGGCCGCTCTCGGTTCGCTTGGCTTTGGCTACGTGGTGGGTGGCACGGTGACACTCGAGCCGCGGCCCGGGAACCAACGCCCACGTGTCCGGCGCATCGTCCATCGAAAGGGGCTGGTGAATGCGCTGGGGTTCCCCAGCGATGGATTGGAGGCGGTGGCGGCCAGACTCGAGCGGCTCGAGGATCGCCCGGCGAGGGTGCTCGTGAGCATCGCGGTCCTCGATGAGGACGGTACGGAGACCTGCTGGCGGCGGCTGGAGCCGTCCGTGGACGCGATCGAGCTGAACATTAGCTCTCCAAACACGGCCGGGCTGCGCCGCTTCCAGGAGCCGGAGGCGCTCAGGGGCGTGCTGGAACGATTGAACGGCGTGCGGGGCAAGCCCCTGTTCGTGAAGCTCCCGCCGTACATGGATGAGCGCGAGCGGGAGAACGTGCTCGCTCTGGCCCGCGCGTGCAGAGAGGTGGGGATCAGCGGGATCACGGCGATCAACACCGTGCCCATGGACGATCCGTTGATGGCCACGGGACGAGGCGGCCTCAGCGGTGCGCCGATTCTCGCTGAGACGTTGCGTATCCTGCCCCAGTTACGGAGTGAGATCGGGAGCGATATGGTGTTGAACGCCTGCGGGGGAATCTCGTCGGGCGATGACGCTGCCCAGGCGCTGGCATTAGGGGCGGACACGGTGCAGCTGTTCACGGCGTTAGTGTACGAGGGCCCAGGCTTAGTGGCGCGAATCGTGAGCGACTTGGCGAGGGTACATGGCGAGAGATGATTCGGCCGCCGCGGCCGAGCGGGAGCTGAGCGAGCTCCCGGCGCTGAGCGAGCTCGCGAAGGAGCTGCGCACGTACCCGTTGCGCTTGCTGCGCCTAGTGTGCGATGAGCACCGGCGGCGAGGTGGGGTCGTGCCCGCCCAGGGGCTGAAACTGATGCCGTACCTCGGCGAAACCGCGCTGCGCGCGCTGGTTGAGGGAGGATACGTGCGGCGAACCGAGGACTCCTCCCGCGCCATATTCGCGTACGAGCCGACGGATGCAGGCCTGGCGTTGGTTGCTGGGATCGAGGCCCCTTCTGCTCCGCCGCGGCCTCGCAGAAACCGCCAATCCCGGTAGCTCGGGCGCTCAGCGCTCGGCACCGCGCGGCCAGTTCAGCTCAACGAATCCCTGGCCCACTTGTTCATTCGCCTCAAGCACCCGCACGCCGGCCTCGTAGTACGTAACGCCCAGCAGGGCGCTATCGAACTCCGACTCGGGGATCAGCGGCTCGAGTGTTAGCTGCAATCCTTCTGATGGTACGACGACCGACCACCGCGTCGCGTAGGTGGTCCCGGTTTCCGCGCTCAGCCACTCCGCCCCTGCGACCGGCGCAAACGTGAAGTCGGTGGACCCGAGGCGGCGTGCGGGCTGGCCCGGCCGTCGCAGCGTCGCGTAGAGGTCGACCTCTCGCATATCGCGATCCATCAGCCTCGAGAGCATGAGGTCCGTGCCGTCGCCGAGCTGGACGCTCGCCCAGTCCCACGCCACCTGCACCGGAATGAAGTCCCCCCATTGCTTGTCCAGCCACCCGAGGCCCGTGACGGCGTGCACGCGCCCGTCGGCTCTCGAGACGCTACCCGCCGCCTCAAGCCGGGGCCGCGTGTAGTAGTAGGAGATCCCGGCGGGCCCGAAATCGACCAGGCCATCGTGGTCGTGCAGCAGGGCCGAGGTCGTGGCATGAAGCGAAAGGTCGTATGAGAGGCCACCCGCCGCTCCAACCAGCCGGTAGGCTTCGCCTCCGCTCCCGGACACGAGCCCGCCGCCTACCGGGAACTCGAAGCCGTCATCCGCTCCAGCGAGGGGGGATTCGCTGGTCAGCACGCGCTCGGAGGACGCGTGGGTTTCGTCGCGGATGCTTCCCAGCCCCACCTGCCGTGCGTGGAAGGTGCGCCCGCTGGCGGGCTCCTGAATCTGGAACACCACGTCGTGCAGCGTGAAAGTGGCCCCGTCGGGGCTGGTGAGGTGCACGTTGAAGTACCACCACTCCGTCTGAAACCCGTGCGCCGCTTCGTCTCCGGGCAGAGTCAGGGGTGGTAGGCCGTAGGCCGGGGTCGGCGTCGGGGTGGGTGGGGCGATGACCGTCGGCGTCGGAGCGCTCGGGGAGCAGCCTGCGATTACCAGGATGGACCCGAGGATAGCCACCGGCGTGATCAGACGGCGAGCGACGGTATGCGTTCGGGATGGCATCGCACCATTATGTACGCAGTCTGCTGCTGAAGGCTCTTCTATCCGGGCCGGGGCTCATTGCTAGAATGACCATCGTTGGATCCACGGGAGGTGGAGTTGCTAACCAGACGTAGGGCGATCGTGGCCGGGGCGGCCCTCGGCCCAATCGCGTTGTTCTATCTCGCGTTGTCCTGGGTGGTGGTGAGCCAGGCGCTCGTGGCCGAGGCGAAGCCGTTGGAGCAGCATCCGTCGGAGTTTGGCCTCGTATTCGACGAGGTGGCATTCCCGCCTCGAGGGTCCGACGGGATCACGCTCCGTGGCTGGTGGTTCCCGAACCCCGATGCGAAGGCGGTGATCATCCGCGTGCACGGCTTGGACAGCACGCGCGCCGTTGACTTGGAGCTGGACCGGGACCTAGTGCTGGCTGGATTCGCCCTGTTGTCGTTCGACCTGCGGGGCCATGGCGAGTAGGACCCGGCGCCGATGGGTGCAGGGTTGCGGGAGCAGGACGACGTCCGCGGTGCCATTGACTACGTGCTGAGCGAACAGGGGGCTGAGCCGGGCAAGGTTCTGCTGCTTGGCCGCAGCTTCGGCGCCGCCATAGTGCTGCTCGCCGGCCTCGGTGAGCCCGCCGTCGCGGGCGTCTACGCCGATTCCGCCTTCGCGTCGCTCGCTGACGTGATGGTGAAGGAGGTGGGCGACCGCACGCCTATCCCGGGCTTCGGCGCGGCGCTGCTCAAGCCGGGCCTCGTCCTCGTGGCCCGTTGGGCCAAGGGCATCGACATAGGACTTGTTGCGCCAGAGGGCGTTGCCGCGGAGTACCCCTACAATCTCGGACTCGCCCATTGCAAGGAAGACGACCGGATTCCGTTCGATCACGCGCTCAGGATCTGGTCGGAGGCACGCGCCCCGCTGTTCACGGGCTATCCCGATTGTGAGCACGCGGCTGCATACGAAGATTTCGGCGAGCAATACGTGGAGGCGGTCGTCGGCTATTTCGACCTCAGGATCGGATCATGAGCCGTATCTTCGTGGCGGCCATGGCCATGGCCGCCGTTGCCGCGCTAGCGGCCTGCGGATCGACGGAGGGCAACGCTACGGTGGGCGATGGCCCGTGACCGAGGAGGTGGCTGGCGTTGCTGACCGAGACTGACTTAGACAAGGCGGGTCTCTAGATGGACCTGAGAGGCCCGTGTCCGACCTCCGCTACATCGCGATTGCGTCGAACCCAGAGCGAGCCGATGAGATCCTTGCCTGGTGCTCCGTCTCTTACGAGAGCGACTCCGGCGACTCCCTCGCCCTGACCTTCGCGGAGTTCGACGGACCGGAAGCCGCAGGAGCGCATCTCGACCAGGCGGAGACCGGGCAAGCGCTCGCGCTGATGGGCCCGCCCCTAGGCGACCGGCCCGGTGCTGGCACCTGCGCATGCCGAGGCGGGCATAGGCGCGGCGTTGGTGCCGGTGAAGATTCGCATCCTGCTGGGCCCCGCCCCCGGTTCCTCCGAGGGGATACCCATCGCCGAATCCGATCAGATCACGCGTTCGGCGAGATCCGCCGCGAGCAGCGTTTACTAAGGCGCCATGGCTTAGTGCAGCAGGGCCCCGCCGTCGCAGACGATGGATTGTCCGGAGATCATAGAGGCGTCGTCGCTGGCGAGGAACGCGATGAGCGCGGCCAGGTGCGGAGGCTCCACCCGCTTCTTAATCGCCTGGCTCTGCATGGTGCGTTCGAACATCTCTTCGGGGTTGTAGGCGCGTGTGCCTTCGGTCGCAACCTGGCCCGGCATGACGGCGTTGACTGTGATCCCATCGCCGCCCAGCTCCTTGGCCATGTTCCAAGAGAGTCCGATGACCGCGCCCTTGGCGGAGACGTATGGCGTCTGCCCGATATTGCCCATGAAGAAAGTGCGAGACGCCACGTTGATGATCCGCCCGTGCTCGCTCTGCTTCAGCAGGGGATAGGCGGCCTTGATGGTGAGGAAGTAGCCGATGTAATTGACCTCTGCGAACCGGGCCACCTCACCGCGGGTCCAGGTCTGCCAGTCCTTGCGCTGGGCGATGATCCCTGCGTTGTTGACCAGGATGTCGAGTCCGCCAAGCTGAGCGTGCACGCTCTCGAATGCGGATGCCAGCAGCGCCTCGTCGGTGGTGTCGCACTTGATCGCCACACCACCGACGCTCTTCGCGACCTCCACGGCCTCATCCTCGAGGATGTCGAGGATGGCGACCTTGACACCTTCCTGCGCCAGCCGTTCGACGGCCGCGCGCCCCAGCCCTCTCGCGCCGCCGGTGACGACTGCTGTACGTCCATCGAGTCCTCGCATGGTGGGGGCCTCCTGATCGATTTGGGTTCGTTGGTGTCGAGCTCGCCGCTGGTCAGCCGATCGCGGTGCGCGGGCGGAAGATGCCGAACGAGCTCGTGTAGCTATGGAGGTAGGTCGTCCCGCCCACGGGGCCGATTTCACCGTTACAGAAGAACCCGCCCAGCGGGAGTGAGCCGACCATCTCGCCGAACATGTCGGTGTCGTGGCCGGTTCTGCCATACAAGTACTGCCCACGACCCGTGCACTGGAACAGCAACGCTCCTGCCGCCGAGCGGTCGCCCGCGTCGGAGCGATAGCCGGCCAGCGCCGCGCGCAGGTCGTCAGCGGAGGTGTCGGCGTCGCGGACGTGGAACTGAACGAGCTGTCCTTCCTGCAGGTATGCCCCAACGGCGACCGCCTTGCTTCGCGGGTCGATACCGACCACGTTGCGGATGAGGAAATCGCCAGCCCCCGCTCGCTCTTGCAACGGGTCCATCGCGATTCCCAGGAAGAGGCTTCGCTGAGCCAGCGCCTGGTCGGACGGCGACATACGCTCGAAGAGCCGCTGGAGCGCGTCGAGCGCGGGCTCATCGTCCACCGTCAGCACGAGGTTCCGCTCGGCCGACGTGATGTGCATGGTTTCGCCGACGGGCCGGCACCCTTGGGCGACCACAGTGTCGACGACCACGTTGCCGGAGAGCGCAACGCCAACGGCGCCCTCTCGCAGCACCTGATCGTCCAGGTACAACGCGTGCGCGCCGGGTCTGTTGCCTCCACTCGCGAGCCCACCAATCTTGGCCGCCGCCGGGAACGCGAAATCCATGCCCGAAAGGAGTGCATCGATATCCGTCGAGAACGGGTCCGCGAGCAGGATGAAATGCGGCTCTACGTCCGCCGTTACGCCAACGGCCGCCGCCCATGCGTCGGGTGGTGCGTCGGGCGAGGGGACACTCGAGCCGGGCAGGTGGAACGCATACAGGGTAACCCCCGGAAGCACCGCTGCGGTCAGCGAGAGGCCGGGAGCGTCTTCCACCTCGAGGCCGTCGCCGATCACACCCGCGCCGGAGCAACCCACGACCGTCGCACCGGGGAAATGCCGGCGGATGTCGGCCCCGAGCGAGAGGCTCGGCGCATCGTGATCAGGCGAGGAGAAAACGACGATCAAGTTGGGGTCCGCGCCTGACTTCGTCCCTGCCCTCACGCCGCTGACGCACTCCGAAAGCGCATCCGCAGTGTTGGCCAGTGTCGACATGGCCGACGTCCATTCCATTGCTGATCAACCTCCCTGGAATGCCCCAGCGCGTGCGTTCCTCCGGGGCGCGGGCAGTATAGAACATCGTCATACGCGGCACTCGGTGGGATCGCCGCCAGAGGAGTCGGAAACGAGTGCCCTTGTGTGGACAGTACCCTACGCCCAGGCGTACTATTGAGCGCGATGAGAGTGGGCCTGGCCCACTCTCTCGTTTCTTTCGGGAAATAGGGGATCTGAGGGGACCGCGGCAGAAGAACTGCGGCCCGACCAGGAGGCACGAGGCTCATGAAGAGTGAGTTTCTGATAGCGGTAACCCAGCTCGCCGCGGAGCGGAACCTGCCACAGGGCATGGTGGTTTCGGCCGTGGAGGCGGCGCTCGCTTCGGCCTATCGTAAGGACAGCGCCAGCGGCGGGCAGAGCGCCGTCCGAGTGCACCTCGACCCGAACACGGGCGAAGTCGACGTCTACCAGCAGCGGACCGTTGTCGAGGAGATTACCAACGACCTTGCCGAGATTACCCTGCCCGAAGCGAAGAAACTGCGCAAGGGCGTGGCCGTCGAGCTTGGCGACGTGCTCGAGTTCGAGATGGAACCACAGGCCGCGGGCCGGATCGCCGCGCAAACCGCGAAGCAGGTTGTGATTCAGCGCCTCCGCGAGGCGGAGAGAGAGCTGATCTACGACGAGTTCTCCGAGCGTGAGGGCGAGGTGTTCACCGCCACGGTCCAGCGCGGCTATGGCGGCGTCGTGACGCTCGACCTGAACGGGCGCGCGTCGGCAGTGCTGCCGCCGCAAGAGCAGGCCATGCCGGAGCGCTACCGTCCCGGCATGAAGATGAAAGTGATGGTCCTCGAGGTCAATCGGACCCCGCGAGGCCCAGCGATTGTGGTGTCACGGACGCACCCGGATCTGCTGAAGCGCCTGTTCGAGATGGAGGTTCCGGAGATTTACAACGGGATCGTGGAGATTCAGGGTATCGCTCGCGAGCCCGGCTCCCGAAGCAAGGTCTCCGTGCATGCCAAACAGGACGGCGTCGATCCCGTGGGCGCGTGCGTGGGCCTGCGGGGTATCCGGATCCAGAACATTGTGAATGAGCTTCAGGGTGAGAAGATTGATGTGATCCAGTGGTCTCGCGATGACACGGCCTTCATATCCCATGCACTGAGCCCGGCGCAGCCGTTGCGGGTGGAGTTGGACGCGGCAGAGCAGACCGCGTCGGTCATCGTGCCGGACCGGCACCTGTCGCTCGCCATCGGGAGGGAAGGGCAGAATGCCCGTCTGGCGGCCCGTCTGACAGGCTGGAAGATAGACATCAAGAGCTCGACCGAGATCGAGATTGAGCGCATGAAGCAGCAGATCGAAGGAGAGGTTGCGGAGCGGGCCGCCGCCTCCAAGTCGGAAGAGGGCACCGCGGAGGTCGCCGAGCCGATCGCCGCCAAGGTCGCCCAGGAGGCGGTCGAGGCTCTGGCCGAAGCTGAGGCGATAGCCGCCGCGGCGCCGGTGGCAGCCGAGGATGAGCAAGAGCTGATGGCGGAGCTCGAGGCCGAGGCCCAGGGCCAGGCAGTGCAAGCCCCGAGGGAGCCCACTAGCGAATTGAGCGCGGAAGAGCTGCTCGCGCTGGAGTCGTTGGATATCGAGCCCTTCAAGGGCTTGGCAGACGAGGATGAGATCGTCGTTGAGGAGATCGAGGAGGTCTCCATGGACGACGACATATGGAAGGTCACCGAGCCCCAAGGCAACGGCCCCCAGATCAGGTTCGCCGAGGACATTCTCGGCGCTCCCGCGGCCCGTCGTGCGGGCGGCAGGCGCCGTCGCGGCGGTCGGGTGCCTCGTGGCGGGAACCGCGGCCCCGGCCGCGGTGGTGGGCGGCCGAACGTAGGCGGCCCTGGCCAGGACACTGGTCCCGGCGACACGGGAGAAGCGCCAGACTAGTAGAGGGGCGATGCGCAAGAAACACGACCCGCAACGGAGCTGCGTTGTGTGTAGCACGAAGGTGTCGAAGCGCGACCTGATCAGGGTGGTGATGACGCCGGAGGGCGACTGCGACGTGGATGACACCGGGAAGCGCGCGGGGCGTGGTGCCTATCTCTGCCATCAGGCTCGCTGCTGGCACGCCGCCTCGAAGGGCGACCGGCTGGCACGAGCGTTGCGCAGCGAGATTACCGCGACGGATAGAGGGCGGTTGGCCGCATTCGGCGAGGCGCTGGATGCTTCAGCCTCACCGGTGGCGTAGTGCCATCAGCCAATCAGGGGGAACAGAATGGCCGAGCAATCTGAGGCACCAACAACAACCACGCGGCGGGTCACGCTCCGCGCTCTACCCCTCGGCGAGGCGGTGACCATTGGCTCGCTTGCCGAGTGGATGAAAGTCGAGCCCGTCCAGGTCATCAAGCAGCTGATGCGTGCGGGCGTCTTTGCCAGCATCAATGAGGTCGTCGACTTCGAAACGGCTTCGGTCGTGGCCAGGGCGTTCGGCTACGCGGCGCGCAAAGCAGATGGCCAGGTTGCCATCGCAGCCGGAGCGGTCGCCGAAGACGACTCGGCGGAGCTGGAAATCCGCCCACCCGTCGTCACCATCCTCGGCCACGTGGACCACGGCAAAACGACGTTGCTAGACACCATCCGCAAGACCGATGTCGTAGGCAGCGAGGCGGGTGGCATCACCCAGCACATAGGCGCTTATCAGGTTTCCCACGATAGCAACCTGATCACGTTCATCGACACGCCCGGTCACGACGCGTGCACCGCCATGCGGGCCCTCGGAGCGCAGGTGACCGACATCGCCATTCTCGTCGTGGCGGCGGACGACGGCGTGATGCCTCAGACCGTCGAGGCCATCGACCACATCAAGGCTGCGGGCGTACCGATCATCGTCGCCATCAACAAGATGGATACACCGGATGCCGATCCCGAGAAGGTCCGCCGGCAGCTCTCCGAACACGAGCTGGTCGTTGAAAAGTGGGGCGGCGACGTGATCGACGTCCCCGTCTCTGCGAAATCGGGAGACGGCGTCGACGAGCTCTTGGAGAATATCGGGCTGGTTGCCGAGGTCGCCGAGCTGAAGGCGAATCCTTCACGGCCGGGCGTCGGCGTGGTTGTCGAGGCGAAGCTGGACAAGTCGCGCGGAGCGCTGGCCACGGTGCTCGTGCAGACGGGCACACTGAACGTGGGCGATTACATAGTGGTCGGCTCGAATCGCGGCCGCGTGAAGGCGTTGGTTGACGACGAGGGCGCACGGATCAAGAGCGCGGGACCTTCGACCCCGGTCGAGGTGCTGGGCATCAGCGGAGTGCCGGGAGCTGGCGATCGGCTGGTGGTCGTGTTGGACGAGAAGACCGCCCGCGACACGGTTGCAGAGCGCAAGCGCCGCGAAGAGATGCAGCGCAACCGCGGCGCCACGCTGGAGGAGCTGGGATTACGGATCTCCTCGGGTACCGCGAAAGAGATGAACCTGGTGTTGAAGACCGACGTGCAGGGCACCGTGGACGCGGTGCGCCATGCGGTCGAGCAGCTGAGCACCGCCGAGACGCAGGTGCGCATCATCCACGCGGCAGCGGGAGCCATCACCGAGAGTGACGTGCTGCTGGCGGTTGCCTCCGATGCCATCATCGTCGGCTTCAACGTCCGGCCGGACCAGGGCGCTCAACGCTTGGCGGCTCAGGACAAGATCCAGATACGGCACTACAACATCATTTATCGGCTGACAGAGGACATCGAGAAGGCCCTCACGGGTATGCTGGAGCCCACCTACGAGGACGTGGTGGAGGGCAAGCTCGAGATTCGAGCGATCTTCCCGCTGGGAAAGACGCGCAAGACCGCCGGCTGCTACGTGTCCGCCGGCAAGGTCGCAAGGGCGTCCATGGCACGGGTGATGCGCGGGGGCAAGGAGATGTTCGACGGTCACATCTCCAGCCTGCGCCGCTTCAAGGACGACGTGCGTGAGGTCGCCAATGGCTACGAGTGCGGACTGGCACTCGACGGATTCAGCGACTTTGAAGTCGGCGATATCATCGAGGCCCACCGCATGCAGCAGACGAACGTCTAGCCACGCTCGGAAGCGACACCCCGGAGCCTTGCCTTGACCCGCCGTACCGACCGCGTCCGTGGCCTGCTGCGACAGGAGATCAGCCGCCTCGTCCGCGAAGACCTGAGCGACCCGCGGCTCCGGCAGTTGGTGACGTTCTCGTACGCCGAGCTGAGCGGTGATCTTGAGCATGCGACCCTCGGGGTCACGGTGCTCGGCGGCGAGCAAGAGCAACAAGAGGCAATCGCCGGCTTGCAGGCGGCGGCCGGGTACCTGAAGCGCGCTCTCGGACAACGCCTGCGTCTGAAGCGCACTCCGGAGCTCCGATTCGTCCTGGACCATACAATCATGGAAGGTGACCACGTGCTTGGCCTGCTTGACGAGATAAGACAGAGGGAGAGGGCATCCGATGTCTAGCCCGGCGCCCAGCGGCCGCCCCTTGGCCGACGGGATCATCGTCCTGAACAAACCCAAGGACGTGACGTCCATGGACGTGGTGCGCATGGTCAAGCGCGTCACCCGGGTCAAGCGCGTGGGGCACGCAGGCACGCTCGACCCCATAGCGACGGGCGTCTTGCCCATCTGCTTCGGGCAGGCCACGCGACTCATGGAGTATCTGGTGGATGGCCAGAAGATCTACCAAGCGGAGTTCACGCTCGGCAGCGCGACGGACACCTACGACTCCACCGGCACCGAAACGCATACGGGGGACTGGTCGAAGGTCACCCGTGCAGACGTGGAAGCTCAAGTCCCGCTGTTCTCCGGCCCCGTCCTCCAGCGCCCGCCCATGTACAGCGCCCTCAAGTACGAGGGGCAGCGCCTCTACGACCTCGCCCGGGCGGGCGTCGAGGTGGAGCGCGCGGAACGCGAAGTGCTGGTGCACCAGCTGGCACTCACGGAGTGGAGCCCGCCGCAGATCTCGGTCGAGGTGCGGTGCGGGCGTGGGTTCTACATGAGAACGTTCGCCCACGACCTGGGCATCGCGCTCGGGTGCTACGCCAACCTGAGCAAGCTCGCACGCACCCAGGCTGGACCGTTCACGCTTGACGACGCCATCAGACCGGAAGAGATTGAAGACTCGGCTGAGACCGAGAATGGCTGGCGAAACCTATTGCTCCCACCCGACGCGGCGCTCACCAAGCTGCAGTCGGTGCGTATCGACGAGGCGGCGGAGCGTCACCTGCGCAACGGTCAGCCCGTGACGGTGGCCGGTGCAAGCGTGTACGTGCGCCACCTTGAGACGCGGCGCGCTTACTCGGCCGAGGGCCGCTTCCTGGGCATCGTGCGGTTCAACCGCCCCGATGGCCAGTGGCAGCCGGAGAAGGTTTTCTCGCTACCCGATCCGTCACCGTACGCACCGGACTAGCGCCACAATGGCCGCGGGGCGCATGCCCCCGTGCCTCCTTTCTGCGATACTCCCGCAAGGTACAGTCTGGGAGGGCTTCATTCATGGGAAAGATCAAGGTCGCCATCATCGGCGTCGGCAACTGCGCCTCATCGTTCGTTCAGGGCATCCATAAGTACCGAGAGGCTCCGACGGACGAGTTCGTACCAGGCCTGATGCACGCCGAGCTCGGTGGCTACCACATTGGGGATATCGAGGTGGTGGCGGCGTTTGACGTCGACAAGGACAAAGTGGGGAAGGATGTGTCTGACGCGATCTTCTCAGGGCAGAACAACACCGCGAAGTTCCAGGACGTCCCTAAGATGGGCGTCAAGGTTGAGCGCGGCATGACCCACGACGGCCTTGGAAAGTACCTCTCCCAGGTGATTGAGAAGGCGCCGGGTGAGACGGTCGACATCGTGAAGATTCTGCGTGAGCGGGAGGTGGACGTCATCATCAACTACCTCCCCGTGGGCTCGGAGGAGGCCACCAAGTGGTACGTGGAACAGGCCCTCACCGCGAAAGTGGGTATGGTGAACTGCATACCCGTGTTCATCGCTCGCGAGCCTTACTGGCAGAAGCGCTTCGCGGACGCAGGCGTGCCCATCGTGGGCGACGACATCAAGTCGCAGGTAGGCGCGACGATTACTCATCGTGTGCTCACCAACCTATTCCGGGAGCGGGGTGTCAAGATTGAGCGCACCTACCAGCTCAACTTCGGCGGCAACACGGACTTCATGAACATGCTCGAGCGTGAGCGGCTCGAGTCGAAGAAAGAGTCCAAGACCAACGCCGTGACATCGCAGCTACCCTACGACTTGGGCGAGGGGAACGTGCACGTCGGCCCGAGCGACTACGTTCCGTGGCTCGGCGATCGCAAGTGGTGCCACATCCGGATCGAAGGCCGCACCTTCGGCGACGTGCCACTGAACTTGGAGATGAAGCTCGAAGTGTGGGATAGCCCCAACTCGGCGGGGGTTGTGGTCGACGCGGTTCGCTGTGCCAAGCTCGCCATGGACCGTGGCATCAGCGGCGAGCTCGGCGGCCCGAGCGCCTATTTCATGAAGTCCCCAGCACACCAGCATCCCGACGATGTTGCCTATGAGATGGTCGAAGAGTTCGCTCGGGAGGTTCCGGCTGCGAGCCAAGGAGATTGAGTGACGGAATCGCCCGTTGGACGTCGGCCCTTGAAGATCGCCCTCGTCTCGCCTTACGACTACGAGTCACCTGGTGGCGTGAACGACCACATCGCCAACCTGGCGGCTCAGCTTCGACGTAAGGGACACACGGCCAAGGTCATCGCGCCGCTGGCGAACTCCAAAGAGCGCGACCTGGACCCGGACTTCATCCCCATGGGCCGCCCCGTCCCCGTGCCAAGCGGCGGCGCCGTTGCTCGGGTGAGCTTCTCCGTGTGGCTGGAGCCGCGAGTGCGGGAGCTGCTTGAAGCCGAGCAGTTCGACATCGTCCATCTGCACGAGCCTATGGCGCCGGCTCTGCCGCTGACGGTGCTGCATTGCTCCAACGCGGTCAACGTGGGCACGTTCCATACGTTCAACGGCACGCGGTTCTACCGGGTGTGGCGATACATGAGCAGGCGGTGGTTCAAGAAGCTCGATGGCCTCATCGCCGTGTCCAAGCCGGCGTTGGACTTCGTTAGCAAGTTCTACCCCGGCAAGTACGAAATCATCCCCAACGGCGTCGACGTGGAGCGGTTCGCCACCTTGCTACCCCCCATCGAGCGATTCAACGACGGCAAGGTCAACCTGTTGTTCTTGGGCCGTTTGGAGCGCCGCAAGGGGCTGAAATATCTGCTTATGGCCTTCAGCCGGCTGAAGTGGCAATACCCAAACATCCGCCTCCTCATCGCCGGAGGCGGGAACCCAGGCGAAGAGGTGTACGGCCTGATCAGCGAGCGGAATCTCACCGACCTGGAGCTGCTGGGCAGAGTGCCCTACGAGGATATCCCCCGCTACTACCAGGCCGCCGACATCTTCTGCGCGCCCAACACGGGGCGCGAAAGCTTCGGCATCGTGCTCGTCGAGGCGATGGCCGCCGGCAAGCCCATCGTGGCCTCGCGCATCGACGGATTCAGTCGCGTGATCTCCAACGGAGTGGAGGGTTTCCTGACGCGCCCCAAGGACGACGTGGAGATGGCCTTCGCGATCCAGCGCCTACTGGACGACCCCAGACTTCGCCAGGAGATGGGTGCACGCGGCCGGATCACCGTCGAGCAGTACCGTTGGGAAGTCGTGGCGGACCGCGTGATCGAGTACTACGAGTCACTGCTATGGAGGCGCGCGCAGCGCGAGGTCGCGTCGTGAGCATCGGCACCGCCCCGCGCCTCTACGCGAAATCGCTCGTCGCACGCTTCGTGAGCAATCCCATCGCCCGATTGCTGGTCGCATTGCACGTCTCGGCCAACGCCATCACGCTGGCCGGATTCGCCGTCGCTGCCGTCGGCGCGCACTTCGTTGCCGAAGGCGACCTGCTGATCGGCGGCATTGTGATGTTGGCCGGGGCGGCGCTGGATTTGCTCGACGGGGCCGTGGCTCGCCTGACCGGGACCGCCAACCGCTTCGGAGCGTTCTTGGACTCGGTCGTCGACCGACTGGGCGAAGCCGTCGTGCTGTTTGGTCTCCTTGCCTTCTACGTGCGGGACGGCCACACGCTGGGTGCCTACCTCGCCGTCGGCGCGCTCGTGATGTCCATTATGGTGAGCTACTCCCGGGCGCGCGCTGAGGGACTTGGCGTCGAGGGTGACGTCGGCGTGATGGGGCGTCCTGAGCGCGTGGTGGTGCTTGGGGCAGGGCTCATCGTCGGCTTCCCGCTCTACGCGCTGGGGCTGATCCTGGTGGTGGCGGGCATCACCCTCGCGCAGCGGACCGTCCACGTGTGGCGAAGCACGCGCGAGCTGCCCGACGCGTGAGCGGGATGGCGAGTGACGCCCTCCGCGATGCACTGCTCACCGGTGCTTCGCATGCGGTCGATGTTGCATCTAAGCCCAGCAGCGGGTAGTGTCCCGCCTTGGCGACGGTTGCTGTGGAGAGGAGCGGCGGGTGTCTTTACTGAGCGAGCAGGACCACAAGATTCTGGAAGATCGGTTTGAAACCTCCCTGGTGAACGACGTGTCCGTGCGGCTGTTCACCCAGTCGGTGGCGCGCAGCCTGCTCACCATCCCCGGGCAGCAGGCGCAGGACAACGAATCCCTGAAGGTGACGCAGGAGTTGCTAGAGGAGCTCGTGGAGATATCCCCGAAGC
>CAZQVD010000014.1:0-10743 GCA_964596665.1 uncultured Dehalococcoidia bacterium
CGGTCTCATCGTAGATCCAGCCGTGGTACATGCACCGCAGGCCGTGCTCTTCGGGTATCCCGTATGAGAGGTCCACCCGCCGGTGAGCGCAGAGCCGGTCAATGAGGCCTAGCGTGCCGCCCTTGTCTCGGTACAGCACAAGATCCTCGCCCAGCAGCCGCACCTGCTTCGTGGGGCGCTCGTCGAGCTCCGCCGCCGCGGCCACCGGATGCCAGTACCGCCGCATGAGCTCGCCCATGGGCGTCCCCGGGCCCACCTGCGTGAGCCGATCGTTCTCCGTTGCGCTCAGCATCGCCTCATCTCCCTATGTCGTGTGCGTGGCCGCCCAGACCGCAGAAGGCATAGCATATCCGCCGTTCGAGGGTCAAGCGCGACCGGGCGAGGTGCCGGGTGGGGCGAGCAACTATACTGACCGTGCGGTTTCACCCACGGGAGAGCAGATGAAGGCCAAGCCCGCAGTCCGGTCCGACAGGCGCGTGTTCTACGGCTGGTACATCGTCGGCGCCATGTTCTTCATGGTGTTTATCGGCGTGGGCGGTCGCGTGGGCTTCGGTCTGTTCGTCGATACGTGGACCCGCGAGTTCGGCGTGAGTGTTGCCGCGCTGTCGGCGGTGGCATCCGCCGGATGGCTGGCGAACGGCCTGAGTCAGCCTCTGTTCGGCAGCCTTGCCGACCGGGTCGGTGGGCGGATAGTCGTCACCTTGAGCATGCTCGTCATGGGCCTGGGCGTGGTCGCCATGGGCCTGTCCCCAAGCATCTGGTTCATGGCGTTCTTCTATGCGACTGTGGTGTCATTCGCCATGGGCGGCACCCTGTTCGCGCCCGCGGTAGCGGTGATGGTCCGTTGGTTCCGGCGCAAGCGCGGCACGGCGATCGCCGTGCTGAGCGCTGGCGCCTCCGTAGGCGGCATGCTACTGGTACCGTTCATGGCCTACCTGCTGGTCCTGACGAGTTGGCGCGTGACATGGATCACCATCGGCGTGATCATGATCCTTGTCGCCGCGCCATTGCTCTTCCTCGTCGTACGCAACCACCCGTCGGAGATGGGGCTCGAGCCCGACGGCGATGCGCCCGAAGTTGCCGAGGGAGCACCCGACGCTCGCAATCCCGAGCTCGTAGGCCCGCTTGCGGTCGAGGAGTGGCGAGATGCCTACCGGTCGGCTCCCATGTGGCTGCTCAGCTTCAGCTACGTGGTCTGCGGGGTCACGACCGCGACCATCTCCATCCACTTCGTGCCCTACGCCATCGACCAGGGCGTCAGCACGAGCGTCGCGGCGCTCGCCTTTGGCCTGCTCAGTTTCATCAACCTGCTGGGCGTCCTCGGCGTCGGCGTAATTTCCGACCGGATCCAGCGCAAGACCGCGCTCACTGTCATCTACGCGATGCGGGGGGTGGCGTTCCTGCTGCTGACCCTGATCCCCGGCGCCATCGGGCTGTGGGTGTTTGCTGCGGTCGCTGGATTCTCATGGCTGGCGACTGTGCCAACCACCAGCGCGTTGACGGCTGAGCTGTATGGGGTGAAGAAGACCGGCACGCTGACGGGCGTGCTAAGCATGGTGCACCAGCTAGCGGGTGCGGCCGCGGTGCTCGTGGCCGGGATCACGTTCTCGGTCTTCGGCACCTACGCCTACGCATTCGCGGGCATGGCGGTGCTGCTGATGCTCGCCGCGGTGGCGACCTGGCTCGTCAACGAGCGCGGCTGCTCCGCCCGCTTCCAGGGCGTGCTGACATTGCCGAGGCAGGCGCCTGAAGGCGCGTAGGCATGCCCGCGCTATCCGTGCTCGCGCACCACACCGAGCCCGCCGACCCGGAGTTGCTCCGGTGGCTCACCCACACCATCGACTCGATCCTTGGTCTTGGCCCGCTGCCGGTGGTCCTGGCGATCGCCATCGTCATCGCCGCATTCCCGCTGGCCCTCGGCCTGCTCGCGGTGCGCCAGCGCCGCAGAACCGGACGCTAGCCAGGCCGGCCCACGGGCGGCTTGGCTAGCAAGAAGAACAATCCCGCTGCGAAGCACGCTGCCGCGTAGGCTGAGAAGACCAGCGTGTAGCTCCCAGCCACGCCGAACGCAAATGCCGCGATAAGCGGCCCCGTGGCCATGGCCGGCATGATCAGCAGCGTCGTTAGCCCCGCGATCGCACCGGCGTGCCGGCGGCCGAAGTAGTCCGGCCATGCTTGCGATTGGAGCTGCTGGATGCCGCCGATCACCGTGCCCAGCGGGAATGCTGCTGCGAATAGCGTCGGTGTGCTGTCTGCAATCACGAACGCGGCGATCGTGATTCCATAGCTGATGCCGAACGCGGTGAGGCCGAGCCGCACGCCGAATCGAGCGGCGACGTACCCCCACAGCGGACGGCCCAAGATGGCGCCGTAGCCGTACATGCTGAACGCCCACGAGGCCGCGACCAGCGAGAGCCCGCTTCCCTGCATGTACGGCATGATGTTCGCGATGATGCCCGTGGCCGGGAAGCCAACGAGGACGAATGCCGCCGTCATGTACCAGAAGCCCCGTGTGCGGGCAGCCTGACCCCGCGTCCACTGAATCTCGCCCCCCGAGAGGCCGTCGTTATCGCTTGCTGTCCTCGACGCGGATCCCATGCCCGGCTCATCACCGTCGGGAAGCTGACCCACGTCCTCGGGACGCCGGCGTACCACCAGCCACGCCAGCGGCGCCAGCACCGCGATCTCCAACGCGCCGATCGCAATCCAGCCGGACCGCCAGCTCGTGTTGTCCACCATCACCGCGATGGGCACCAGCAGCGTCGCGCCGAACAGCGCCCGCCCGCCGCTGAACCACGCGAACGCCGCTGCTCGCCGCCGCACAAACCAGTTGGCGATCGCCGTGCGCGGCCCAACGTTCTCCAGCCCCACGCGCGTCACCCCGAGGCCGACGCCGAACAGCAGATACAGCTGCCACGGTGCCGATATTGCCGCTAGCAGCAGCATGAACGTTCCGCCGAGCAGCGCGCTCAGCGTCATGCCGAATCGAACCCCGTGCCTGTCGAAGATGGGGCCGAGCACCAGGCCGGCTCCACCCGACACGAAAGTGGCCACGGTGAGCGCACCAACCAGCGTGGTGCGGCTCCACCCCAGGTCCGTCTCCATGGGCACGATTAGCAGTGCGAACAGGTAGCTCGTCGCCGAGCCGTGGAGGTACAGGCCCAAGAACCCCACCGCCACGATCCACCATCCGCGGAATTTCGGGAAGATCCCGAACACTTTCGTTCGCCGCGTTGGCGTGGCCATTGCTATAGCGTGATCCCGGTGATCCCCGCCACGATCACCGCGGTTGCGATCACCTTCACCACCACGGCGCTCCGGTGCGTCTCCTCGCCCAGCGCCCCTTTCCAAACGAGCGCCAGCGTGACGCTGTAGGCCACCACGAAGAGGGACCGCGTGCCAAGCAGAGCGGTGACCAGCGAGGCCGGTCCCAGCGAGAGCGCATAGAGCGCCACGAGCAGGCTCGCATTGGCAATGACCAGCTCGTTCGCTCCGACGAACAGGAGCGCCCGGCTGCGCTCTCCTACGAAGGCCCGAACCTCTTCGTACGGTCCGCGGCGGGCGTTGAAACCCAGGAACAATATTCCCAGCGCCAGCATGCGAACGCCATGAGTTAACAGCACCGGCAGCTCGTCGACAGCGGCCTTGCCCGCAACGTGTGCCGACCCCGCGATCGCGCTGCCCACCATCAGGCAGAAGAAGGAGCGATGCAGCAAGAACGTGCGGTACTGAGAGTCGATCCTCACCGAGAGCAGCACCGCACCAACGACCGTAGCGATAACCGCGAGCCACTGCACTATCGTGAGGCGCTCGTCCAAGAATACGAAAGCGACGATCGCGGTGAACAGGGGAAACGTGTGGAATACGGGGATAGTGCGGGAGACTTCTTGTGTGTAGAGGATCCGTATGAGGATCTGCCCACCGAGGCCGAACAGCAGCCCCGATCCCGCTGCCAGCGCCACGTTCGTGAGTGTCGCTTCGGCCGGCAGGCCGGCGAACGCCAGCACCAAAAGGCCAACCGTCGTCTGCGAGATGCCGATGAGCAGTGGCAGCGTCATGTGATGGTGCGCGTACCGGTACATCACCGTCTTGTCGAGCAGGCTGACCACTGCCGACACGGCGGAGCTTAGAAGGGCGACCCATATCCAAGAAGCCAGGGATGGCCTCCTACAGCGAGTAAGTGTTAGACGAACTGGATCAGCGTGCTAGCCGATCGACGCGATGGCCTCGATCTCGATCAGGAGCTCGGGGCGGACGAGTTGCTTCACCACGACGGTGCTGCTCGCGGGCTGCGCGTCTGGAGAGAATACCTGCTCGCGGACCCTGGAGTACTCCTTGTAGTCGTCCGCGCGCACCAGGAAGCAGGCAATCTTCAGCACGTCGTCCATCGTGGCGCCTGCTGCCCGCAGCACGTCCTCGATGCGCTTGAACGTCTGGACGGCCTGCTCAGGCATCCCTCCCACGACCTTGCCATGGTCGTCCGTGCCCGTTTGACCGGACACGAAGAGGAGGTTGCCGATCTTGGTTGCCGGCACGAACCCGGGCGGCTTGCGCGCTGGGTCCGGGATGATCGATTCCTTGGGCATGGGAGACTCCTCGCTAGCTGATGTATCCCTGCTCGCGCCAGAATTGCTCGGCCGTCGGATGCAATGGCACGTCCAGGGGTGTCCCGACCGAATCCTTGCACATCAGCTCCAGCGGCAGCGCCTGCTCCCCAGTGCTCTCCCACGGGATGCGGTCGCGCCGCGACTGCATCGCCGTGCAGAACGCGCGTACGAAGCGCTCCGGAGCCGTGGCGCTGGTGTAGATCGGCCACCCGCTGAAGTCGACGGTCGGCACATCCTCCGGCAGGCCAGGATGCAGCGCCTTTTCCAACACGCCACGGCGGAAGCCCATCGTCTCGAGCTTGTTCAGATGCGCGTCGTCGAGCGCCAGGAACTGCATGCCCGTCTGCGCCGCGCGGCTCGCCCACACGTTGACCGCCTCGTCGAACACCGCGTCGATCTCGCCCGACTCGGCCCGGCCCATGCGGGATGGGTGGTTGGGCAGCGGCTGATCGTAGAAGACCTCGCCACCCCACGACGCCAGATCCGCCAGACCGAACCCGTGAGCCTGCAGCACCACCTCGGCCAGCAGCGCCGTGGACGGGTCGTGCGAGCCACGTATCGACACGCGCAGCGGGTAGCGCTGCTCCGCGATCTGATCGAGTGACGTCAGGCCCGTGCTCTGGTTGACCGCGAATACGAGCTGGTCGTAGGAGGGGATGATGGCAATGGCGCTGATCGCCCGCGGCCGGTCGAACGGACCCGTGCCGCGCACGGCCAGCGTGAGCATGGCTGAGGGGTTGAGCATCGATGCGTGCACCTCACCGCGCTCGACCTCGTCGATGACGGCAGGATCCTGGGTCGCCGTCATGGAGAACACGTCGGCCTCCGCCGCGCCCTGGTCCCGCATGGAGAGGCGCGCACTGCGGAAGGGCCAGTCCGGGGCGCCGACCATCTCGGAGGCGACTTCGAACATCAATCGGGGGCGGAACGTGGACGCGGCGACGCCCTGGGGCCGGCCGGTCATGGGTTTGCTCCTAGCCGGCGGGTGCACCAGCTCAGGGCGAACTATACACCGCTCCGGAAGCCGCGCAGGGGATGAATCCCGTATGCTGACGGCGTGCAAGGGAAGTGGCGGATAGCGTATCTCAAACCGGCCGAAGGCTAGCGAAGGATCCCATGGAACTCGCCCGAATCGGCATCATCAACCGCACCATCAACATGCTCGACTTCATGCTCGCCGACGCCTCCGGCGTCTACGAGAAGCACGGGCTGACGGTGCAATTCGACCTCCTCGGTGGGCTGCGCAGCATAGAGGCGCTTCGTGGCGGCGAGCTCGACGTCGTCGTGTCCATCGGCGCGGCGGTCCGCGCCATCATGCAGGATCAGACCCCCGTGCGAGTGGCGCTGCTGGTGCATCGCAACGGCCCCCACTGGGTCATGGGCAAGCCGGGCGTGACCGATGCGCTGGCACTGAAGGGCGGCTCCGTGCAAGCGGGCGACCGAGGGACCGAGCCCGACCTGATGGTCCGCAAGTGGCTGCGGGCCAGCGGCCTCGAGCCCGCCGTCGACGTGGAGCTCACCTACGAGAAGGCGCACGCCGGTTGGACGGACGACGGCCCCGAGCCCGCGGAGACAGCCGCCATCGCCCGCACGCTGGAGCGGGAGGTGCTCGAAGCCAAGGGCTATGCGCCGTTGGTCGAGCTCGCGTCCACCTTCCCGAACACGCTGATCCACGGCCTCGTGGTTATGCGGTCCACCATCGAGGCCAGGCCTGCAATGATTGACAGGCTGGTTGCGGCGCATCGGGACGTGTCGGCGATGATCGACGAGGCGAGCCCCGAGGCGCTCTCGTTCATCAAGCAGAACTGGGGCGTGGACGACGGTCGTGCAAGATCGGCCGTCGCATCGCTCAACGGCGTGTTCGTGGCGCGCCGGGACGTCGCCGACTTTGGCCCCGTGATCGCGTCGTCGGCCGAGGCGCTCGGCATGCCGCCCATCGACGTGGCGGACCTCGTCACCTTCGCCTAGGCAACGCCGCGTTCATGCCTATAATCCCCTCACCACACGTGGGAGGGGACTATGAAGGCGACGACGAAGCTGAGGGAGCTGCTTGGGGGTGACGGCATCGTCGCCGCGCCCGGTGCCTACGACTGCCTCACCGCTCGGATCATCGAGCGCGAGGGCTTCCCCGCCGTCTACATGACGGGTGCAGGAACGTCCATCTCGCGAATCGGCTACCCGGACCTCGGCCTGGCCACCGCATCAGAGATGCTGGCGAATGCCGGGGCGATCGCCGCGTCTGTTGTCGTGCCCGTCATCGCGGATGCAGACACGGGCTACGGCGATGTGCTCAACGTCCAGCGCACCGTGCGCCAGTACGAGCAGGCCGGCGTCGCCGCCATGCACATCGAGGACCAGGCATTCCCGAAGCGCTGCGGTCACCTCGACGACAAGCAGGTGGTGCCCGCCGATGACATGGTGCGCAAAATCCGTGCCGCAGCCGAGGCGCGCACCGACGACAATTTCGTAATCATCGCCCGCACCGACGCCCTCGCCGTCACCGGCTGGGACGACACCATGCGGCGGGCGGAGGCCTATGTCCGAGCGGGGGCCGACATGCTGTTCGTCGAGGCGATCCGCACGCCGGAGCAGGCGGAAGCGCTCCCCGGCATGTTCGGCGTGCCGCTGGTCTACAACTACGTGGAGACCGGCAAGTCGCCGCTGCTGCCCGTCGACGAGCTCTCGCGTATGGGATACAAGCTGGTCATCTACCCGGCCAGCGCCTTCCTCACGGGCACACGCGCCGTAACCGACGTCGTGCGGGCGCTCCGCACCGAGGGCGGCACGGCGCACCTGGTGGACGACCACATGGTGAGCCTCGTCGAGTGCTTCGAGGTGGCCGGCCTCACCCACATGCTCGCGACCGACGCCCGATTCGCAGGCGCCGAATCGTAATCTACCGTCAAACCTCCTTCGCGCGAAGTGCCGCAAGCACCTTCTCCGGCGTGATCGGCAGCGTCGTGATGCGCACGCCCACCGCGTCGTAGATCGCATTGCCGATGGCGGCAGCGGTCGGGTCCGTGCCCAGCTCGCCGAGCCCCTTCGCGCCGAACGGCCCCGTAGGCTCGTAGGACTCCGCGAAGCCGTGCTTCAGCGGCGGTATGTCCATCATTGACAATATCTTGTAGTCGACGAAATTCGTGCCCAGCGGGCGCCCCGCGTCAAACGTGGTGCCCTCCGTCAGTGCGTAGCCGATGCCCTGCGCGACCGCGCCGCACACCTGGCCGTCGGCGCCGATGGGGTTCACGACCGTCCCACAGTCGGCTGCCGAGGCGTAGTCGATGACGGTGACCTGCCCCGTCTCGCGGTCAACTTCGACCTCGGCCGCCTGGCACCCAAAGTTATAGGCGCCCGACTCGTTGCCGTACCGGGTCACGTCTTGCATGACGGAGTCGGCATCGAAAGCGCCGGTCGCCACCAGCGGCGCACCGCCCCTACGAAACAGCCGCGAGCGCGCGACATCCTTCACCTCGATGGATCGCGTGCCCGCGCGGTCGGCGATCCAGCCGTCGTTGATGACCAGCTCCACGGCCTCGGTCTCGAGCATCTCGGCCGCGGTCTCCAGCAGCATCTGTTTGAGGCTTGTAGCCGCCGCCTTCACCGCATTGCCGCCTACGTAGGTGAGGCGGCTGCCGAAGGCGCCCAGACAGAAGGTGGTCAGGTCAGTGTCGGCCTGCGAGATCGATACGTCCGAAAGCGGCACGCCTAGCTCCTCGGCGGCGATCTGGCAGAACACGGTTGAAGCGCCCTGGCCGATCTCGCCCTCGCCGCTGAGGATGAATATCTTGCCGTCCTCGTTCGCCTTGATCGTCGCAGAGCCGCCGTCGTAGTCCATGAAGTGGCGTTTGCCGCTCACATGGACCGTGCACGCCATGCCGAGGCCGCGCCCGGGCTCGTGCGCCGCCTGCTTCGACTTCCAGTCGATCATCTCCTCCACCATGTCGATGCACTGGCGCAGTTCACAGCCATCGACCCGATTGCCGTGCGGCGAGACGTAGCCGGGTACCGCCGCGTTGATACGCAGCACCTCCGCCGGGTCCATGCCGATGGCCTGCGCGCCCATGTCGATCGCCTGTTCGACGGCCCAATCGGCTGACGGGTTGCCGAAGCCACGAAAGGCGCCCGTGGGGATCTTGTTGGTGTAGACGAGATAGGCTTGCGTCTTCACATCGGTGTACTGGTAGCACGTATCGTGCCGCAGCGCTGACACGCCGGTGATGGCAGGCGCCTTGCCAGAGTACGCACCGTTGTCCGCGACCATTCGTAGCTGCTTCGCGCGGATGCGCCCGTCGCGCATGAACCCCATCTTCACCCACACCTTCATCGGCACTCGTGGGCGGCTGCCCGCCAGGAACTCGTCCTCGCGGGTGTTGATGATGCGCACCGGTCGTCCGGCCTTGCGCGCCAGCAACGCCGCCACCACCGCGTTGTTGTCGTCGCACGACTTGCCACCAAACCCGCCGCCTACCTCGGACTGGATCACGCGAACGTCCGCCTCGCTCACCCCGAGCGCCCATGCGAGCCGCCCGCGCGCCATGAACAGCGTCTGCGTGTTCATGTACACCGTGTACTTGCCTGAGCGGGAGTACTCGGCCACGCTGCCGATCGTCTCCATCGGTGCATGCCACTGGTGCATGCTCTCGAACGTGTCCTCGATCACCACGTCGGACTCAGCGAACGCTCGCTCCACATCGCCGCGCTCCACGTCGATGGCGATGGCGATGTTGTGCTCAGTACCCTCGTGGACCAGCGGCGCTCCGGATTGCATCGCCTCCTCGGCGTTGTAGACAGCGGGTATCACCTCCCACTGCACGTCGATCAGGCTGATTGCAGCCTCCGCCGTCACCGTGTCAATCGCCGCGACCGCCGCGACCTCCTCGCCAACGTAGCGGGCCTTGCCCACCGACAGGGGGTACTGGTCCTGAACGAACGCACCCCAGCCGCGCTTGATCGTGTCCTCCGCGGTGACCACGGCACGCACGCCGGGCAATGCCTCCGCCCGCGACGTGTCGATGCTGACGATGCGTGCGTGCGCGTAGGGGCTGCGGAGGATGCGACCGGTCAGCATGCCGGGCAGGGCTACGTCCGCGATGAATCGCGACTGACCCACCACTTTGTCGAACCCCTCGACGCGCCCAACGCGTCGGCCCACCACCGCAAACGTATCTGCCTGTGTCATTTACACCCTCCTCGGCCGGATCGCCGCGGAAGGATTCTATACCGCCATCGCTCCGAGCGGTGTGCGAGGCCGACGGGGCAGGGTAGGGCGGTCCGTCGAACGCCACGTCCATGACCGTAGCCCTGTAGTCATTGCAGCGAGCGCAGCTGACTGGGCGCGAGTTAGCTGCGCCCGCTGCAAGCGGCGAGCAGCGCGCAGGCCATGGCTATGGTCGCGAGCTTCATGGTCAGAGGGTAGCACCACCGGCTTGCGGTGCGGCCATGGGCGGTCGATGATTGCCCCATGAAGAGCTACCTGACACATCTAGAGTGCACCGAGACCGGCAAGACCTACAGCGCCGACGAGCCCCATACGATCTCGCCCGATGCCGGCAAGGTGCTCTACCCACGCTACGACCTGGCCACCGCCACTCGCGAGATCGACCGTGCCGCTGTTGCCAAGCGGCCACCCGGTATCTGGCGCTATTTCGAGCTGATGCCCGTGCTTGACGAGGCCAACGTCGTGAGCATGGGCGAAGGCGGCACGCCCATGCTCAGGGCCGCGCGTCTCGAGCGCCAGCACAACGCACGCACGCTCTACATCAAGGATGAAGGTCTCAATCCCACCGGATCGTTCAAAGCAAGGGGTCTTTCAGCGGCGGTCTCGAAAGCCAAGGAACTCGGCCTCACCAAGCTCACGATCCCCTCCGCCGGCAACGCCGGAGGGGCGCTCGCGGCGTATTGCGCCCGTGCGGGCATGGAGTGCCACGTGTTCATGCCCATCGACGTGCCGGATGCCAACCGGAAAGAGACGGATCTGGCAGGTGCCAACCTCACGCTCGTGGAGGGCCTGATCTCCGATGCTGGCGCCCTCTCCCGCAAGAAGGCGGCGGAGCTCGGCCTGTTCGACGTTTCCACACTGCGCGAGCCATACCGCGTCGAAGGCAAGAAGACCATGGGCTACGAGATCGCCCAGGAC
>CAZQVD010000014.1:10753-21919 GCA_964596665.1 uncultured Dehalococcoidia bacterium
TCGGCTGGCCCCTGCCCGAAGCCATCGTTTACCCCACCGGCGGTGGCACCGGCATCGTGGGCATGTGGAAAGCGTTCGAAGAGATGGAAGCGATGGGCTGGATCGGAAGCGAGCGTCCCAAGATGATCGCGGTGCAGGCCGAGGGATGCGCCCCGATCGTACGTGCCTTCGAGCGTGGCGATCGCCACGCCGAGCCCTGGCAGAACGCGACCACCGTTGCCGCCGGCATCCGTGTGCCGGCGGCGATCGGCGACTACCTGATACTCGACGCGGTGCGCGACAGTGGTGGCACGGTCCTCACCGTTAGCGACGACGAGATGATGGGATCGATGCGCGAGATGGCTACGCTCGAAGGCATCTTCCCCGCGCCTGAAGGCGCCGCCACGCTGGCGGGTTACGCGAAGCTGAGGGCCAGCGGCTTCCTGGCACCTGAGACCGAGACCGTGCTGATGAACACGGGCACCGGCCTCAAGTATCTTGAGCTCATCTAGCCCGCATACGTTGGCGCCGGGCTCTAGCGCTTGACACAGCTTTCCCTTGCACCTACGTTCCCACGGTTGCTTGGGGAGAATCGCCGCATATGAAATCCGTTGCCGTTGACACCGGTGGCACGTTCACCGACATCGTCGTGCTCGACCAGGAGACAGGCGAGGTTGAGGTGCTCAAGACACCGTCAACCCCGGCCGACCCCGGCCAGGCGCTGCTCGACGGTCTGGCGGCGCTGACCGGCGCTTCCCTGTCCATGGCCGACGTAGCCTCGCTGACCCACGGCACGACCGTTGGCACGAACATGCTGATCCAGGGACGCGGCGCCCGGGTCGGCCTGCTGCTTACTGCTGGCTTCACCGGCATCAACGACGTCTGGCAGATCCCCCGCTTCGGTGCGGATCTGTCCGACATCTACGTCGAGCGTAATCCACCCGTCGAGCCCTGGCTGCGCGAAGAGGTGGTCGAACGAGTCGGGCACGAAGGTAACGTGGTGACCGGGCTCGATCGCGACTCGGCACTGAAAGCTATCCGATCACTCGGCGCGAAGGGCGTCGAGTCCGTCGCGGTCGTATTCCTGTTCTCCTTCCTGAACGACGCCCACGAGCGAGAGATCGCTGAGCTGATCAAGGCAGAGCTCCCCGGGGCCATGATCTCGCTCTCGGCTGACATCCTCCCGCAGATCCGCGAGTTCCCGCGCCTCAGCACGACCGTCGCGAACGCCCGGCTCGCCCCGGAGTTGACCGACTACCTACACCGGCTCGAGAGCCGGCTGCGCGAGCGCGGCATCGCCACCGAGCAGATCTACGTGATGCAGTCCAACGGCGGCGTCGCGAAGATTGGCAGCGTCGTCCCCATCACCACGCTGCTGTCTGGGCCCTGCGCTGGGTCCGAAGCTGGCATGCAGATCGCCGCCTCGGCCGGGTTCTCCAACATGGTTTCGCTGGACATGGGCGGCACCAGCTCCGACATCGCACTAGGCGAGGGCGGCAAGGTGCTTGAGCACAACTCGGTGCTCGTCGGCGACTGGGAGATAGCGGTCCCCATGTTGATGATCAACACCATCGGTGCCGGCGGTGGCACCATCGCCTGGGTCGACGGCGCGGGTGCGCTGCAGGTCGGCCCCAACAGCGCCGGTGCGGACCCTGGCCCCGTTTGCTACGGCAAGGGTGGAACCGAGCCCACCGTGACCGATGCGAACGTGGTCTTGGGGTTCCTGCACCCGGAGTACCTGCTCGGGGGCAAGGTCAAGACCGATCGCCAAGCGGCGAGCCACGCCATCACCGAGATGGGCGAGCAGATCGGCCTGGGGCCGCTGCAAACGGCGGAGGGCATGGTCCGCATCGTGAACGCCAAAATGGAGGAGGGCGTGCGCGAGGTGTCCACCGAGCGGGGCTACGACCTTCGCGACTTCGTGCTCGTCGCCTTCGGCGGCGCGGGACCGGTACACGCGGCGCGCCTCGCCGCGGACCTCGGCATGAGCAAAGTCGTCATCCCGCCGCTGCCCGGCGTGAGCTCCGCGCTCGGGCTGGTCATGGCCGACCCGCAGCGGGATTTCGTGCGCTCGCGGCTGCGGTCCCTCGCGGAGCTCGGCGTCGAGGAGTTGGCGGGGGTGTGCTTGGAGCAGCACGATCCGGCGTTGAGCGAGTTCCAGGCCGACGGGTTCGATCCCGCGCTGGTGCAGTATGCCTTCTCGTTGGATCTGCGCTATCTCGGGCAGGGCTACGAGCTGAACATCGACGCGGGCGACCACCCTCGTCTAGGCGCCGACCGGCTCCGCGAGCTGCGCGGGCAGTTCGACGTCGCGCACGAGCAGATGTTCGGACACAGCGCCGAAAACGAGACGGTCGAGGTGGTTAACTACCGTCTCCGTGCCAGCGTGGCGGTGCCCAAGTTCGCCATGAAGAGCCACGCCAACGCGGCGGGCAGCACGGAAGCGGCGTGCACCGGCGAGCGAGACGTCTGTTTCGACGCGGTGGTGGGTGCGGCCCCGTGCGCGGTGTACGATCGCAGTCTGCTCGGTCCGTCGCATCGCATCACTGGCCCCGCCATCGTCGAGCAATCCGACTCCACGACCGTCATCTACCCCGGCCAAACCGCGGTGGTCGACGACTATCTGAATCTCATCATCTCGTCCTCCTAGGAAGACCACCATGGTCGCAGTAGACGTCATCACGCAAGAAGTCATCAGGGCCCGGCTCGACGGCATCGTCCGCGAGATGCAGGCCGCTGTGCTGCGGGCCGGAGGCCGTCGATTCGATGGCTGAGTTCAGCGCCGCGGTCCTCGACCGCGACGGGCGCACCGTCGGTCAGGACTCACCGCTCCCTCCCCATCTCGGTGCCTACCCCGAGTGCGTGCAGGGCATCCTGCGGCTCTACGACTACGACGAGATGGAAGAGGGCGACTGCTTCGTCATCAACCACCCGTACTACAGCGGCTGCGCGCATCCCAACGACATGGTCGTCGTCATGCCGGTCTTCTACGAAGGCGTCGTCGTTGCGTTCTGCGCCAGCATGGGGCACAAGTCCGACATCGGCGGACAGTCGCCCGGCAGCCGGAACACGGGTGCACGCGACATCTTCGGCGAAGGCCTGATGATCATGCCCGCCAAGCTGTTGAGCCGCCGTGAGCTGGTGAAGGAGACCGAGCACTTCCTGCGCGCCAACAGCCGCACACCGGACCTGGTGCTAGGTGACCTGGGTGCCCAGGCTGGCGCGCTGTGGAGCATCGGCACGCAGCGGCTCAACACGCTGCTCGACCAGTACGGCAAGGACGTCGTGCTCGGCGCCTTCGATCAGGTGGGCTCCCACACGGAGGCCCGGGTCAGGCAGGCCATCGAGACCTGGCCCGACGGCGTGTACGAGGGCGAGGCCGTGGTCGACGACATCGCCGATCCGACGAACCCTCTACGCGTCCACGTGGCGGCGATCAAGGAGGGCAACCGGCTCGCGCTCGATTTCTCGGGTTCCAGCGATCAGTCCAAGGGACCCATCAACGTGCGCCCGCCCTTCACCCGTGGCATGGCGTATTACGCGGCCGTCGCGATGATCGACCCTGCACTGCCCAACAATTTCGGCCTGGCCAATGCCATCGAGTGCAAGTTCCGCCCCGGCAGCCTGCTCGATCCGATCTTTCCCGCGCCCGTAGGCTTCTACTCCACCACCATGGCCTCCATCGAGGACGCCATTTTCAACGCGATGAGCAAGGCCGCGGGCCGGCCCGCTATCGCCCACAACGCCGCCGGTGGCATGGTCGTGATTGGCAACGTCAGCGGCGGCGGGAGGCCGTACGTCCAGTACGAGCTGTTGATCGCGGGCAACGGCGCCCACGATGGCGGCGACGGCTGGACCGGCACGGGTCACTCGTGGGCAGGCGGTGCCAAGTACACCTCCGTCGAGATCCTCGAGTCGGAGTTCGAGGTGGAGCTGAACCAATTCAGTCTCGTTCCCGACTCCGGCGGCGATGGCAAGTTCCGCGGCGGCGCTGCGATCCGCCGCGAGTACGTCGTCCGCGCGGACAGCCGCTACGCCGGAGGTGGTGGGCGCAACTTGGTGCCGCCACAGGGGGTTGAAGGCGGCCTCGCTGGCCGGTCGGGCCGCATTACCATCAACCCAGATACGCCCGAGGAGGCGGTGCACATTGGGCTCCTTTCCAACCTGGCGCTCAAGCCTGGCGATGTAGTGCGCGTCGACACTGGCAGTGCCGGTGGCGTCGGTCCGCCCCGGGAGCGCGACCCTGAGCGCGTGGCTCGCGATCTACGCAACGGCATTGTCACGCCGCAGACAGCTCGCGACGTTTACGGACTAAGCGACGATGCGATCGCTGAGGCAATGAAGGTTTAGTGCGAATATCTCTTACACCATGTAGGTAGAGGCAGGAAGCAATGAAATACCGAACGATTGGCAGCACCGGCATGAAGGTGTCCGAGGTCGGATTCGGCACCGGCGACAACGCAGGGCTGATGGTTAAGGGCACCGCTGAGCAACAGGTTGAGGCCGTGGAGCGGGCGCTGGAGCTGGGGATAAACTATTTCGATACCTCGCCCGACTATGGCAAGGGCGTCGCCGAAACCAACATCGGCAAGGTGATGCGCGAGATCGGGTTCAGGCCTTACATCACCACCAAGGTCGAGATCATGCCCGACGAGCTCGACCACATCGCCGACGCGATAGTGGAGTCCGTCGACGACAGCCTCGAGCGACTCGGCGTCGACTTCGTGGACGTGGTGCAAATCCACAACCCGCCCAGCGTCGAGACCGACACGACGGTCCCCGGCTGGCTCCACCTGGGGCTCAACGACTACCTCGGTCCGGGTGGCGCGCTGGAGGGCCTGGAGCGCGTGAGGCGAGCAGGCAAGACACGCTTTTTCGGTTTCGCCAATGAGGACGCCGGCGCGGACGCCGTGCACACATTGCTCGAGACGCGGGAATTCCACCTGATCAACGTTTGGTACGACCTGCTGAACCCCACGGCCGGCATGGATAGGCCCGACGGCCTCGACATCCAGCACGACTACGGTAGGCTTGTCGACCGTGCTCACGAGTTGGGCGTTGGCGTGGCCGTGATACGTCCACTAGCCGGCGGCGTGCTTACCGACCACGCGGTTGCGGGCGGCGGGCGCCATGCGCTGGCGGGTGGTGGGCTCACGCGCAACGCGGACATGTACCAGGCCATGGTGCAGCGCGCGCTGCCGTTCGCTTTCCTCTCCAGGCCTGGACAGAAGCTGTCAGACGCCGCGTATCGCTTCATCCTCCAGCACCCTGGTGTCACCACGGTGCTCGGCGGCTACTCCGAGCAGTCGCACCTGGAGGAGGCCGCCGGAAACTCTGGTGCCAACCCGCTCTCCGACGAGGACATGGCCCGCCTGGAAACGGTGTGGCGGTCCAACTGCGGCCGTTGGTCCACCGCGGAACAATTCATCTCCGGTCTGTAGGTGACGCTCGGCGGCGCTACACGCCTCTAGGTCGCACACAGGGCGCTCGGCGTCCCGGTGCACCACATCGAAAGATGCGGTTGGCATCCTAACGGCAACAAGGCAACCGTAACCACATGCGTCTGATTAATGGAAAGGCCGGCTTGGCCGCAAATCCCCGAGTCCCGTACCTATGGCCATTCAAGCGCCTCTACTACGGTTGGGCGATTGTCCTGGCATCATTCGCCGCGTCGTTCGGCGAGGTGCCTGTCAACGGTCCGGTGATCGGTGTATTCATTAAGCCGATCCAAGAAGAGCTGGGATGGTCGCGCGGGACCATCGCCTTGGGTTTTACGATCGGGAGCGTCGTTGGGGCGCTTAGCTCCGCCATCGTGGGAAGGTTGGTGGATCGTTACGGCGCTAGGTTAGTCGTAGCGATTTCAGGCGCCCTAATTGCGGCTGCTCTGTTGGGTCTGTCGACGATTCAGGAGCCTTGGCAATTCTGGATGCTGTTCGGTCTAGGCCGTGGCGCGGCACTCGCTGGAGTGGGGATTGGGACCTCGGTAGCAGTGAGTAAGTGGTTCTATCGACGCCGGGCACGGATGCTCGCGATTAAAGAAATCGGCCACCGGGTTGGGCAAGTTGTGTTTCCTGTTGTCATTGTTGCCGTGATGTCTATCTCGACTTGGAGGATGGCCTTCGTAGCCAGCGCAGGGATGGCGGCGCTGTTAGTCATGTTGCCGGCTTTGTTGTACATCCGCAAACAGCCGGAAGATATGGGGCTCACGCCTGATGGGGCTATCGAAAGCGACGAGTTGTCGGAACTCGCCAACGAAGTCTCGTGGACCCTGCAAGAAGCGCGCCAGACCCGTACATTCTGGCTCATTGTCTGTTTCACGGTAGGCACTCCATTCGTAATGGGAGCCACCAACTTCCACCTTGTCGCCAATTTCCAGGACCGGGGCTTCTCCGACGCACTGGCCGTCAGTGTGCTCTCGGTCTTCGCGGCGGTGTCGGCACTATCTATGTTCCCCGTTGGATTGCTGCTCGAGCATATGCATGTCAGACATGGTGGCATGCTTATGACGGCTCTCCTGATGGCCGCGATGCTCGTGATCAGCGTTGCCGATAGCTATGTGGAGGCGATGATCTTCGCAGTTTTGTTCGGGATAGCCACCGGGATGCGCGCCATCATAGAAACGTTACTTATCGCGAATTATTTCGGACGACGCTCGCTAGGGACCATCAGAGGATTTGCCCGCACATGGACAGTGATAAGCACCATCGGCCCCGTTTTTGGAGGATTCACCCAGGACATGACCGGCACATACACCATAACTTTTCTTGTCTTTGCGGTGGCATCAGGGTTGATGTTTCTGACGATGCTGTTTGCTATTCCGCCTGTAAAGAAGATACACGGGGACGGGCTAGCCCGGCAGCAACCAGCTCCAACCTCTTAGCCGACCTGGAATGCAAACGAACTGGAATCAAATGCAGCCGACCAGGTTGTCAGGAGGACTGGGGACCGACCCTTATGACTTACGCCTACGTCGAGAGTAGCTACGACCGGGGCCACGTGAACCGATACGGCTGCACCCGTAAGTGCCAGTATCTTTGCTCCGACACAAAGGGGAGGTGTGAGCGCTTGCTCGGTCGAATAGCCGCCCTGCTTCTTTAGTTCGAAGAAGCGGCTAACCGCCATCTAGCACGTCTGCTTTGCATGCGGAACAGTACCCCGTAAGGCCGCTATCGGCAGACCGCCTCACGGCAAGGCGTTCGTCGGAATCGAACCGCGGCGTTCGAAAACCCGTTCGACTGTGCTAACTCGAGACTAGGGAATGCTTCAATACGAAGGATGTCGTGGTACGACTCATCGGTTTTCGATTCGATTTCAAGCTTTAAGTACCAGGTTCTACTCACATCTTGATCGAAGTAAGGCTCAATCTTGGCAATTCCCGATGAAGCACTCCCCGACAGCAAGTAATACCAACTCTTGCCGTTTGGACGCCCGCCATACAAAGGTTGGCCAATAACATCAGCTCTATCCGCTTCGACCCACAGACCGGACAAGCCAGGGTGCTCCTCTAGTGATTTCCAGAAAGTTGCGTGTTCGACATCGTCGACATTGGTGAGGTGGATAATCGACCAGGCCGAAGCCCAGCTTGCTCCATCAAAACCATTAGGCAAGTCGTTCTTGAACCATGTCCCCCAAATCTCGCCTTTTTCATTCAGATTAGTCCGGCTGACCTCGATATTCGTGAAAGGGTGTCTTCCTTCCTCTATATATCGGGCGTATACGGGTTTATACGCGGTGAGGATGGAAGTTCGGACATCCTCCGCAAAGTAATCAAGAGGGTTGGCTCGTATGTTCCACCAGTGGTCGTCAGCGCGTGTTAATCCGGCATCAGATCGTTTGTCGTTTACGCCAAAATCAATGACGTCGTACTCCATTCCGTAGGCATCAGCGGATTTCAGATAACCGATATGAGTACCTGCTTCCAGCACAATGGAACCGTGGTCCGAGCTGTTGAGTCGCGTCTTCAGTTCTCTTAGAAGCGTGAGATGCATGAAAAACAACGTGACATCCGCCGATGCCTCGAAATATACCTGCACATCCGACAATACCTGTTGCCCGTCGTATAGTGCGGGTATTCCTTCACTCCCCCCTGTCACTTCATCACGAGTTATTCTGATTCCTCGTTCGTCTAATCGTGCCTTGACCGGCAAGTAAATCTTTACTGGCGATTCTGAGCAGGTACCCAAGTACCACTTCTTAGGCCCTTCTGTATGGGACGTGACCAAATAATTGAAGAATGGCTGGATGGGAGGGTAATAGGGGCAGATTGACTCGGGCGCCATCAATTGCTGGAAATCTACCGGAGAGTGTGTGAAATGAGTGAAGCCCCCGTCCCAAGAAGGTTCGCCATCCTCGTGCACGTAGTCGGTATCTGCTGACAAGGGCTCCAGGGTTGTTCCAGGTGGATCGGCCGCTCTGGTGTCATTACTACACCCCATGAGAACCACTGCCTGAGCTACGACCATCCCCGTGATGGCTGCTGTTCGCCACGGGAAAGGCCTCAAGCGTTCACGGGAGGTCTGGGCACGTTCGATCCAAGCATGGACGTAGACTCCTGGCAAATTACGGGTTGCCGATGGAAGGGTAGTTCGGGGAACGAATTCACTCAGTTACTCTAGTTGGTGAAGAAATCTACGATGTTACCAATGCCGCCACCACCTAGTCGATATAGCTCCGTATACCCACATCCCTCGCAAGCCACGGTGGTATACCTCTGGCTCTGTATGTTCAGGAATCGGGTTATGCCTGACCCTGTTGCCCTTAACTTCCCAACCCTATATTCGGTCCCGTTGCACTTTATGCAGGAATATGTTTGCTTCGCCACAGGTGATCTCCTTGGTGTCTATGGTTCGCTAGGTTCGCTGCCGCATGAAGCAGACCATACGCTACCAGCCAGCCCCAAGGTCATCGTTCCTTACCGCCTGTCGGTGCGTGATGCCGTCCATCTGTCGATAATGGGCACGGATAGCGAGCGCCTTGCGGTTGATCAGGCAACGAACAAGGAGTATCCGCCTAGATGCTGAACCCGGCCAACAACGATTTCGTGGCGCTGCTCGCCGAGATCAATGTCATCGAAGATCCCGATGCGCCGTCGGCGTATGGGCTAGCAAAGCGGATGCAATTGTGGAGGCCTAGGCCGTGCCCGGCAGGTCTATGTTCTGCCTAGCCCCAAGAACGGGAGTGCCCGAAATGCGCCGTTCGCTCTACGGGCCGATGCTGCGTATTGCAGTCAATGACCCAACAAACTTGCCCATGGCCAGATCTTCAGAGTTCGCGGTCCGGGCGGAACACCTTGGCTTTGCTGGAGTCGGGATGCCAGACCATCCTCACACAGGCCGGGACGTGTTCATAAGGCTAAGTATGGCTGCGAGAGATACGACTCGGGTGATGCTATTCCCGTCAGTTTCCAACCCGGTATCTCGAGATCCGAAATCGCTAGCTGCTCTGGGTTGCACATTAGCGGAACTTGCCCCAGGTCGGGTTAGGCTTATGCTCGCCAGCGGTGACCGGGCGATTGATTATGTCGAAAAGCCGCCACTTCCAGTTGCTGAGATGGCGAACGCGGTTCTAATCACGCGCCAGGCCTTGTCTACCGAGGTTGTACCTCCAATCAAGGTGCCCGTGTATGTCAATGCGAGCAGCCCTCGTATGCTAGAGGTCGCAGGTTCGACAGCGGATGGCGTCTACCCAGTCGTGGGCGTTGACCCAGAAGTCATGAGAGAGGCTCTTGCGAGTGTGCAGGTGGGGCTCCAATCGACTGGAAGAGAGTTCGATGGGTTTGATGTTGCGTACGGGTTGCCAGTCTTCATGGCTGAATCCAGAGAAGAAGCGCTCGAGTCAGCTCTCGATTACGCACTTGCCAACCTGCTGAGCCGCAATCGTGTCTTCTCGAGGGTGCTTAGAGCGCGCTCCCCACATCTCTCAGAAATCTCCAAGGCTTCAGACCTCACGACTGACCAAGCCCGGCACCTCGTTGCCGCGATGGTTGTTTATGGCACCCCGCTGCAGGTGGCCGAGTCTGTCTTTGCACTCGCCGAAGCCCAATCACTGTGGCACTTCATAGCCCGCGTCGAGATGGCAAACAAAGACGGCGTAGAGGCGATCGAGAATTTCGCCTCGGCCCTCGATGCAGCGTCGAACTGCTAGGCGGCCGCCGTAAGCTAACCGTTCCAATGCAGTGCTCTTCTAAGGGGGTCCCGAGCCGGCCTCCGAAGCGGTGACAGCGGCTAAGCAAACCTCGTGGATCCGGACGCATTCGAAGCATAGGTGACCATTCGACGAACAATTGATGCGAGGCGTTGTTCAACGAGGCGATTCAAGTTGCCAAACATCTGAGCGTAGATTCGCTCAGCACGATTTGGGGTACACACGGAATATGGACGGCCCAAGCTAGAGGCCTGTGCAAGGCCAAGCCCGAGAGCGTGTCAGCCTCCCTTGCGCTCTGCTTTCTTCTTTGCCCTCTTGTCCTTCTTGGTCTCTATAAGCTCAAGCTTGGCGTCTGCTTCGGCTTGCGTCAGTTTCCCGTGTTCGACCATTTTCGCAAATTTCACCCTGAGCAAGGCCATCGGACGGGCCTTCTTCAGATGCTTCTTGAGCTTGGCATCTGCTTGGTCTTGGCTCAATGTGCCAGCCTCAACCAATCTCCCAAGTTTCGCCTTGTATCTCTCCGCTTTTCGGGGCTTAGTCAGGCGCTTCCATGCTTTGGCATCTGCTTCGTCTTGACTCAGCGTACCTGCCTCAACCAGCTTCGCAAGTCTTGCCTTGTATCTGCCTGGTTTCCAGGGCTTAGCCAGGATTGCAGAGAGCTTGGCATCTGCTTCGTCTTGACTCAGCGTCCCAGATTCGACGAGCTTCGCGAGTTTCGCCTCCACTCTGGCGGCTCGTTTCGCGTGCGCAGCCGCGCGACCGGCGATTCGGGCATCGGCTTGTTCTTGGGTCAGTTGTCCGGCCTGAACTTGGGCAGCAAGCCTTGCCTGCAACTTGGTTGTTGGCGCACTCCCATCACCAGCAGCCACAACACCAACCGACAGCAGAAGGGTGATCCCTAACGCGAGCAGCACTAGTCCCGTTGCGAATGCGTTCGTCTTAAATCTGATGCTCATGATGCCCTCGTTCTGCCCTCTTCGATTAGGGATTGAGGTGACGTGTCTGGAGCGCCAAACCCAGGACCTACCCGGTGCAACCTGTGCA
>CAZQVD010000015.1:0-21764 GCA_964596665.1 uncultured Dehalococcoidia bacterium
AACGCGCGCGAATCGATGCACCCACATTGGCCACCCTCTTTGGCGTATGGGCGACCGACACAACCGTGATCGTCGTCGGCGGGCACGTGGAAACCAACCTGGGCGAAGTGTGGCTGTACGATGGAACCAACTGGACCGACCTGGCCACCGGATTGCCCGGCACGGTCTTTAAAGTCTGGGAAAACTGGCTCGTCGGCAACGAGGTGCTCTACCGCGACGGCGTGCCCGTCATGCCCGATGCAACTGCCACGCCCAGCGCCACGGGCGTCTCGGCCGGGGTCGCCTAGCCTCCGCTCGCGTTCGCGATTCCACCTGCTATGATGCGCCCGTCTGGCGCACCGGTCGGGCTTGGCTCGTACCGGACCTACCCATATCTGAGAGCGGGGAGAGAGTCATGGCACAAGCGAAGAAGGCGGCTGCCGGTCCGTTGGGCGCGGGCAGGCCGAGCAAGGCGGTCTTCGGGTCTGACCTGATGGTTGAGGTGCTCAGGGAGCTGGGCATCAAATACATGGCGCTCAACCCGGGTGCCAGCTACCGAGGTCTGCACGACTCGATCGTGAACTTCGACGGCGGCGGTCCCAAGATGCTGATGTGCGCGCACGAGGAGTTCGCGGTCGCGATCGCGAATGGCTACGCGCGGGTCACCGGTGAGCCGATGGCCACCGGCTTGCACAACGTAGTGGGCCTGGCACACGCGTCCATGGCCATCTTCAACGCCTGGTGCGACCGCACCCCGATGATCAACCTCGGTGGTGGCGGCCCCCAGGACTCCAACCATCGCCGGTCAACCGACTGGGTACACACCGCCCTGATACAGGGCTCGCTGGTGCGCGAATTCACCAAACTGGACGACCAGCCGCACAGTATCGAGGCCGTGCCCGAGTCGTTCCTCCGAGCCTACCGCACCGCGACCACGAAGCCCAAGGGCCCTGTGTACATCACGCTTGACACGGACGTCCAGGAGGACACCGTGCCCGATGGCTTGGTCGTTCCCGACGTGAGCCAATTTGCGGCGCCGGCAGCTCCTGCCGCCAACCCTGAGTCGCTGCGCAGGGCTGCGGAGCTTCTGGTGGGTGCCCAGTGGCCCATCATTATGCCGGGCGAGACGGGACTGAACCGCGAGGCGCTGGCACCGCTGCAGGAGCTTGCGGAGCTCTTGGGAGCGGGAGTCATCGACGCGGGCGGGCCGTTCAACTTCCCGACGACGCATCCGCTGGACGTGACCGGCCACCGAGCAGCCGTGCTCGCCGACACTGACGTGCTCCTGGCGCTGGACGTGCCGAGCCTCGGCGTGCCGCTGGGTCCGGACGTGCGAGAGCGCGGAGCGCTTCAGCCGGCCATCGGCCCGGATGCCAAGACGATCCACATCACCCTGCTTGATCTCGAGAAGCAGAGCTGGGTGACCGACAACATGTGGCTGATGCCTGTGGCCGTGCCGATCGCCGCGGACACGGCAGAGGCGCTGCCAGAGCTCGTCGCGCTGTGCAAGGCAGCGATCGAGGCGGACCCGACCGCGTCGGCGCGGATCGAGGCGCGCAGAGGGAAGGTACAGGCGATCCACGATGCCCACCGCGTTGAGCGCGATGCCTGGATCGCCAACACGTGGGACGCGACGCCCGTTTCGCAGGCACGCCTCTACGGCGAGATTGCCAAGGTGGTCGAGGGACGCGATTGGGCGCTGGTGAGCTCCCACGGACGCCGCGGACGCGAGGCGATAGACACGACGGAGTACGGCCATGGCATCGGCGGTGGCCGCGGGGGAGGGGTCGGCTACGGCTTGCCCTCGTCCATTGGAGCGGCGCTCGGCTGGAAAGGCAGCGGCCGCCTGGTGGTGAGTATCCTCGGAGACGGTGACTTTTTCATGACCTCCAACGCACTGTGGACGGCCGCGAAGTACGACATACCGCTGCTGGTCGTGCTGTACAACAACCGCTCGTACTACAACGACGAGGAGCACCAGGAGCGCATGGCGCATCGGCGCGACCGCCCGGTGGAGAACAAGGGGATCGGCATCCAGATCACGGAGCCTGCTCCAGACTTCGCATCGTTGGCGCGCTCGCTGAGCGTGGCCGGATTCGGCCCGATCACGGACCCGAACAAGATCAACGAGACGCTTGTTGAGGCGATCAAGATTGTCGACTCAGGCAAGCCGGTGGTGGTCGACATCATCATGCAACCGCGTTAGAGCGTAGTATTGGTGCTGAGGTCAGGTCGTGGGAGGCGGAGTGTCTGTCACGAACAGCATCACCAGCGCGATGAAGAGCGAGAAAAGGACGAAGACGGACGTCCAGCTTGGAGGGCTTGACTGCATGCTTCCAGCGTACCGGGTGTGGCATCGTGACAAGACGGTGCCCGCCCGTAAACCGCCTGCGCATCAACCCTAGGCTGCGTTGAGTTCGCGGTGGTCCAGATTGGGCCGCTGCATGTGCCAATCCGTAACGCCCTGATACGCGTGCGCCGCTCGTAGCACCGTTGCGTCCTCGAAGGGCCTGCCCACGAGCTGCAGGCCGACGGGTAGACCGTCGGTGGTGAATCCACACGGCGCCGACAGCGCTGGATGGCCGTTCAGGTTGAACGGCGACGTGAGCCTCGTGAGGACGCGTCGCGTGGCCAACGTCTGTCCGCTCACCGTAAGCGCGTCCACGTCGATGGCGGGCGCCCCGACGGGTACCGCGGCGGTGGCGATCACGTCCACGGACCGGAATGCAGTCGCCAGCTTGCGGCCGATCAGGGCGCGCACGCGCTGCGCCTGGACGTAGGTCGCCGCGGGGACGAACAGGCCTGCTTCGATGGCCTTTCGGATGCGCTGGTTGTAAAGGTGTCCGTCCCGCCGGATACGACCGTCGTGATAGGCCGCGGCCTCGACCGGCGTGATGCCCGCAGGGATCATGCCGAGCTCCGGCAGCGAGACGTCCGTGATGATGGCGCCAAGTCCAGCCAGACGCGCGATGGCGGCACGGACGAGTGCCTCAACCTCCGGGTCGATCACGTCCCAGACGAATTCGCGCGGCACGCCCACGCGAAGCCCGGCGATGCCCGATTCCAGGCCGGCGGCGTGATCGACAGTCGGGCGGTTCGCCGAGTAGGGGTCCCGTGGGTCGTGGCCGGCCAGCGCGTTCATGGCGAGAGCAACGTCGCGCGCGGTGCGGGCCAGCGGGCCGGCGTGGTCGTTGGACCAAGACAGCGGCGTTGCTCCGTAGCGGCTCACCAGGCCGTACGTCGGCTTGAGCCCGGTCAGGCCACAGAGAGCGGCGGGCGCGCGGATCGACCCGCCGGTGTCCGAGCCGAGCGACAGGGGCGCAACTCCGGCTGCGACGGATGCCGCCGAGCCGCTGCTGGAGCCACCGGGAACGCGGCCGAGTGCCCATGGGTTGTGTGGCCAGCCGAAGAACTCATTCTCGCCGACGATCGAGAAGGCCCACTCCGACATGTTGGACTTGCCGACGGAATACGCACCCGCATCCTGCAGGCGCTGCACGACGCCGGAGTCGTCTTGAGGGACGAAGCCGATGTCCGCCTGCGAGCCCGAGGTGGTGCGCACGCCCTTGGTCCAGAACAGATCCTTGGTTACGAAAGGGATGCCATGGAGCGGCCCACGATAGTTGCCGGCCAGGATCTCGGCTTCCGCCGCGCGTGCTGCTGCCAAGGCCTGATCGCCGGTCCGCGTGATGAACGCGTTGAGGTTCGGCTCCGTCGCCTCCATGCGGCGTACCGATGCCTCCGCGACCTCGACCGGCGACAGCTCGCGGTCGCGCAGGCGAGGCGCAAGCTCGGCGATGGTGAGTCCCGCAAGCTCGTCGCTCATTGAGGTGTCTCGACCCGCGCATTGGCCACGTCAAATTGGGGATTGATGGGGCTTGGCTCGATGCCGGTAGTGTCGACGTCGTAGACGGTCGAGGCACGCAGCAGCAAGATGTTCACCTCAGCGTACAGCTCGTCCATGCGAGCCTCGTCGCCGGGAAGGCCTAGTTGTGCCGCGAGGTCGAGGAACGCTTGTTTCGACAGGGGTTCGGGTTGCTCGGCCAATCGCGACCTCCGAGGCGTGATGCCGGGAGTATACGCGTCTCGCTCCGGAGTGACAGCGCTTAGATGCTGGGACGCCGCTTGTGCCAGTCGGTCGCCTGCTGGTAGGCATGCGCCGCGCCGATGACGAGTCCGTCGGCGAAGGGCTTGCCCGCCATCTGCATGCCGATGGGCATGCCGGCGGGCGTGAACCCGCAGGGGACGGAGATCGCGGGCAGGCCGTTGGGGTTGAAGATGCGCGTGATGCGCACTATCTCGCGCGACGGCATCTCGCCGTTGGGCAGCCGGAATGCGACCGCGTCGAACTCCGGCGCGGGCATGGGTGTGGTTGGCGCGATCAGCAGGTCGAAGGTCTCGAACAGACGGGCGAAGCGGTCGGCGAACATGTTCCGCACCCGCTGTGCCTGCACGTAGGCGGCCGCGGGCAGGAAGAAGCCCGCCTCGATTCGCCGACGCACCACCGGGTGGTAGAGCTCGGGACTCTCGCGGATCATCTGCTGGTGGTAGGCATTCGCTTCGCCGGTGGTGAGCGTGAATTGCGCCGCCGTGAGCTGCTCCAGATCGCCCATGGACAAGGCCTCGGTGGTCGCGCCGATGGATGCGAGTCGGCTCACCGCCTGGTCGAACGCCGTCTTCACCTCGGGCACGACCACGTCCCAGATGTAGTCGTCCTGCAGCACCCCGATGCGCACGCCGGCAAGGTCGTCACGGAGCGCCGCGACGTAGTCCTCCTTGGCGTGCCGGGCGGACGCTCCATCGCGCGGGTCGTGGCCCGCGAGCACGTTCATGGAGATCGCCACGTCCTCGGCGGTGCGCGCCAAGGGTCCGACGTTGTCCATGCTCCACGACAGCGGCGTGACGCCGAAGCGGCTGACGAGGCCATAGGTCGGCTTGTGGCCGGTGAGGCCGTTCAGTGAGGCGGGAGCGCGAACGGAGCCTGCTGTGTCGGAGCCGAGCGCGATGGGCACGGACCCGGCGGCCACCGCGGCCCCAGATCCGCTGGACGACCCACCTGTGAGGTGGTTGAGACCCCACGGATTCTTCGGCGGGCCGTAGGCATCGTTGTGCTCGGCGCCACCGTAGGCGAACTCGACCATGTTTGTCTTGCCAAGGTAGTAGGCGCCCGCCTCTTGGAGGTTGGCCACCACCGTAGCGTCCTCTGTGGGCACGAAGTCGGCGGTCACCCGTGACCCGGACGTGGTGCGCACGCCCTTGGTCCAGAACAGGTCCTTCAATCCCACGGGTATGCCGTGCAGCGGCCCCTTGTAGCCGCCCGCCGCGATCTCAGCCTCGGCCTGCTTCGCCGAGGCGCGTGCGTGGTCCGGGACGACCGTGATCCAGGCGTTGAGCTGTGGCTCGAGGGCCTCCGTGCGCTCGATGAACGCCTCCGCCACGTCCACCGGAGAGAGCTGGCGGGCCCTGATACGGTGCGCCAGCTCCGCGACAGTGAGCTGTGTGAGCGATGGGTCGGCCACGGCTATGCTTCTCCGGGTGCGAACGGCCCCGGCTCGTACCCATCGACCGGCGCGGCGAACATCAACGCCATGCGCCCGAGCGCGAGCTGCACGTCGGGTATTAGGTCGTCGAGGTGCGGGTCGGCCGGGTCGAACCCGGCTTGCTCGGCCATGATCAGGAATCTCTCGCGGGTGAGCTCGGGGTAGTCAGGCATGATGGCGCAACTCTACACCAACCGACCGCGCTCACGACGCCATCCACTACTCCCCAGCGTGATCCGCAGCAGGATCGCGTCCTGCTGTGCGACGGGTACGAGCCATCGGCGCCAGACGCGGCGTGAACGGAGCGCCTGCTTGATCGAGGCGAGGTCGTTGACGAGCACGCCCACGGGTGCGGCGCGCGTGCGGCCGGGCGCTGCGCTTCCATGGCGCAGCGTGATCACGAACAAGTTGGCGATTGGGTGCATTGCCGATCGTAGGAGCCACAGTGTCTGCAGGTTGATGCGGGGAAAGACGGCGGGCACCAGCGGGTTGATAAGCCAATAACCGAGCCGGGTGCGGAGCGAGGGCACAGGATCGGCGCGCGTCGGACCTATGTCCTGGCTTTGGCCTTGGGCCTGGCAATCGTTGCGCCGTTAGTGTGGCCGTTGCGCGATGGGTGGCGCCCGTTGGCCTTCGGTGCCGCGCCATGCTTGGCGAGCGCCTCGCGAAGGAAAACGGCCGTCTCCGAGGTTTCGTGACCGGCGACGGCCTCGGGGGTGCCGGTGGTCACGACCGCCCCGCCCTCGTCGCCGGCGCCGGGACCCATGTCGATGATCCAGTCGGCGTTCTTGATCATGTCCAGGTGGTGCTCGATGAGGAGCACCGTGTTGCCGCCGTCCACGAGCCGGTGCAGCACGCGGAGCAGATGCGAGCAGTCCTCGAATGCCAGGCCGGTGGTTGGCTCGTCGAGGATGTACATGGTCTTGCCGGTGGCGCGCTTCGAGAGCTCGGTCGCGAGTTTCACGCGCTGAGCCTCACCGCCGCTGATGGTCGTCGCAGGCTGGCCCAGGCGGATGTAGCCGAGGCCGACCTCCTCCAGCGTCGACAGTTTCGACTTGATGCGGGGGATGGCGTCGAAGAGGGCGTGGGCCTCCGTCACGGTCATCTCCAGCACGTCGGCGATGCTCTTGTCCTTGAACTTGATCTCCAGCGCGTCCTCGTTGTAGCGGCGGCCCAGGCACACCTCGCAGGGGACGGTAACGTCGGGGAGGAACTGCATCTGGATTTGCACGTAGCCGTCGCCCGAGCAGGCCTCGCATCGGCCGCCCTTGACGTTGAACGAGAAACGACCCGGTCCGTAGCCGCGGGCCTTCGCCTCGGGAACGGAAGCGAACAGCTCGCGGATCGGCGTGAACGCGCCGGTGTAGGTCGCCGGGTTGGATCGCGGTGTGCGGCCGATGGGTGACTGGTCGATGTTGACCACCTTGTCCACGTGTTCCAAGCCATCGATGCCGGCACTAGCGCCGGGGCGGTCCTTGGCCCGGTACAGGTGCTGGGCGAGCCGTTTGAACAGCACTTCGTAGACCAGCGTGGACTTGCCGGACCCCGAGACGCCAGTAACGCAGACGAGCGAACCGAGGGGGAAGTCGACGGTGACGTCGCGGAGGTTGTTTTCGCTCGCCTTCTTCACGTGCAGCCGCTTGCCGTTGCCCTTGCGGCGCGAGGGCGGCAGGCTGATCTCGCGGCGGCCGGCGAGGTAGGCGCCGGTGAGCGAGGCTTCCGCGGCCATCATGTCGTCGATGCCACCCTCCGCGACCAGATAGCCACCGTGCTCGCCCGCGCCAGGCCCCAGGTCCAGCAGGTGGTCGGCGGCGCGCATCATCGACTCGTCATGCTCCACGATGAGCACGGTGTTGCCTAGATCGCGCAGGTTCTTCAACGTGTCGATCAGACGTGCGTTGTCCACCGGGTGCAAGCCGACGGACGGCTCGTCGCAGACGTACAGCACGCCCATGAGCCCCGAGCCGATCTGCGTCGCGAGGCGGATCCGTTGGCCCTCGCCGCCGCTGAGCGTGCCCGCGGTGCGCGAGAGCGTCAGGTACTCCAGCCCCACGTTGTTCAGGAAGCGGAGGCGTGACTCGATTTCCTTCAGGATCTGATTGGCGATGATCAACTCACGCTCGGAGAACGTGTCCGGGTCCCTATGCTTCGGCCACCGCGGCTTGATGGGTGGCATCGGGCCATCGTCTTGCAAGCTGCGCACCCACGCGGCCGCCTGAATCACCGACAGGTCGGTGACCTGGATGACGTTGCGGTCAGCGAGGGTGACGGCAAGGGACTCGGGCTTGAGGCGGGCGCCGGCGCACTGTTCGCAGAGCTGTGCGGTCATGTAGCGCTGGATCTCGTTGCGCATGTAGTCCGACTCGGTGTCACGGTAGCGTCGCCCGATGTTCGGGATGACGCCCTCGAACGAGGATTCCCACTCGAAGACGCGTCCGCGATGGGAGCGGTGCCGGACCTTCACCTTCTTGCCGTCGCCCATGCCGTACAGCAGGATGTGCCTCGCGGTCTCCGGCAGCCGCTTCCAGGGCACGTCGGGCGAGAAGCCGTGGGCCTCGGCGACGCCGCGCAGCACGCTGTAGTACCAGTTGGTGGCGGTCCCGGCCCGCGCCCATGGCTGTATGGCGCCCTGGTTGACCGTTTTGTCCTTGTCGGGCACGACCAGGTCGGGGTCGACCACCAGCTTGATGCCCAGGCCCGAACAGGACGGGCACGCGCCGTGGGGACTGTTGAAGCTGAACGTGCGCGGCTCTATCTCACTGAAGCTGATGCCGCAGGTGGGACAGGAGAATTGTTCCGAGTACACGTGCTCGTCGCCGCTGTCGGCGTCGACCGTCAGCATCCGGCTCTCGCCGAACCGCAGCGTTGTCTCCACGGAGTCGATCACACGGCTGCGCTCTGTCTCGTCGTCGAGCACCAGGCGATCCACCACGATTTCGATGGTGTGCCATTGCTGCTTGTTGAGAGTGATCTCCTCGCCGAGGTCGCGGACGTCCCCGTTGACCCGAACGCGGACGAAGCCGGACTTGCGAGCCTCCTCGAATATCTCCTTGTGCTCGCCTTTCTTGTGCACCACGCGGGGCGCCAACAGCATGAGACGGGAGCCTGTTTGCTCCAGGATGGTCGCGGAGATCTGCTGGACGGTCTGGCGCTGCACTGGCCTGCCGCAGTTGTGACAGTGGGGGTGGCCGACGCGGGCGAAGAGGAGCCGGAGGTAGTCGTAGATCTCGGTGACGGTGCCGACGGTGGACCGCGGGTTGTTGGAGACGCCCTTTTGGTCGATGGAGATGGCGGGCGACAGGCCCTCGATGTACTCGACGTCCGGCTTGTCCATGCGACCGAGGAACTGGCGCGCGTAGGCGGAAAGCGACTCGACGTACCGGCGCTGGCCCTCGGCGTAGATGGTGTCGAAGGCGAGCGTCGACTTGCCGGATCCGGAAGGGCCGGTGATTACTACAAGCTTATCGCGGGGGATAGTGACGTCGACGTTCTTGAGGTTGTGCTCGCGAGCGCCCTTGACGACTATGTTTTCGAGGCCCATGAGCTTCCTGAGGCCGAGGGTCGGCGGCTCTCACCGCGCGGGGTGTGATGGTATCACGGGCGGGAGTGGACCAACGGCCGGACTAGGGCGATTTGGGGTCGCGGATGAAGCGCTCCTCGTCGGGCGCGGTGACCCACACGCGCCCATCGCGTACCTCTGTCGCATAGGCTTGGGTGTCGTAGGTGTACTTGTCCAGGCACTCGCCGGTCCGCAGGTCGAACACGGCGGCGTGCAGCGGACATATCACTTCGCCTGGCTCCAGGAAGCCGTGGGTGAGCATGCCGAATTCGTGCGGGCAGTAGTTCTCGAGGGCGAACGCGTCGGTGCCGTCCCAGAACACGCCGATCTCATGCCGGCCCCGCTTGGGATGAACGAACTCGAACGAAAGGGCGAATCGCTGTTGCAGCTCTTCGAGGCTGCAGAGGTCAAAATCGAAGTCGGGCATGTCTGACATGGCGTTGCGTCTAGGCGAGCTCGATGAGGGGAGCTCCAGCGATGACGCGCTGGTCCTTCTTGATCTTGATGTTTTTGACCGTGCCGGCCTGGGCCATGCGGACGCTCTGCTCCATCTTCATGCTCTCGAGTAGGCATATCTCGTCGCCGGCCTCGATGGCCTGGCCCTTGGTGACGGACACGTTGATGACCTTGCCAGGCAGCGGGCAGCGGATCACCCGGTCGTTGCCTTGCGTGATGCCTCGCAGGCCGGGCGTCTCCACCTTGGGCTGCTTCCGCAGGCGGCGGGCCGGCATGTCGCCGTCGACCGCGGCGCCTAGCTCCACCAGATACGCTTCGCCGTCCACGACGACCTCCACCGGGCTCTGGTAGACGTCGCCCACCTCAACGGAGAACCACTCGTCGTTCACGCGCACGCGGAGCCGCTTCATTGATTCTCCCTACTGCATCCCGCTGCTGAGCCGGTTGACCATCGCCTGGCGTCGGCCGTGCAGCTTCCACCGGCTGGGAGCGTGGCTCTCCGCCTGCTCCTGGCCGAGCACCATGGCCACAGCGATGGCCGCGACCAGTGTTTTGTCACCGCCTGCGTCCTCCCCGCTCAGCAGGCGCTCCAGGAACCCCGTGTCGTGTCGCGCGTCGGCGAAGCGTTGGTGCGACAGCACCCGATCCACCAGCGGTATGTTGGTCACGAGTCCTTCGATCTTGTAGTCGGCAAGCGCCTTGCGCATGCCGGCGATGGCCGTCTCGCGGTCCTTGCCACGCACGATGAGCTTGGACATCATGGATTCGTAGTACGGAGACACCTCATACCCAGAGTATAGGGCGCCGTCGACCCGCACGTTGAACCCGGTCGGCTCGCTGAGCTTCGCCACCTTCCCTGCCGTTGGCAGCATCATGACCGGGTCCTCGGGATAGATCCGAGCCTCGATCGCCGCTCCTGTCTGCACGATCTCGCCCTGGGTTATCGGCAAGGGCTCGCCAGCCGCGACGCGGAGCTGGAGCTCCACGAGGTCAAGGCCGGTGGTCATCTCGGTGACCGGGTGCTCCACCTGCAGGCGGGTGTTCATCTCCAGGAAGTAGAAATGGTCGCCGGTTTCGTCGAGCAGGAACTCGATGGTGCCCGCGTTGGAGTAGCCGATGCTCTTGGTCAGGTCGACGGCCGCCTGCGTCATGGCCGTGCGCACGTCGGGCTTCAGCTTGGGGCAAGGCGTCTCTTCGATCACCTTCTGATTGCGGCGCTGGATGGAGCAGTCGCGCTCGAACAGGTGCACGGCGTTACCATGCTTGTCGCCGAAGACCTGCACTTCCACGTGGGAGGCGCGCTCGACTCGGCGCTCCATGTAGAGGCGCTGGCTGCCGAAGGAGCCCTGCGCTTGGGATCGGGCCCGCTTGAGCGCCTCCGTGAGCTCAGCGGGGTCGCGCACGATCCGTATGCCCATGCCGCCGCCGCCGTCGACCGCCTTCACCATCAGCGGGAAGCCGATGTCGGCGGCGGCGGCGGCGGCCTCTTCGTCGCTGATCTCGCCCTCGGTGCCCGGGATGACGGGAACGCCCGCCTCCTTGGCCTGCTGGCGAGCAGCGACCTTGTCGCCCATGCGGGCGATCACGTCGGCTGATGGGCCGACGAACGCGATGCCGGCCGCTTCCACGGCGCTGGCGAAGCCGGGGGCCTCGGACAAGAATCCATAGCCGGGGTGGATCGCGTCGGCCTTCGCCTTGAGGGCGGCCTTGATGATCTCGTCGCCTCGAAGGTAGCTCTCGGTCGCGGGCGGAGGGCCAATCTTGACGGCCTCGTCCGCCATCTGCACGTGCAATGCCTTCTGATCCGCCTCGGAGTAAACGGCGACGGTCTTGATGCCGAGCCGCTGACACGTCCGGATGACACGGCAGGCGATCTCGCCGCGATTGGCTATGAGCACCTTCGAGAACATGGAGGCCCAGTTTACCAGGGGCGCTCGCCGTACGGGCATGGGCAGCCGCGCGCCGGAGGGGCAGTCTGGCGCCCCCTATGCCCCTTCGACCGCCCGCACGCTGGCGTTGGCGGCGCGCAGTCGCATCGCCAGCAGCGGCGCGTAGTCCTCGGAATCGTACCAACGCTGTAGCGTGTCCATGTCGGGGAACTCAAGGATGACTTGCCGCTTGGGCGGGTCGTCGCCCTCGAGCACCCGGACGTCGCCTCCGCGCACCACGAATCGCCCACCGAACTTCTCGATGGTCGCAGGCACGCCCTTCCCGTACTCGGCGTACAATGCCTGGTCCGTGACTTCGATTTCAGCTATGACGTAAGCGGGCATGAGTGTCCTCCGAGGTGGTGTTGCGCTCGGTTCGCGGTCTAGACCACCGCGATCATGTGGAATTGGACGCGGGTGTCGCGGGCGACGCCCATCTGCATGATCTGGCGCGCGGGCCGGTTGGCAGGATCAGGGAACATGGAGACCCACTCGGCGTCGATAGCGGGCAGGTCGGCGTAATCTTGCACCAGCAGCGTGAGGTGGCCGATGTCGTCCGCTGACCCGCCGCCGGCCTCCGCCATGCTCTTCATGTGACTCAGGCCCCACATGGCTTGCGGGCCCGCGCCGTCGACTACGCCGAGGGCATCGTCGCTGGTCGGGTCCACGCCGTGCACGCCTGAGGTGCAGAACAGGTCGCCGAGGCGCGCCCCCATGGGGATGGGGTCGTGGTGCTCGACGCCCGGTATCTCGTAGTTGCCCCGGTCGGACTGGCCGACCTTACCGATCACCTGGATCTGGACCTGGGCGGCCATCGGGTACCTGAAGGTCTTGCGAGCGGCCTGGAAGGCGCCCTCGGGCCACGACTCCAGGTACACGTCCACCATGTAGGGCTGGTAGGCGAAGTCGTTGAGGTAGACCCATTGCAGGGCCACGTCGCCGACGGTGCCCCCGGCCTGCTCCATGAGCACGCGCATGTTGTCGAAGCACTTGTCGGTCTGCGCCTCTTCGCCGACCACCGGTTCCGACGTCGCCAGGTCCCACGGCACGATGACCGACGAGAACACGTAGTCGCGCATGCGGACGGCGTTGGGCAGTGGGTCGCGGTGCGTGAGGCCGGGGACCTCGATGCGTTGGCGCTGGGCGCCCACGACGCCGTAGGCTTGAAGCTCCACGCCCACGCCCACAGGCAGAGGGTACGACGTGGTCTTGCGGGCGGGTCGGTTGTCCTCGTCCGGGAACAGCTCGAGCCACCCCGTGTTGATGTGGGCCCGGTAGTTTTGCGAGTCGATGAAGTTGGTGACGATGCCGATCTCGTCGATCGTGCGCCCCGTGTGCTCGACGAGCGCCTTGAGGTTGCGCCATGCGTTGATGAACTGCTCGGCGGGATGAGCGGGCAGCAGGCCGGTGGCGAGATCGATGCCGCGAACCGCAGACGTGAAGAAGAGCCCGCCAACCTCGACGAGATCAGGCGCCGCGCTCCCCTCGGGCGAAAGCCCCGGCAGGTTGAACACGTTGCGCTTGCCCATCGCTAGCCCTCCCCAGGAGCGTGTCGGTGCTTACGCCACTCATCGACGCTGATCTTCGCCGCAGCCTCCGCGCCCGCTAGTGCCAGGCGGTCATCGTCGTCGGTGCCGCTCACGCCGATGCCGCCGATCACCTGCGACTGGCGCCGGAGCGTCCACCCGCCCGGGAGCGTCGTGACCATCGGGTCGGACCAATCGGCGACGGTGCGGCCGTCCATGGTGATCTGGAGCCGGAACATGCTGGTGTCGCGGCCGATGACGCCAGCGGTGTAGGCCTTGCGCTCGGCGTTGCGCACGTTCACCGCCGACGTACCGTCCTGGCGCTCGAGGAACACCAGGTTGCCCTCTGCATCCGTCACCGCCACGGCGATGGGCCCCTGTGCCGCCTTAGCCGCCGCGAAGACAGCGGCGGCGGCGGTTTGCGCGTCGTCCAGGCCGATGCTAAGCCTCGTGATCACGCCGGGAGTCCTATGGCCGCGATGCCCTTGCGGGCGAGCGCCTCGTCACGGCTGGTGGCATTGCCGCTGATGGCGATGGCGCCGACGACCTTTCCGTTGGCCCTGAGGACGACGCCGCCCTGCAGCGACGTGATCATGGGGTCGCCCCAGTCGGTGAGCGTGCGCGCCTTCGCCTTCACGACCTCGTCACGGAAGACCACGGTGTCCATGCCCACGTTGGCCGATGTGTAGGCCTTGGCGCGGGCACGGCGAAGCATGCGCGGCGCGGCGCCGTCCTGCCGCAGGCTGAGTACGGGCACGCCGTGCTCGTCCGCGATCATCAGCGCGATGGGGTTGTCCGCGGGCGTCGTTGCGGCGAGGATCGCGTCACGTGCGCGCTTAGCGTCTTCCAGGCCGAGGCTGTGCAGCTCAAACATGGCGCGTGCCTCCTAGTCTTCCATCCTGACGTGCAGGGCAACCCGCGGCGTACCGCCAAGGACGCGCATGGTGTGCCCGGGGCCGGTCACGTCCTCGAACAGCACCACGTCGCCCTTGGTGATCGTTCGCTTTTCGCCGTCCGTGACGCCGACCTCGGCCGAGCCGGCGACCAGCACGAACAGGCGCCGCGAGGGCGCGGGGTGCCAATCGAGAAAGGAGCCGGGGTTCTGGCTCGCGAACATCGCCTGGCTGGCAGGCCTCGGCGGCGTGCGGTGGTTCGAGGCTCCGGTGGATGGCTCTAGCGGCAGATCGACCTCCTCGAAGTGCGTCTGGTCGTCGTCGCCGTGGTAGACGCGGAGCACTTGCATGGGTTCTCCTATCCCTCGGGCTGCCGGCGCTTGCGCAGCTCCGCCCAGACGTCCTCTGGGCTCACGCCGACGTCGGCGAGCAGCACCAGCGTGTGGTAGAGGAGGTCGGCCGCCTCGCCGGGTAGGTCCGCCAGATCCTTCGTGGCTGCGGCGAGCGCGACCTCCGCGCCCTCCTCGGCCACCTTCTGGGCGATGCGGGTCGTGCCCTCCGCGAACAGCTTGGTGGTGTAGCTTCCCTCGGGCATCTCCTGCTGGCGCTGACGGATCACCTGGAACAGCTCTGACAGGATTCCGGGGCCGGTTGCGGCGTACTCGAAGCCGATGCTCGCCTCCAGCGGCGTGAAGAAACAGCTCTCGGCGCCGGTGTGGCATGCGGGGCCGTCGGCGTGTACCTGGAAGAGCAGCACGTCGCCGTCGCAGTCGACCTGGGCAGACTCGACGTGCAGGAAGCTGCCGGAAGTGTTGCCCTTGTGCCACAGCTCCTGGCGGGAGCGGCTGTAGAAAACCATCTCCCGTGTCTCCAGCGTGCGCGCGACGGACTCGGGGCTCATCTGGGCGACCATGAGCACCTTGCCAGAGCCCGCGTCCTGGCAGACGGCCGTCACGAGGCCTTGGTTGTCCAGCCTGACGTTGGATGGTGCGTCGTCGCTCATCTCTCGCTCTTTCAGGCCCGCAATAGGGGTGCCAGCTCGGCCAGCGTCTCGACGACGTAGTCCGGCGCCAGCAATGCCGTGGACACCGGGATGGGGCTCTGGCCCGGCGGTGGGGCCTGGCCGGGCCTCGCCAGCGGCGCCCCCGATCGGTTGACCAGCACGGTGCTCATGCCCGCCAGCTTCGCGCCGTGCGCGTCGTCGTAGGGCGAGTCGCCCACATACAGCACCTGGTGCGGCTCGACACCGGCGATACGGCAGAACTCCTGGAAGATCCGCGGGTCCGGCTTGTAGGCCTTGGCCGATTCGGATGATAACACCGGGTCGAAGCTCCACCCATTGTGGGCGATAGAGCCATCCAGGAAACGGTCGTCGGCGTTGGACAGAATCGCCAGCGGATAGGCTTGCAGCGCGGCGAGCGCCTGCGTGACTTCGGGGAAGGCGTTGCGCGTGCAGTGGCTGTCGACGCAGATCGTGGCTGCTTCGTCCGGGTCGCCGGACACACCGAGTGTCGCGAACGTGTCGGCGAAGGCGTCCCGCCATGCTTCCCAGTACGACCTGAAGGGCGGGCTCGACGGCGGGTCGTCCATGTTCGTGCGCGAGCCGCGGAAGGTCACCTCGTATTTGCGCCACTCCGTCCACAGCGTCTCCGCGGTGAAGGGAAATCCTTGTTCCTCGACGATCCGAGCGAGCGAGGGGGCCCAGTCCTCGACGCCGTTGCGGGCGAGCGTGCCGAAGAAGTCAAAGACCACGATGCGGATGTTCCCCAGCGATTCCATGTAGCTAGTCTGTGGCCTCTCGCATGAGCAGGTCGCTCTTCGCCAACTGCTCCTTGGTCTGCGCGATGGTGAACTCGCCGTAGTGGAAGATGGTGGCCGCGAGTGCGGCGTCGGCGTGTCCGCCGTCGGGCGCATCGGCCAGTGCCTGGGCCATATGCGCGGGGTTGCCCGCGCCGCCGCTGGCGATGACGGGGATGGTGACGGCGTCCGCGACGGCGCGCGTTAGGTCGAGGTCGTAGCCATCGAGGTGGCCGTCGGCGTCCATTGACGTGAGCAGCACCTCTCCGGCGCCGAGGCCCGCCGCGTACACGGCCCACTTCACCGCGTCGATGCCGGTGGGCGTGCGACCGCCGTTGAGGTAGACCTCCCACCGGGAATCGGCGCCGGTCGCGAGCTCATCCTTGCCGGGGTGCCCTTCGCGAAGCAGCGCTGGGTCGGCCACCGGACCGCCGGGCACGAGGGCCTTGGCGTCGATGGCGATGACCAGGCACTGGTTGCCGAAGGCCTCGGCGGCCTCCGCGAAGGCCTGAGGGTCCATGACGGCCGCGGTGTTCATGGACACCTTGTCCGCACCGGCGTTCAGCAGCTTGCGCACGTCGGCGACGGTCCGTACGCCGCCGCCCACGGTGAGCGGTATGAATACCTGCTCCGACACGCGCCGCACCACGTCGATGATCGTCTCGCGGTCGTCGGAGCTCGCGGTGATGTCCAGAAAGACGAGCTCGTCGGCGCCTTGCCCATCGTAGAAGGCGGCGAGCTCCACCGGGTCACCCGCATCGCGCAGGTTCACGAAGGAGACGCCTTTGACCACACGGCCGGCGTTCACGTCGAGGCATGGGATGATGCGCTTGGTGAGCATGAGCCCGCCTAGCCTTCGCCGACGGACAGCTCGATGCGATTACTGGCGGGGTCGTTGACGTAGAGGGAGTAGCCGTTCTGCCCCTCGCGATGAGGGCGGAACTGTACGACCTCGATGCCTTGGGCCTCGATCTCAGCCTTCAGCTCCTCCGGGTCGTCTGGGCCGTCGATGCCGATCGTGTGGTGCGGTACGCCCTCGTTCTCGCCGGCGGAGCCGTCGAACAGCCCGACACCGAAGCCGCCCAGGTTCAGGCGCACCACGTCGACGCCTCGCACCTGGTGCCGCGTGCGCTCCTCGGCGCCCAGCAGGTTGCACCAGAACTTGACCGACGCTTCCAGGTCGGGTGTGTCGAAGTTCCATGACCGAATGGTCTTAGCTGTGTACATGTAGTCACCTCCTCAGGGGTAAGCGACAGCATGCTACGGGCGCGCGTCGAGGGCAAGGGCGGGTTTGACCGGGCGCCTGGGCTCCCGGGCTAAAGGTCGCGGCGTTCGCCGCTCCGGCGTAGCGAACGTTGAACGGGACCGAGCGAGTGCAAGGGCGGTGCCATGCCGGGGGAACGGGGATGTCCCCCCGTAACCAAACGCCCACCGAGCGGGCGAAGGGGAAAGCTGACGCCCCTATCGCTGCGCGGCAGCAAATGGGTTCAGCCTCGCACCCTGGTGGTTAAGAGTCTAGCCAGCTCACATGGTCGTGCAGGTCGGCGACGTGCTGCTTCGCAGCGAAGGTCGCGTATTCGCTCTTGGAGTTGGCGATCGTCGTGTCCGAGCCGTGGCCGGGCAGCACCAGCGTACCGTCGGGCAGGGCGTAGAGATGCGTCGTGATGCTGGCTACTAACTGGCCGAAATCGCCCGCGCTGTTCGTGCGCCCTGGCCCGCCGGGGAACAGCGTGTCACCCGAAACCAGCGTCCCGTCGACGTACAGGCAGAGGCCACCCGGCGTGTGACCCGGCGTGTGGATCACGCGGATGCGCGTCGTGCCGATGGTCAGCTCGTCGCCGTGCGCCAGCCGCAGATCCGGCTTACCTGGCAGGCGTGGCTCGTCGTCGGCGTGCACGGCGACGAGCAGGTCGCTGAGCCGCTTGAGATCGGCGTAGCCCGCGACGTGGTCCGGGTGCGTATGCGTCACGACGACGCCCTTCACGCGGAAGTCTCTCGCCTCGTCCAACAGGCGCTCGATCTGAGCCGGCGCGTCGACGAGGTAGGCCTCCTTGGTTCGGGGGTCGGCGAGGACATAGCCGTTGTTGTCGTAGGGGCCCATGCCGGGCACCTTGAAGAGTTGGTGGGGGCCGTCATAGACGATGGGCAAGTTGTCCTCCGTGCGATTGGCTCTGGCGGATGCGGCTCTCACACCCATCCGCCCTCGTAGCGTCTTGGGAGCGAGGGGGTCACCCCTTGCGTGCTTCCCTGGCAGGGCTCCGCCCTGCACCCGGTGCCGCTCGGCAGTATATGCGCGATTGCCGACCGGATCGCTCGCGCAGCCGGGTGGGAACGCGGCGCCCCTATAGTAGAGCGGCAGCAAGTGGGAGCAGGGCCACCCCGCCTATCGCAGCGCCGGTAGAACCTCCTTCGCCGCGAGGCGGATTGTGTCCATAACCACGTCCTTGGGCGTGCCGGGCCAGCCGAAGCGGAGCGATGCGTGGGTGACCCCGATGTCGCGGAAGCGGCTGAGGTCGGCGATGACGTCATCGGGGCTGCCGACCATGAAACGGTCCGCGGCAAGCTTTTCGAAGGATTGCGTGAAGTCCTCCTCGCCCGGCAGCGCCTTGTCCTGTCCCCACGCCGCGTAGGTCTGGTACTTGCCCTCGAGGAACGGGCGCGCCGTCTCGATCGCCTGCTGGCGCGTGGGGGCTACGAACGTCTCACGCGACATGGGCATCGCCTCCGCAGGGGCGTGGCCTGCCCCGGCGCGCACGGCGTTGTACATCTCCACCTGGCGCTTGAGCGTGTCGAACGGCGCGTGCGGGTTGAGGTACCACACGTGACCCATCCTGGCGATGCGCCGCACCATGCCGTCGCCGTTCCCCGTCATCCACATGCGCGGGTGCGGCTTCTGCACCGGCTTCACACCAAGGTGCACGCCGTCGACGCTGGTGAACCGGCCGTGGAACGTCACCTCCTCGCCGCTCCAGAGCAGCTTCATCAGCTCCATGCTCTCGAGCATGCGTGGGATACGCTCCTCGTGCGTCACGTTGAACGAACCGAACTCCTCGTCCCGGTAGCCGAGCGCGGCTGCGATGATGATGTGACCGTTAGTGATCACGTCGAGCGTTGCGATCTCCTCGGCGAGCTGCACAGGGTGCTGCAGCGGCAGGAGCATCGTCGACAGCAGATCCATGTCGCCGGTCTCGGCGGAGATGCGAGCGAGCGAGTGCAACGGCTGCAGCATCTGATAAGGGTGGCTGAGGTAGTGGTGGCCCGTGTAGATGTATTCGAAACCGAGCTCCCGCCCGAGCCGAACGATCGCCAGCACGTCCGCTAGGCGTTGCACCATGTCGCCGTTACCCGAGTGCTGCAGCAGTCCTGAGAGCGATAGCCCAAATTTCACTGTTCTGCCCTTTTCCCGAGAGGTCCAAGAGGGTCGGCTAGCCACGCAGTAATAGGGTGAGGCCCGCCGTCACCATGACCGCCTCGACGATGTACGCGAAGGCGCGGTCGGGCACGTGCCGCACAAGCCTGCCGCCGATGGCCGCGCCGACGACCATGATAAGGCCGATCGTCAGTGCGATGCCGATGCCTCTAGCGTCGATGAGGGCGTACCCGCCGTAAACCGACCCTTTGGTGACGTTGATTGCGGTGGTGGCCACGGCCACCGTGCCGATGAAGGCGTTGCGGTACAGCCCGTACGCCATGAAGAAGTGAGCCCCGAACGGCCCGGCGCCCCCGAAGATCGACGACAGGAAACCCTGAACGAGCCCCACAAGGACGAAACCCCTCGCGTTCATCTGCAAGCCGCCGCCGATGGGCAGGTGGCGGTAGACGACCAGCGCGAGCAGGAAGACGCCGAGCCCGCGAGCCAGCAGGTCGGCCGGGGCGTTGGCGAATATGGCGCCACCAACGACGGACATGGGCACCGCGCCCAGGACGAAGAAGCCGACGACCCGGTAGTCGATGTACGCGCGGTTCGCCCACCAACGCGACCCGTTGTTCAGCAGCATGGCCACGGTGATGATGGGGATCGCCTCGCGGATGCCGAAGGCGAAGGTGAGCACCGGAATCATCGCGATGGCCGTGCCGATGCCGGCGATGCCGCCCATGATGGAGGCAGCGAGTGCCGCCAGGCCGATGAGGAACGCCAACAGCAGCGGATCCACGCTTAGCCTCGCACCCGGAGCAGTAAGCTCGCAACGACCATGACCGTCTCGGCGATGAGCACGGGCGCTGACTCCGGGACGCGCCGCACCCGCATCCCCCCGGCGTACGCGCCAATCGCTAGCGTCAGCACTGGCAACATGGCTACCCCCGTGCCGAACCAGGCGACGCCCCCATCACCGAGGCGACGAGAGCGGCTGCGGCAATCAGGGCCGCCAGCGGTGCGTCCGACAAGCCGCGCCTACAACGCCGCTAGCACCAGGTCCGTCATGTGCTGCGTCGTAGAGAATTCCGCACCCGGTGCAGCGAGGTCGGCCGTCCGGTGACCGGCCCGCAACACGCCCTCGACCGCTGCGTTGACCGCGGCGGCCTCCTCGGTGAGCCCGAACGAGTATTGCAGCATGAACGCTGCGCTGAGGATCGATCCGATCGGGTTGGCCTTGCCCTGCCCGGCGATGTCGGGCGCACTGCCGTGGCTCGGCTCGTAGAGACCGCGCACCTTGCGTGGCTTGCCGTTGGCATCAAGGCCCGGTAGCCCGGCAAGGCTGGCCGACGGAAGCATGCCCAAGGAGGCTGACAGCACCGCGGCCTCGTCGGAGATGATGTCGCCGAACATGTTCTCCATGACCATCACGTCGAACCTGGTCGGCTGGGTCACCAGCAGCATGGCGCACGAGTCCACTAGTTGGTGCTCCAGCTCAACGTCGGGGTAGTCCTTCGAGACCTCGATGGCCACGTCGCGCCAGAGACGCGAGGACTGCAGCACGTTGGCCTTGTCCACCGACGTGAGCTTCTTGCGGCGTGAGCGTGCGAGCTCGAAGCCGACGCGCAGGATGCGCTCGATCTCCTTCTCGGTGTAGAGCAGCGTGTCGACACCCTTGCGTCCGGCCTTGGTCTCCCAGCGCTTCTTGGGCGTGGCGTAGTAGAGCCCGCCGGTGAGCTCGCGGATGATTACTAGATCAGTGCCCCGCACGCGCTCGTTCTTGACCGGGCTCGCCTCCTCCATGCCAGCGAAGACCTTGACGGGCCTGATGTTGGCGTAGAGCCCGAGCGCCTTGCGTATGCCCAAGATGGCCGCTTCGGGACGCACGGTGGCGTTGTCCCACCTCGGCCCGCCCACGGCACCGAACAGCACCGCATTCGTCTTCTTCGCCATGGCGACGGTCTCCGCGCGCAGTGGCTCGCCGTAGGCGTCGATCGCGCCGCCACCGACCACGTCGGTCTCGTAGCGGAACGTGTGCTTCCACTTCGTGGCGATCGAGTTCAGCACCTGCTGTGCCGCGCCGGTCACTTCCGGCCCGATGCCGTCTCCGGGTAGGACCATCACATCGAAGGTGGCCATGGTTGTTCGTCCTCTCTGGTCTGTCGGGTCTTAAGGGTACGCCGCTTCGAACTTGGCGATCTCGGACTCCTGTGCCATCGTCAGGCCGATATCGTCCAAGCCCTTGAGCAGGCAATCGCGGCGGAAAGGGTCCACCTCGAAGTGCGCCGAGAAGCCGGCCGAGTCCCGCACCTCTTGGGCCTCGAGATCGACCGTGATCTTGTAGTCGTCGAGCTCCTCGGCACGCTCGATCAGCGTGCGGATCTCCGACTCGGCGAGCTGCACCGGCAGCAGGCCGTTCTGGTAGCAGTTGTTGCGGCAGAGGTCCCCGAAGCTGGAGGCGATCACCGAGTGGACGCCGTACTGCTGCAAGGCCCACGGTGCGTGCTCGCGGGACGAGCCGATCCCGAACTGCGGCCCGCTGACGAGGATCGAGCCACCTTGGTAGCGCGGCTCGTTCAGGATGAACCCGGGCTTCTCCGAGCCGTCCGTGTCGAACCGCAGATCGTGGAACAGCAACTCGCCGAAGCCAACGCGGTCGATCTTCTTCAGGAAGCGAGCGGGGATGATTTGGTCCGTGTCCACGTTGGGCATATCGTAGGGGACGACTTTG
>CAZQVD010000016.1:0-21166 GCA_964596665.1 uncultured Dehalococcoidia bacterium
GTCAAACGCGATTTCGCAACGAGATCATCGCCGATCGCGTTCTGTTCCTCGATAGAGCTGGCAGAAGCGAGCAGGGCAGCGAGGAGTACGGAGCACCGGGGACAGAGCCCGACGTCAGTGTCGGCGAACCCGTCTCCTCTCCTGACGACCTGCCCTTTTAGGGCGGCGATCGCAGCCGCTCCCTGAGCCCTGGAGACGGGGCCAGGCCCGATCAGCTCGCGCCGGGCAACGCCGGGGCAGCCCGATCTTCCGGGCCAGCAGGAGCGTTCGTTCATGATGACTCAACGCCGCCGCAAGCCGGGGGGCCGACGTTTCTTTCCGCGGCGCAAGGTCTGCCAATTCTGCGTCGACAAGTCCGTCATCGACTACAAGGACGCTCAGAAGATCCGGCGGCTCATATCGGATTGGGGCAAGATCGACTCTCGCCGAAGGACGGGCACCTGCGCGCCACATCAGCGGCAGCTCTCCCTCGCCATCAAACGCGCACGCTTCCTCGCGCTGCTTCCCTACAGCGGTAGCCATAGCCTGATGGAGCTCGCTCGACCAGATCGCGGCGACCGGGGCCGCCGCCCCTTCCGTGGCGACGGACCGCCTCGCGACATCGCGCCGCCGCCACCGTTGGGGCAGATGCCCGACATCGCTCCTCCTGCGGACGCACCCGCGACCACAGATGCTCCAGCAGCCACGGCGGAGGCCGAGCTGGCATCTGCGCCCGAAGCAGCGCCCGAGGCTGAGGCGGAGCCCGCACCCGTGGGCGAAGCCGGGTCCGCGCCCGAGGCCGAAGCCGAGCCTGTGGCGGAGCCCTCGGCCGAGCCGGAAGCCGCCGGTGATCAGGCCGATGCGGAGGACGACGGAGCGGGCGAAGCCAAGACGGAGACCTGATGCGACAGCGCCGACGCGCCGAGCGAAGCCTCACCACCGGTCGCGCAAGGCCACAGCCAGGCCTGACCCGCCGGGATACCGAGAACCGGCAGCGCCGCCTGCTCGTAGTGGGTGCCGGGGTCGCTGCCCTCGCATTCGTGCTCATCCTTGGCTTCGGCTGGTTTTCCTCGTCTTTCCAGCCGCCGCGCCGCGTCGTGGCCGTCATCGGCGAAGAGACCGTCCAGCTTCGCGATCTGCTGCCGTATGCCAGGCTCGATGCTGCTGTAACGCTCACGGTTCAGCCGCAGAACGCCCTCTACAACTACATCCGCCATGCCCTATTCGAACAACGCGGCCCCTCCATGGGAGTCACCGTCCTGCGTGAGGAGGTCGACGCCGCGATTGCACAGACGTTTGAGCTTCCGGCATCCGATCCCGACGCTCCTCTACCCGCAGTGTTGGGGGAGGAAGGCCGCGAGAGATTCGGCGATTTCCTTGAAAGGCTCGATGTGACCGAGGCCGACTATCGCTCGTGGGCCAAGGGCCAGCTAGCCCACGTCGCACTCCAGAACATGTTCGAGACACGCCAGCAAGCCGAACAAGAGCAGATGAACGTGGAGTGGATCGTTGCCGAAAACTCCGCCCTCGGGCAGGAGGCGGTCGAGCGCATCCAAGGCGACGAGGCGTTCGCCGACGTTGCTGCCGACCTTAACACCGAGCTGATCATCGCCGACGAGAGCGGCGTCGTTGGCTGGGTGCCCCGCGGTGCTTTCGGTGAGCTGGACGACACCATCTTCGCCGAGGATCTCGAGGTCGGCACCGTCGTCGGGCCGTTGAATACCACCTTGGGCTCCATGGTGCTGCGGGTTACCGAAGGACCGTCTGTGCAGCCCCTCACCGACGAGATGCGGTCGCTCATCGCCAACGCCGCATTCCAGCTCTGGCTAGAGGGCCTCGCTGACGAGCTCGTCCCCGACCTCACCATGTCTACCGATGATGCGAACTGGATGGTGAATCATCTCTAGCACATCTGCCAGTGACGGCATCGCCGTTGGAGTCATGGGTTTGGGCGTGGTTGGCGGAGGCGTCGTGCGCGCGCTTGCCGCGAAGCGCGAGCGCATCGTGGCGCAGGTCGGGCGCCCCGTCTCCGTGCGCCGCGTTCTCGTACGCGACGTCGAGCGGTATCGCGAGGCGCTGCCGCCCGGCGTCGCCCTCACGTCCGATGCCGCCGAGCTCCTCGACGACCCGGAGCTTCAGATTATCGTCGAGGTCATGGGGGGCGACGATCCGGCTTTCTCGTACATCCAGAAGGCGCTCCACAAAGGCAAGCATGTGGTCACAGCCAACAAGGACGTCATGGCGCGCCACGGTCCCGAGGTGCTTAGCCACGCCGCCGAGCATGGTGTGAGCATCCGCTTCGAGGCGAGCGTGGGTGGAGGTATACCCATCATCGGCCCTCTCCTGCAGGACCTGAGCGCCAACGACATCACCGCAGTCAATGCCATCATCAATGGCACCACCAATTACATGCTCACCCGCATGGCCCATGGAGGCCTGGGATATGCCGAGGCCTTGGCCGAGGCACAGCGGCTCGGTTACGCAGAGGCCGATCCCTCTGCCGATGTCGATGGCGTCGACGCCGCGAACAAGCTGGCCATACTGAGCACGCTCGCCTTCAGGACCATCGTCCGCGACACGGACGTGTACCGTGAGGGCATCGACAGGCTGGCCGCGGCAGATTTCACCTACGCCGCCGAGCTTGGGTACGTCATCAAGCTCCTCGCCACAAGCTGCATGGCCGGAGACGACGTCCAGGCACGGGCCCACCCCGCCTTCCTTCCCCTGGACAATCCTCTGGCCAATGTCGACGGTGTCTACAACGCGGTCGAGCTAGAGGGAGATCTGGTCGACTGGGCCATGTTCCAGGGTCCGGGAGCCGGGTCGGAGCCCACCACCAGTGCCGTGTTGGGCGACCTGCTCGCCACGGCTCGGCAAATCGCGTCTGGTGGCGGAGCGCCAAGGCCACCGAAGCTGGATCGGGACCTGCAGATCCAACCCATCGGCTCGCTCAAAACGAAATACTACCTGCGCCTGCGTGCCTTCGACCGCCCCGGTGTCATGGCGCGAATCGCCCAGGTGTTGGGCGACCTCGAGGTCAGCCTGGCATCCGTGATGCAAAAGGAGGTCGATCTTGCAGACGGCCTCGCTGAGATCGTGGTCACGACGCACGCGGCACATGAAGTAGCGGTCCAGCAAGCGGTCTCCAGACTTGCTGCTCTGGATGTCGTGAAAGAAGTCTCCAACGTCATACGGATCGAAGATGGCGCACGCTAGCGGAACGGGGACCCAGGTCAAGGGCTACTTATGGGCATAGGCGTCCTCAGGCAGTACGGGCGGTATCTCCCGCTCACGCCCAACACACCAAACCTCACCATGGGCGAAGGCGACACACCCCTCGTTCGCTCGCGTCACTTGGAAGGCGAGATCGGCGTCGGTGCGCTCTACTTCAAGCTAGAGGGGTGCAACCCCACGGGATCCTTCAAGGACCGCGGCATGGTCCTTGCCGTGGCGAAAGCCATCGAGGCGGGTCACTCAACCATCCTCTGCGCCTCCACCGGCAACACCAGCGCATCCGCCGCCGCCTACGGCGCGGTCTCCGGGCTCAACACCGTCGTCCTCGTGCCCAAGGGCAACATCGCGGAGGGAAAGCTCAGCCAGGCCATTGCCTACGGCGCCCGCGTCATCGTCGTCGAGGGCAACTTCGATCAGGCACTCGACGTCGCCAGAGAACTCGCCGAGCGCCTACCGCTCTCGCTGGTCAACTCTGTGAACCCCCACCGCATCGAAGGGCAGAAGACCGCGGCGTTCGAGGTGATCGATGCCCTGGGCGACGCGCCCGATATCCTCTGCATCCCGGTGGGCAACGCGGGCAACATCACCGCGTACTGGAAGGGCTTCCGGGAGTATGCCGACCTGGCCAAGAGCACCAAGCTGCCTCGCATGATGGGATTCGAGGCCGAAGGCGCCGCCCCCATCGCGCTCGGTCACCCCGTGGAGTCGCCGCAGACCGTCGCTTCTGCGATCCGTATCGGCAACCCCGCGAGCTGGTCGAGCGCCGTCGCGGCCAGGGACGAATCCGGCGGGGTCATCGGCGCGGTGTCCGACGACCAGATACTGGCAGCCTACAAGATGCTGGCCAGACGCGAAGGCATATTCTGCGAGCCCGCGTCCGCGGCATCCCTCGCTGGGCTCATCAAGCTCGCGGACGATGGCCTCGACCTGGGCGATCGGACTGCGGTGTGCATCATCACCGGAAACGGACTGAAGGACCCCGCGATTGCTCGCGAGCTGGCCGACGCTCCCATGGAGGAGTCGTCAGCCAACCTGCAAGCGGTCACAGACCTGCTGGAAGCTTCCCCCAGACTGCCGGGGGCATCGTAGGGAAAGGTGAACCATGGCAATCGACACTGATCGTGTTGAGCGGGCCGTGCGCGAGCTGCTGATCGGCATCGGCGAGGATCCGATGCGCGACGGGTTGCTCGACACACCCAAGCGCGTCGCCCAGATGTACGAAGAGATCGCGAGCGGCACGGATGAGGACGCCATCCGGGTCCTCTCCACCCAGTTCGAAGAGGACCATCAGGAGATGGTCATCATGCGCGACGTGCCTTTCTACTCCATGTGCGAGCACCACCTGCTCCCCTTTTTCGGCACCGCCCACGTTGGCTACATGCCTCGGGGCAAGGTGGTCGGCATCAGCAAACTTGCCCGAGCGGTCGACATATTCGCGCGCCGACCCCAGGTCCAGGAGCGTCTCACCTCCCAGGTCGCCGACGCCATCATGGAGGCGCTCGCCCCCGACGGCGTCGCCGTTGTCATGAAGGCTGAGCACCTCTGCATGGCCATGCGCGGCATCCGCAAGCCCGGTACCTCCATCGTCACCTCCGCCACGCGAGGCGTGTTTCGCGAGGGGCTCGCCACCCGCAACGAGTTCATCAGCCTGCTGCAACAGGGCAGCCGTTGATCTGTACCGCCGGCGCGACGGCATTCGGCGAGGTCGTGGGCCTCTGGGACGACCTCCTCGGCGCTCGCGAGTGGAGCTCCGTCTTCCTTACTTCTGCCTGGCAGCAGCTGTGGTGGGAGCAATACGGTGGTGGGGACTCAAATCTCTCTCTGCTGGTCATAGGTCCAGAAGACGCTCCCATGGGGGTCGCCCCGCTGACCCGCCAAGGAGACACGCTCACGTTCGTCGGCGGCACCGACATCTTCGACTACCACGACTTCATCGACGGCACCCCCGGCTTCTTCGAAGGACTGGCCGACTGCCTCGACGAGCACCCGTGGCGCTCCATGCGGCTCGAGTCCGTCCCCGGCTTCTCATCTACCATCCCTCGCCTCACCGAGGCCTTCACCCGCAAGGGGTGGAGCGTTGACGTGGAGGAAGAGGACGTGGTCCCCGGCGTCGAGCTGCCTGCAACCTGGGACGAATATGTAGGCGCGCTGCGCAAAAAGGACCGCCACGAGCTGCGCCGCAAGCTCCGGCGCCTGGAGAGCGCCGGCGAGTATCGCGTCGTTCGGTCGACTCCCGAGAGTCTCACGGCCGACGTCGAATTGTTCTTGGACATGATGGGGGAGAGCCGCGACGAGAAGCGTGAGTTCCTTCAGCCCGACCGTCAGCGCTTCTTCCGCAGCATGGTCGAGCGTATGGAGGCCGCGGGCTACCTTCGATTGTTCTTCCTGGAGCTTGCCGGAGGCGAGCGCGTCGCGTCCGTCGTCGTCTTCGACCACGACGGACGCCGGTTGCTGTACAACAGCGGCTATCGCCTCGCTCATCGGGAGCTCTCCACCGGTCTCATGCTGAAGGCGCTCTGCATCAAGGATGCCATTGAGAGTGGCCTCACGTACTTCGATTTCCTCCGGGGTCCGGAGCCCTACAAGTACCAGCTCGGGGCCGTCGACCGCACCGTCCACCGCATCACCGTGTTGCGCTAACCAACATGCAGGAACCACCTTGTTGACCAACACCCGTCAGACTCCCGACCTCGACCCGCCCGTTCGGCGCATCGCCGTCATCTCTGTCCATGGCTGCCCCATGGTCGTCCCCGGCATGCGAGCAGCCGGAGGCATGAACGTCAGCCTGCGCAACATCGCGCCGCTCCTGGCGGATGCCGGTGTCTGCGTCGACGTTTTCACGCGCAGCCATCACCTAGGCGGGCCGCAGGCCGTCGAGATGTCGCTGCGCTCACGGACCATCCACATACCCGCCGGGGACCCCGGGCTGACCCGCGGCGAGACCTATCCGCATCTGCCAGAGTTCCAAGAAGGGCTCCTCCGTTTTCTGGAGGAAGAGTCGCTCACCTACGACCTGGTACACAGCCACTATTGGCTCTCTGGCGAGATTGGTCGGAGCGTCGCCGACCGACTTGCGGTGCCCCACTTCACGTCGTTCCACACCATCGCAGCGGTCAAGGAGCGTGCGAGCGACGAGCCCGAGCCTCCGCAGCGGCATGCTGCAGAGAGCCGCATCGCGCGCTCCGCTGACGGTATCTTCGCGCTCACCGAGAAGGAGCGAGCCGACATCGGCGACCTGCTGGGCGCCGATACCGAGCGTGTGCGAGTGGTACCCGGAGGTGTTGACTTGGAGCGCTTCGCACCACGCGATCGTACACAGGCCAGGGACCGCCTGGGTCTGAGCCACCATGAGAAAATCGTGCTATTTGTGGGGCGCCCTGAGCCGTTCAAGGGCCCCGACGTGCTCGTCCGGGCGCTCGCCTACCTCCGAGAGCCCAGCCACGTGCGGCTGCTGTTGGTTGGCGGCTCTGAGATCGAGCACAGCGTCGATTGGATTTATGACATCGCCAACCAAGCCGGCATGCGTGACCGCGTCCAGTGGCAGCCGGCGATCCCCCAGGCGGACCTGCCCGATTTTTATGCCGCGGCAGACGTCTGCGCGGTTCCGTCCCATCACGAAAGCTTCGGCCTTGCCGCGCTCGAGGCCATGGCATGCGGCAGGCCTGTCCTTGCTTCCACCGTCGCTGGGCTCGAGTCGTTGATCGACGATGGGCGGACCGGCAGCCTGGTTGGCACCCATGATCCCATGGACTTCGCCTGCAGTCTTGAAGAGCTCCTGAACAATCCCTTGCGGCGGGAGCGCATGGGCGAAGCGGCCCACCAGGCCGCGGCCACGTACACGTGGGAAGCCGCCGCCAGCCGCACACTCGACGGTTACGCAGCGGTGCTTCGCGATGCCGTCGGCCGGGCAGCCGTGGCGCCCTGTCCCTAGCCTCGCGTCTCAGATTTTGGTGAGATCGAGCTCGAACCAGAGCGAGCGCCAATCCAGCTCGAACCCCAGTCCTCGATACAATCGCACGGCGGGCTCGTTGTCCCGGTCCACCGTGATCTGCACAGGCGCGGCGCCAAGGCGCAGCAGCCGGTCGATACCAGCACCCGTGACCACTTTGCCGTGACCCTGCCCCTGATACTCTGGCTGCGTGCCGACCATGCCAACGATGCCCGGTCCGTCCGGTCCTTCACGATGCGTCCAGCAGTAGGCGGCAAGCTCGCCGTCGATCTCCAGCAGGATCACGTCGTCCGCCGGGGCTTGGAGATCGAACACGCGGTACTCGACCTCCGCTACTACGTTGGGCGAATAGCCCCAGCTTCCGCTGAACGCTGCGTTCTGCAGATCCGTGAGCGCTTGGGCGTCGGATCGCACGGCCGTGCGGAGCGCGCCGCCGGGCGGCAGCGCCACGGCGCAGCGTTCGGCGGACTCGCGCCGTAGATGCCAGTGCGTACGCACGTGACGCAACCCCTGCGCCACCAGGAAAGTTTGGCGGGCCGCATCGCGCTCGGGCACGTCCACATCGAGCACACGAAGACCGAACCCGCGGGCGTGGGCCGCCGCTTCCTCGAGTAGCGCCTTCTCCACTGGAGCGCTCGCGTGCCCGGCGGGGATGCCAGCCAGCAGCACGCTTCGCCGGATCGGCGTCTCCACCATCACGTAGGCATACCCGGCCGGCCGGCCCGCGATTGACGCGATGATGCAGTCGCGCTCCGGCTGCATGCCTGGCTGGGCGAGCCAACGCTCCAGAGCGGCCACCGCTTCTGCCATACGTGATTGCTCCGCGCCGTCGAGCGCGGCCAACACGGATACGTCGGGTGACTTGAATCTGCGAACGTCGATCGTGGGTGAAGCCATGGAAATCACTGACGACTCGGCCGCGGCCGGGCGTAGCCCGTCGGTGCCCCGAGCGGCTATCATCTTAGCAGAGCGCCACCGGCGCAACGCCGGCCGCGCGCCCAACCTCATGGTGGAGGCTGCATGGAGACGATCGATACCCCGCAACGCGCGATGCTGGTCATCCCTCACCCCGACGACGGGGAATCTGGATGTGCCGGCACCGTCGCGAAGTGGACCGCCGAAGGCACCAAGGTTCTCTACGTCCTGGCAACCAACGGAGACAAGGGCACCGAAGACCCTGATATGACCAGCGAGCGCCTGGCCGAGATCCGCGAGGCGGAGCAGTGCAGGGCCGCGGAGGTGCTCGGCGTCGAAGAGGTCGTGTTCCTCGGCTACGGTGACGGCGAGCTCGAAGACACACGCGAGTTCAGGGGCCACATCATCCACCACATCAGGCGATTCCGTCCCGATATTCTCCTCACCATGGACCCACTGCGGCACTACTCCCACACCCATCGCGACCATCGCATTACCGGCCAGGTGGCGCTGGACGCCTGCTTCCCCTTCGCTCGCGACCGTCTGCACTTCCCCGAGCACATCGCCCAGGGCCTCGAAACGTTCAAGGTAGGCGACGTCCTCCTGTGGGGCTCCGAGAACCCCGACGTCGTCGTCGACATCAAGCCCACCATCGACCGCAAGCTCAAGGCGCTCGCAGCGCACGAGAGTCAGCTGTCGTCGGACCTGGATCGCATCGAGGGCTTCGTGAAGCGTCGAGCCGCCGACGCAGCGGAGCGCGCTTCGGTTGACGGCCACACCTACGAACTCGCAGAGATATTCCGGCACATCACGTTTAGGCGCTGATGTGTATCGATTGGTAGCCATGCTGTTTTGACCTGACGTAGGACCGACGATATCCTCGAACCTGGTCGAGGCCGGCCGTGGCCACCCAAGATTTATGGAACAGAACCCCACCCGCATCGCCGAAGACTCCGGCCAGCCACAGGTGCCCTGGCTACCGGGTGAGCGCCTCGAGCTGGCACTCGACGCCCGCAAAGGAGTCGTCACGTCGACGGGTGGTAGCGACGTACTCACCGTCACCAACCATCGCGCCATAAAGATCGGCGGCCATGCGGGCAAGCGGACTACCATGCTCGTCCCGCTGGACCAGCTCAGCGGCATCGAGGTCGTCGACGCCTTCCGGCCTCGTGAGCGGCTGTTGCAAGGCCTCTTCTGGCTGGGGATCGGTGTGGTCCTGGGGTGGCTCAGCTGGTGGGTCTTCCCCGGGAACATGCTGCCGCCGCTCATCGTCGGCGGCATCCCCGTTCTCGCGTCGGTGTACATGCTCGCCGGCTATGCCTTCCCGGACTCCGAGGGTGAGCTGGTGCTCTATGCGGGAGGTACGTCCCTCCACCAGCCCCTCCTCTCGAGTGATGCGCGCAACGATGCCTATCTCGTTGGCCATCGCCTGTATGAGCTCATGGCCATGGGCCGTCGCGGCGCATCGATGGCCACGGCGTCCCCGTCCGAACCGGTCGCAGAGTCCGTTTCGACCGCTCCCCCGGACCCCGCGCCAAGCGCGATCTTCGCGCCCCGATGGGCACCGCCATCCACTGTGCCTGCTGAGTCGGGTTATTCGGGTGCCCATGGCAACGGCGACGCACCTCCGCCGATCACGTCCCCGGCGGAGTCTCCCTCGAGCGAGGCCGAGCATCGCACGGAAACCGAGCCCACTACGCCATCGGGCGCCTAGCTCTCCCGCCGGTGTACCGACACCACCATGGCCGCACGGGTCGCCTCGGTCACCTTCGCCCACTCCGCGACCCGCACACCTGGCACCCATGCGATGCCTTCTGTGCCCACCACCAACGGCAGCTCGTCGCGCTCCGCCCGCGGCACCTTCGCATTCACCAATAAGTCCTGGAGCCGCACCGGGCCCGGCATGCCCGCGGGGTGGAATCGCTCCCCAGGCTGGCGCGTACGGACGCATAGCCGCTCGCCTATGCGGTCGGCGTCCATCACCATCTCCCACGCGTCCCCTGCCTCCTGCGCAGTTGGCCGCTCGGCCGCCGCGCGCACCTGCCACGGCCCAGCCTGCGTCTCTCCTGGCACTCGCAGCTCTGCGTCGAACGGTGCTGCCACGTACGTGGCAGCACGCTCGATCCAACACCGGCGCTGGTCGATCGCGAATCGCCACCCCTGCCCGAGCGTGATCTCTCCTCCGTCCGACCGCCGAATCAAGCGTCCCACAGCATCGAGCTTCGCGCGGGACAGTGCGGCGGCATTGCCGGCCACATGGCGCCATGCCGCCTGCAGCACCCTGACGAGCAGCGCCATAGGAAGTTGCGCCAGCTTGATCCGCCCCCATACCACTCGCTCGTTGCTTCGCCGCTCGGAGCCGGCGACGGCGTCCCGCGCCAGCGCCTCCAACGCTTCGTCGTCCTCGCGAGCGTTGTCCGCGAAGCGCGCCAGGGCCGCACGGGCCGCCGGATTGATGCGAGCAAGCTCCGGCAGCACACGGCTCCGGACCCGGTTCCGCGCGAACCGCAGCGATCGGTTGGACCCGTCCGCCGCCGGCCGGTAGTCCGCCTCGCGGCACACCGCCTCCGTCTGCCCACGGGTCAGCACCAGCAGCGGACGCAGCAGTTGAACCTGGTGGGCTCCAATCTCGCGGCTCGACCACTCGCGGATCCCCCCGCCGCCGCGCAGCCCGGCACCGCGCACGAGCCGCAGCAGCGCAGTTTCCGCCTGATCGTCCTGGGTGTGGGCGGTCCCCACCGCGCATGCCCCGAGTTCCGTGCTCACCTTGGCCAGGAACCCGTAGCGCGCCTCCCGCGCCGCGGCCTCTGAGGACCCAACGCTCGCCGAGCCCAGCTTCACGTCGAGGCCCAGCGACTCCGCCAGGCGCGCCACCAGGCGGGTCTCCCGTGTATCCGCGGTCGGGCGGAGGCCGTGCGAGAAGTGCGCAAGGACCAGCTCGGGCCGCTTTGCGGAAGGGATCGCAGCGAAGGCGATGGCCATGGCCGCGGAGTCGGCACCCCCGGAGACCGCCAGCACCAAGGGACCTGGCCCGATCCGATCCGCGCCCCGGCGGAGCGCAGATTGGATTGCGCGAGCGGCCTGCGCGGTGGCCAACCGGCCGTCTCGCTTCCTTTTCGTGCTCGCTGGAGCCACACGTCTACTCCGTGGCCTCGAGCACCACGACCAGGACGCGGGAGATGCGCACGCCCTGCATCTCCGTCACCGTGAACGTGGCTCCACCGTAGGCCATCTCGCGCCCAACCTCGGGCACGCTTCCGATCTGCTCGAGCAGGAACCCCGCGATCGTTTCGTACTCGCCCGAAGGGAGCGCGAGGCCCAGCCGCTCATTGGTGTCCGAGATCGAGACGCTCCCCTCCAGATCGAACGTGCTTGTGCCCACCTCCACCACCTCTTCGTAGGCCGCGTTATCTTCGTCGCCGACCCGGCCCACGATGTCCTCGATGAGCCGCTTTAGCGTCACCAGGCCGGCCACGCCGCCGAACTCGTCCACGATCATCGCGAGCTGATCGCCCGACGCGCGCATCTCGTCGAAGAGCTCCTGAACACGCTTCGTCTCCGGCACGAAGCGCGCGGGCCGAACCTGCGGCATCGCCGCCGAGTCGAGACTCGAGCCCGTCGCGATCAGACGCATCACGTCCTTCACCGCGACAATCCCCGCCACGTTGTCGAGCGTCCCCTCGAACACCGGGAAACGGGTGTGGTAGTGATCTCCGTAGAGCTGCAGGAACTGCTGGATCGTCGCACCGCGCTCGATCCAAACGATCTCCGGCCTTGGCGTCATCACCTCCCGGACGTGGCGGTCACCGAACTCGAGTACCCGGCGGATCATCTCCGCCTCGCCCCGCTCCACCACTCCCTCCTCGCTGCCGACCGACACGATCGTCTTGATCTCCTCTTCGGTGATCGCCTCACGCTCCCCTCCACCGAAGGCGCGCGAGGCGCCAGCGCTGATCCGCTCCAGCAGGAACGATATCGGCCGTAGCACGAAGCTGATCCATTGGATGGGGAACGCGATGACAATCGAGAACCGTTCCGCGTGCCGCGTGGCCACCGTCTTCGGGATCGTTTCGCCGAAGATCAGCAGCGTCACCGTCACGAGCCCCGTCGCGATTCGGATCCCCTGGCTCTCTTCGTCGGCCACCGAGATAGCCATGGCCGTGGCAAGTGCCGCCACCGCCGTGTTGACCAGATTGTTCCCCAGCAGGATCGGCGGAAGCAGCTTGTCGGGTCGCTCCACCATCCGCGCCACCTTCGCTGCGCCCGGTGTTTTGGTGCTCACCAGATGTTGGATGCGCACCCGTTGAACCGACAGCAGCGCGGCCTCGGACCCGGAGAAGAATGCGGAAAGAACCACGAACACCGCTAACAGCACAATGTTGGTGGCCCCAATATCGCCGCCCATCGATCACCCCTTTTCGGCCTCGGCAACGCGCTTGAGGCCAGACCCATGTCCGGTACAGCCAGATTCTCGGCGTGAACAGGAGGTCATAGCATACCCATTCGCCCGGCCCGGCGCGCCGCTTGCTGCCCGGTCGCGCCTAACGCCGCCGCCACGGTGTGCTAGCCTGTCCGCGCCATGTTGGTGTTGGGCATCGAAAGCTCCTGTGATGAGACCGCGGCCGCCGTCGTGGAGGATGGCACGCGCATCCTGTCGGATGTCATCTCCTCGCAGGTCGCGCTGCATGCGCGCTACGGCGGCGTCGTGCCGGAGGTGGCTTCCAGGCAGCATCTGCTGCAGGTCGTCCCCGTGCTGGAGGGGGCGCTCTCGGAGGCAGAGGTCACCCTCGGTGATATCGATGCCATCGCTGTCACCAATGGCCCCGGCCTCATGGGCGCGCGCATGGTGGGCGTCACCGTCGCCAAGGCCATCGCGTTCGGGCGAGGGCTCCCGCTGGTCGGCGGCCATCACCTCGAAGGCCACCTGTACGCCGCGTGGCTCGACCACGACGACCCGGGCACCGACCCCGGCTTCCCACTCGTCATCCTTATCGCCTCGGGCGCGCACACCGACCTCATTCTCATGCGGGGCCACGGCGATTACGAGCTCCTCGGCCGCACTCGAGACGACGCGGCGGGAGAGGCTTTCGACAAGGCGGCCCGGCTGCTCGGCCTCGGCTTCCCCGGCGGCCCAGCGATCCAACGCATCAGCGAGGGTGCGAAGCCGACGGAGCGGCTGCCGCGCGCCAAGCTCGGCGACTCGTTGGACTTCAGCTTCAGCGGCCTGAAGACAGCGGTGCTGCACCGGGCGCAGGAGCTCGGCATCTACCCACCGCCCGAGCGGGCGCCGGAACCTGAGCTGGTCCGCAACCTTGCCGCGGCGTTCCAAGATGCGGTCGTCGACGTGATCTCCGCCAAGGCCGCAGAAGCGGTGCGCCGGTTCGGCGCCAACGGCCTGGTCCTCGGCGGCGGCGTGTCGGCGAACACCGCGCTGCGGGCCGCATGCCGTGAGCGCTCACCGGTACCCGTTCTGATCCCGGCGCCGAAGCTCTGCACGGACAACGGCTCCATGATCGCTGCCGCGGGCTATCGCCGCTTCAGGCGCGGCATCGTCCACGACCTGAGCCTCGACGCCTCGCCGTCCACGGCTCTGGCATAACAGATTTTCGCAGGGCCGCGAGCCCCGCATGAGACAGGAAGCATGTACGTAGGACGCATAGTCGCCATCGGCCGGAGCACGTCAGGCAGCAACGCTGTCATGTACCGCGTTTCCAGCCGCTCGTTCCCCAATCGCGAAGCCGTCGATACCGGCTTGGCGCTCGCCATCGTTCCACGCGCCGGCTTCGAGGCCGACGTGTCCAAGAACCCGTACATCGCGTACAACGCGCTACGGCTCGCCGGCGATTGGGCCATCGCCACCAACGGGAGCCACACCGACCCCATCACCGAGAAGATCGACGCGGGTATGCCCGTGCGCGAGGCACTCGTCCTGACCCTGATGGCCATGGATTACGAGAAGGACGACTTCAACACGCCACGCATCGCTGCGGTGGTTCCACGGCGCGGAGACACCGGCTGGCTCGCGGTCGTGCGCAAGGACGCCCTGGTCGTGAAGGAGCTGCCGCTGGAGGCGGGCAAGGTGGTCTACGTTGCGACCTACGAAGCGGACGACGTACGGGGGGAGCAGAGCAGCGAGTTCGACGCCTCGACTGCCACGGAGGCCGCGGCCTTCGTCGTATCCGGTGGAGTATTCGCCGATTTCGAGAAACCCGTCACCGGCGTCGCCGCGCTCACCAACGAAGCGGGCTTCGCCCTTGGCACCCACATCGTCATGTAGGGGCGCGGCGCTCTCTTCCGTGGGCAGACGCTAGAGGAGGCGCAACAGCCGCCGGTTGGGCGGCAGCGGCTCAGTCTCCTGGGGGATGGCCCGCTCGCTGATCGTCCGGATGTTGGGCGAGAAGGGCAGGGGATTGGCGGAGGCGATGTAACCCGTGTCGTGGAAAACATCTACCGGTGCATCCGCGTCCAGCAGCATCTGGATGCGCTCGGGGCTCATCCTGCCGCTCAGCACGATCGTCACGCTGCGCGCGCCGCCTTCGTCGAGCCGCTTGCGAACCTCGCGCAGCGTCTCGGCCCCGATCGGTTCGCCCCCAGGCACACGTGCAAGGCGAACGCTGTTCAGACGATCGCGCATCGTGCGTGCGACCGTCACCGATTGCTCAACCACGTCCTTGCGCGGGTCCACATAGGCCACGCGCTGCACGTCCGGCGCGACCGCACGGTCGAAGGCGATCATCGCCTTCACCGGATCGCCCATCAGCTGCACCAGCGCCCCGGATACCGTTGCGATCGGCTGCGTGTTAGCCAACCGGGCCCCGAGCACCGTCGATCCGGCCGAGCAACCGCCAACCACAGCGGCGTAGTCCATCACCGGGGCGACCGACGGATGAACGTTGTGCGCGCCCACCGAGACGACCGGCTTGTCTCGCGCCGCTCTCACGAGCGCATGGGCTGCGGTTGCCCAGCCGCTCTGGTGTGCGAGCACGCCGCAGATCGCCGTTTCGTACAGCCCGAAGGACGAATACGGTGCCTTCACCTGAAGGCAGACCTCGCCCTTGCTGATCTCCAGGCCCTCCTCCACCGCCCACACTTCGCGGTTGCCTTCGGAGGTCACCTTGCTCAACACCGCGCGGACCTCCATCGCTCCGCACAGCACGCCGTCCGCGGCGGCCGAGAACTCCATCACCACCGTCGGATTCAGGCCTTCGTTGCGCAGGATCCGCTGGGTGCGGTGCAGGTAGACGTCGGCCGTATCCCCGGTGATCACCGAGGGGCGTACTTCGAAGGATGGGTTGCTCTGTGCCATGCTACCGGTAGGTCTGGACGACGGTTGCCTTGAGGGGCCATAAGCATGCTACGCACGAGGAGGCCGGCGTGCAAGCGGCTCCGTCGGTTTCTACCACGCTGGGTTCTGTATGGTCGGCTCTTTCTGCTCAATCCAAAGGCGAAACCTGCGGGATACCGCGTAAACGCAAGCGAGTCAATCCCTTGAGGTCTTCCACGCTCGTCTGCATGATCTTCACTCGCGAGTCCGGATCCTCCCGCCAGGTCACGGGAATCTCCTTCATGCGGAACCCGCGCTTCTCCGCGATCACGAGGAGCTCCGTGTCGAAGAACCATGCGTTGTCTACTATCGCCGGCACGATGGACTGTGCGGTGGCGCGGCTCACGGCCTTGAAGCCGCATTGCGCGTCTCGGAAATGCGTGCCCACACTGAGGCGGATGATGGCGTTGTACGCCCGGGAAATCAGCTCTCGCTTCAACGACCGCGTCGTCCGAGCGCCGGGAGCCAACCGGCTTCCGAACGCTACGTGACACCCCTCCGTCACGATTGCGTCCACCAGCGTGGGGAACGCGTCGAGTCCGGTCGAGAGGTCGACGTCCATGTAGCTGAGCACGTCCGCGTGGCTTTCGGTCCACGCCTTCCGGAGCGCCCGCCCGCGTCCGCGGACGTCGAGGTGCGTCACGGCGACCCTTCCCGGCATCCTCCTCTCGTACTCCTGCGCCACGCTCAGCGTGCCGTCGGTCGAGCCGTTGTCTGCCACCACGATCCGGCAGGCATGCTGCGCGAGCTCCTGCCCGAGGAAGAGGGCAAGCGTATCCAGGCAAGCGGGCAGCGCACGCTCCTCGTTCAGCACGGGTATGACCACGTCCACCGATGCCAACGCTACACCCCCGCCTCGCTCAGCGCCTGATGGACCGCGAACGGGTCCGACGCCACCACGCTCTCCGCGAACATTTCCATCCCGCCGATATCGCTTGTCCTGGTGCTCAACGAGCCACGGTCGACCATTCGGATCACCACGGGGAAACCCTCCCAGCCGGCGGCGTCCCCGGTCATCGGCGCGAGCAGCACACCCATGTTAAACGACCGCACGCTCAGCGCGTCCCTGAAGACCGCCAGCGTGTCGTGGATTGCCCATGCCGCCGCATCGTCGAACGTGTCCGCGAGCAGCACGACCTCTTTCTCCTTCAACGGGCTCAGGTGGGCCAGCCGCCGCACGCCGTCCCGGTCCGATGCGAGGCCGAGCGACGCGTGGACCGCGGCCAGATCGCCGAAATAGCTGATCCCGTGCTTCGCTTCGTACGCGGCCGCATCGGCGCGCAGCCGCTCGATCTTCCCGTAGTGCCGGCCGCGCGCCAGGGTCACCTGGGCATGGCCGTGCACGATCGATCCGCCAGCGCGCCACAGGCAGTTCCACATCACGTAGGGGAAGCGGGCTGCGGGCTCATCCCGGTTCGCTGCCGCGATCCACTGACGTGCCAGCTCCATCTGACCGGCCACCGACGCCCTGGTGAACGCCAGAGGGCTCGGTTCCGAGAACACGATGATGCTGTGCGCCGCGTCGAACCTCGCCACGTTCGCTGCACTTACGCCGTGCTCGTTCCGCACACGTCCGAACGCATCTTCTGGCGTCGACGTCAGCGGGTCCGCCCAGACGTCGTTGCGGAGCTCTTCCGTGAGATCGTCCGGCTGGCGGAGGGACGCGCCAACCGGGCGGCGCGCGCGCAGACCGTTGAACAGCGTACCCTCGCCCGTCACCCGATTCGACACACGCACCACTGTCTGCGTCTCGACCTCGCCGACGGGACCGAACGTCCGCTCCACCCACGGTGCCATCTCGGTCGGGACATGCATCCTGCCCTCGGCCACTTGCACGTCATAGATGCGATCGAAGCGCTTTCGATCACCAGCGCTCAACCCTGCCAGCAGCACAGGAAGTTTCGTTATCGTACGTTCCGTATCATCGGCGAGGGCCATGGACGTGACCGGCTACTCGGTGGAACGAACGATCGTCCGCTCCAGCGAAAGCTTGCCCAGCTGCAGTTGCACTGGGATGGGGTACTGGCCCGTGAAACATGCGTCGCAGAAGCCCGTTCCGGAGCGATCGCCGCTGACCGCCTCGTGGAGACCCTCGACGCTCAGGTAGCCGAGGGAGTCGGCACCGATCAGCTTCCGGATCTCCTCCACCGACCGGTCGGTGGCGATGAGCTCAGACTTCGTCGACATGTCCACGCCGAAGTGGCACGGATTGCTGATAGGCGGAGCGCATACCCGGACGTGCACTTCGGCCGCACCCGCGCGACGCAGCAGCGCGACGATCGGCGGCGTCGTGGTGCCGCGCACGATGCTGTCGTCCACCACCACGATTCGCTTGCCCATGAGTACTTCGGGCAGGGGGTTGAACTTGTTCCGAACGCCGAGCTCCCGGAACCGTTGGTCTGGCTCGATGAACGTCCGCCCGACGTAGCGGTTCTTGATCAACCCATACCCGAACGGGATGCCCGATGCCTGGGCGTATCCCACAGCCGCGGAGTTCGCCGACTCGGGGATCGGTATGACGATGTCCGCTTCCACCGGATGCTCACGCGCCAGCGCCATACCCATGTTCGTTCGGGACATGTGCGTCAGCTGGCCGTCGAGGATCGAGTCGGGGCGGGCGAAGTAGATATGCTCGAACACACAGTGTGCGCCGCGCGCATTGGGCATCGGCGAGGGGATGCTCGTAAGACCCTTCCGGTCCAGCACGACCGTCTCGCCGGGCTCGATCTCACGCACGAACTGAGCGCCGATATGATCGAGCGCGGCGCTCTCTGACGCGATCACCCATCCGCCGTTCGGGTACCGGCCCATGCAGAGCGGACGCACGCCGTGCGGGTCCCGTATGCCGACGACTGAGTCGGTCGTGCATACGACCAGCGAATACGCACCCTTCAGAGCCCGCATCAGGTAGGCTGTCTTCTCGCCCCAGCTCTCGCCTGGCGCCCACGCCAGGAGGTGCGTGATAACTTCGGAGTCGGTTCCCGTGGTGCAGGTCACGCCCCACTCGCTCAGCCGCTCCCGCAACTCCGCGGCATTGATTACGTTGCCGTTGTGACCCAGCGCCAGCTCCATGGTCGGGCTCTTCGACACGATGGGTTGCGCGTTGAGTGCTCCCGTCGAGCCCGTCGTCGAGTAGCGCGTGTGGCCGATAGCGAGGTGGCCGGGGAGCCGGTCCAGGTCCTTTTGGTGGAACGCGTTGGAGACCAATCCCACATTGGTGAAGTTCCGCAGCGTGCGCCCGTCGGCCGCGGCGATGCCGGCGCTCTCCTGCCCCCGGTGCTGGAGGGCGTAGAGACCGAAAAAAGCGACGCGGGCAGCGTCGCTTTCTGCGGAAGTTGGGAGATATACCCCAACCACCCCCCACGAGTCATGAGGGACATCGGAGCTGGTGTCGGGGAAGCCGTCTATCTCGGTCATATGACCGTCCTGCGGTAGGCGATGGTGGCCCGGACACTACTATTCTACAGCATGAGGAACAATGGATTCCGGCGTGCCTGCCTCCAACTATTCGTATTCGATCGCTTCCAGCAGCACGAAATATTCCTGGTTGCCCGCGTTCCCTCGCAGCACCGAGGGACGTACCCCCAGCAGCCGCAGCGTCCTCGCCGCGTCGATCGCCCACAGGCAGAAGCCGGCAACCACCGCGGCGTGCTCGCGCTCGTCCCTGACGACGCCCCCCCGGCCGACCTTCCCCTTGCCCGCCTCGAACTGCGGCTTCACCAGCGCCAGAAGCCTGCCACCCGGCTTCAGATGCACCAGCGCTGGTGGCAGCACCAGACGCAACGAGATGAACGACACGTCGGCCACCACCAGGCCCACCGGCTCCGGTATGTCAATCCCATGGCGAGCGTTCACGCCTTCCATGATGACGACGCGGGCGTCCCGCCGCAGCGGCTCTGCTAGCTGGGCACGGCCCACGTCCACCGCGTACACGCGCCGAGCGCCGTGTTGCAGCAGGCAGTCCGTGAAACCGCCGGTGGAGGCGCCCACATCCAGGGCCGTCACCCCCTCCACGTCCAGGGCGAACGACTCCAGCGCTCCCTGCAGCTTCTCGCCGCCCCGACCGACGTACCTCGGACGGGCGGCCAGGCGCAGCTCGGCATCTCCCGCTATAAGCTGCCCAGCCTTCTCGATCCGGCGCTCCCCTAAGAACAGCTCGCCGGCGAGAATCATGGCCCGCGCCTTTTCCCTGGTCGCGGCCAGCCCTCGCTCGATCATGAGCTGGTCGGCCCGGGCCTTGGTCGGCTTCGTTTCGCGCTTCGCCATGGGCCTTCCGGTGCGATCTCGGGCCGCTCCGCGGTGGCCTCGCCGAAGGCCGGGAACGGCTCCATCTTCAGGCGCGCGGGTTTGACACTCATGCGCCGCGGCCATTATACTCAGCGTTCGGGCGACGGCCCTCAGCAAACGTGGAAAGGTACTGACCGGCTGTGCCCAAACGAACGTGGCAACCAAAGAAACGGCGCCGGCTCCGTCGGCACGGATTCATGGCGCGGATGCAAACCCCCGGTGGCCGAAGGGTCATCAGCGCGCGTCGTTTCAAGGGCAGACACCGCGTAGCGGTGTAGGCGACTGGCAGGCGGGCGACCGGCGTCCGCATATGGCGACTCAAGCCTTCCCGCGGGAACAGCGGCTTCGGCACCGGAGCGACTTCCAGGCGCTCCGAGAGCGGGGATTCTCCCGCGCGCACCCTCTCTGCATACTCCGCGCAGCCGCAAACGGTTTACCGTACCCTCGTATCGGCTTCATCGTCGGGCGGCGCGTCGCCGCGCACGCGGTCGATAGGAATCGGGTTCGGCGGCGCCTTCGGGAGATCGTGCGTCGCTCTGGCGTGAGCGCCGGTTGGGACGTGCTGCTGATTGCACGTCGAGACGCTGTTCCGGCTGACTTTCAGGCCCTGAGGGAGGCCGTATTGGACTTGGAGCGGAGAGCCGGGGTTCTCGAGGCGCCCGTGCCAGAGACGGAGGGGAAATGATGAGCGGAGCTGCGATTCGGCTTATCTCTTTCTATCAGCATGCATTGTCACCCATCTGGCCCGGCGCATGCCGCTATACACCCTCCTGCTCGCACTACGCGCAGGACGCCATCGAAGAGTACGGCGTCCTCCGCGGAGGCTGGCTGGCGCTCCGGCGCATCGCCAGCTGCACGCCCTGGGGTGGTCAGGGATACGATCCCGTACCCCACAGGCATCGCACGCAGTCACCGGCGCGGCCCGGCCGCGGCCAGCAAGGGATGCAGCGTTGACCAGCTCCGAGCCGAACACTAGCTCCTTCACGTACCGCCTGACCGTCGCATTGACGCTCGCGGCCGTCGCATTGCTCGTGTTCGGCGGCTGCGCTCAAGGTCGTACCACGGCTTCGCAAAGCTGGTCGGGGGTCGCGGTCGTCGAGAATGCCGGCGGTGGGGCTACTGCATTCATCGGCACGAAGGAGGGCCGGCTCGTCCAGCTCACGCTGGCAAGCGCCGGCGGCGGCGGCCAGCTCGTGCAGCGGGGCAGAGCGTTCGGACCTCCAGAAGCCGAAGGAGACACGGCACCCGCATTCTACGGAACTCCCACGGTTGCTAGCGGGAGGGTTTTCGTTGGGGGCTACAACGGCGTCGTCTATTCCCTGAACGCTGAGAGCCTATCCGACGAGCGCACCTGGGCCGTGGACGGCAACCCGCTCGCTCAAGGCATCGCTGGCGGAGTAATACCCGTGGAAACGCCGGCAGGTCTGCGGCTCGTGGTCGCCGCCTCCGAGGACTCCGACGTGGGCCGGCTCTACGTC
>CAZQVD010000017.1:0-21141 GCA_964596665.1 uncultured Dehalococcoidia bacterium
TCTCATAGAATGTAGCTCCGTAATCTGAGTGCCATTTGCTGGGGTAAGGCACTACTATATGGTCGACCACCCAGATGTGGTCATAGCCCAACTCTTCGGCTTCAATTGCCATACGCCTTATGAAGTCACTGGATGGTACATTATCGGTAAAATGAGGTAACACTACACCGAATTTCATTAATCACTCCTTGCGCTAGAGACGGTCTTCTTATGGATCGTCTTCGCGCATACCTTCTCTTTGAGTATATCCTACTTTAGCATCAATGTTCCAGCAGTAACTATATTTCATTTTGTCTTAAGTTTTCAGCGTGAAACTTTCTAATATATTTTGGGTATAACTGCTTAATTGGTTATGGCCCCAGCGGGATTCGAACCCGCGATCTCCACCTTGAAAGGGTGGCGTCCTAGGCCGCTAGACGATAGGGGCGCGCGAGGCGGGCGGCAGGCTCGGATGCACCCGGCCTACGGGTAGATGGCGATCTGCTCCAGGCCCGTCACTTCGGGCAGCCCGAACATGAGGTTCATGTTCTGCACGGCCTGGCCGGCGGCGCCCTTCACCAGATTATCCAACACCGCGAACACCATCACTCTACCCGTTCTCTGGTCGACCATCGGGTAGATCAAACAATCGTTGTTGCCCCAGGTGTGCTTGGTCTGCGGCGGTGCATCGACCACGCGTACGAACGGCTCGCCTTCGTAGTAACTGGCGAACAGGTCGCGAATCCCTGCCCGCGCCGCTTCGGTCGAGGCAAACGCACCATCGACGAGGTCGGCGTACACGCTGTCCAGGATTCCGCGCGTCATGGGGATCAGGTGTGGCTGGAAGATAACCTTTGGCTCGTAGTCAACCCTGAGGCGGCGGAGCTCCTGGGTGATCTCCGGCAGATGGCGGTGACCATCGACGCCGTAGGCGAATACGTTTTCGTTCACCTCAGAAAAATGTGTCACCATGCTCATGCCCCGGCCTGCACCGGACACGCCCGACTTAGCGTCCACGATGAGCTGGTTCGTGATCAGCCCCTCGTGTACCAGCGGCGCCAACGCCAATATCGCCCCCGTCGGATAGCAGCCGGGATTCGCGACCAGCGAAGCGCCGGCGATGCCTGCTCGGTCGAGCTCCGTTAGGCCATAGACCGATGTCTCCAGCAGGTGGGGCGCCGGGTGCTCCTTGCCGTACCACGTCAGGTACTCCTGTGGGTCATGTAGGCGGAAGTCGGCGCTGATGTCGACCACCTTCACGCCGTCGCGCACATACGGCAGGCAAGCCTCGGCGCTGGCCACCTGGGGCAGGGCCGAGAACACCAGATCGACGCTCCGCGCGATCTCTGGCTCGATGGTCAGCGACATGCGAGAGAGATGCGGCAGCGCCTCGGCGAGATCTTGGCCCGCGGCGCTGCGGCCCGTGACGCTAACGAGCTCAGCTTCGGGGTGCCCATGGAGGATCCTAGCGAGCTCGATGCCCGCGTATCCCGTAACGTTGATGATTCCGACTTTCATTCGATCTTCACTTCAATGTCGCTACGCGGGCGCTCCACTGACCCACGGCACCTGGTTGCGATGGAACGGCTGCACGATCGCCTCGGCCTGAAGCTGGAGTTGATCGAACATCTCGTCCGGCCCGCACGCGGGATTGAACACGAACTTGGTCGCCCCCGCATCGATGTACTCGCGCAGGCGGGACATCACCTGATCGGGCGTGCCCAGCAGGTTTATCTGCTCGGGACTGACGCTGGGGCGACGCTGAAGCAGGTACTTCTCCATGATAGCGTCCGGCACAGTACCACTCTCCACCATGTAAGTGCTGATCTGCAGGCCGTAGTGGTCGCCCGGAATCTCGCGGCCCGCCTCGGCGGCGTAAGCCTTGATGCGTTCGATGCCGTCGGAGACCTCCTCGGGCGTGAGCTGCGTAGGCAGCCAGCCGTCGCCCAAATAGCCGGTGCGCCGCAAGCCCGCCTCCGCGCGGCTGCCGATCCAGATCGGCACCGCCGGGTTGGTGGGCCTGGGGTTGACCCCGGTATCTGTCAGCTTCACGAAGTCGCTCTCGTACGTGATGCGGTCCTCGGACCACAGCCGCCGCATCAGGCGTATGGCCTCGTCCAGCCGCTTGCCGCGGTCGCGCTTTGCCACACCCATGGCGTCGTACTCCAGCGTGGACTCCTGGCCGACGCCAACGCCGACCACGAGCCTGCCGCCACCCGACAGCAGGTCGATCGTCGCCAGCTCACGAGCAACCGTCACGGGGCTGCGCATGGACATGAGCAGCACGCCGGTGCCGAATTTAAGCTTCTGCGTGCGCCCTGCGGTGATGGCCATGCCAGCCAGCGGGTCCATGCGCCAGGCGGGTCCGACGATCCGATCGGAGAACCAGACCGAATCCCACTCGAGCTCCTCAAGCGCGTCCAGATAGCGCAGGAACGTGTCCCTGCCCTCCCGAGCCATCACCGAGGCTCCACTGACACCGATCTTGACGGACATCGCAGCGGCTCCCATGGCCACGCGGCCATGACTCGGCGCGCAGCCGAGCGATTGTAACGCAAGGGTGGGCTTAAGGGCGCGGGTTGGGCCGGCGATGGGTGCGAGGCGCTACCCTGCCGAGGGGCTCCAACACCACACGGGTGGGTGGGAACCGCAGCGCATGCATCGCTGAGCGGCAGTAAGGGGTTCGAGGGTACACCCTCAAAACCCAAGCGCCCCGTCCTTCATGAGAAGGACGAGGCGCCCGTCCTGTACTCCGGCTACGGCCGGAGCGCACCTGCTGCACCCCCCGCAAGGACCCTTCGCCAGGTCCTACGAGAACATCACAGGTAGCCGGTTACGACCAAAAAGGCCGGCTCCTAGCGATGGGCAGCGGGCGAGGCAGCAGTGCTAGGTAATTGACTTATCACTGTTGGATCACCCCCTTTCTACGGCCTATCGCCGCCCGACCATGTTAGGCGGTACCCTGCCATCCTGCAAATACGCAAGAACCCGGTTTTTCGGGGAACTTGGTTACAATTTGGGCGCGATGGAGGAAGCCACCGTGCGATTCGAGGACAAAACCGTCATCGTGACAGGCGCGGGACGCAACATCGGCGAGGGCATAGCCCACGCGTTCGCGAACGAGGGTGCGCGCGTGGCGGTCGTAGACGTGATTGGCGCGCGCGCCGCATCCGTGGCCGCCGCGATCAACGCGGACCATTCGGCCGCGGCGCTCGGCATCGCATGCGACGTCACTGCGGGTGAGCCGGTGCGGGCGATGCTGGCGCAGGTGGTGGAAGCTTGGGGCGGCGTGGACGTGCTCATCAACAACGTCGGCGTCGTCGATCGACAGAGCATCCTCGAAGTCAGCGAGGAGGAGTGGGACCGCGTGATCCGCATCTCGCTGAGGAGTGTATTCGTGACCACCAAGTACGTGGCGCTCCGCATGGCCGAGCAGGCGCGCGGCGGGGCGATCGTGAACATTGGGTCGACCTCCGGCCACCGGGCGCGCTCGAACGCCACGGCCTACCCGGCCGCCAAGGGCGGTGTGCTGAATCTGACGAGGTCGCTAGCCGCACAGCTCGGACCGCATGGCATCCGCGTTAACAGCATCACGCCCAACAGGGTGCTCACGGAAGCCGAGCCTGGCGCTCCCGCACGCGCCACGCAGGTCGACAACCTCGTGGGGCGCCAGGTTCGGCCCATGGACGTCGCGTCAGCCGCCGTATTTCTCGCCTCGGATGAAGCAGACGCGATAACCGGCACTGACCTTGCGGTCGACGGCGGCGTGCTCGCGATCTGACCCCATTGGCTGCTAGTGAGCAGCATCCCAAGGGGTGTCCTCTTGCACGCCGAGCCACTTGGCGAAGGGGAGGCTCGCTGAGAGGTTGCCCCACAAACCATCGCGCAGCATGTCCGGGTATACGACTACATCATCCATCTCTTGGAGCATCAGAAACCGGGTGCCGCGGATGAATGCGTCGTTGGGCCCGGCACCAGTCGCGTTTTCAATCGTCAGGTCGCCGCTGAACCCCGTGGCCAGGAAGTACGCCTCAGTGGTGTTGCAATCGAGGTCCGGATCTAGGAACTAGCCCAGGTAGGCGATCGGGCCGAGCTCCACGTGCAACGCCGCGAACAACGGGAGCGTAGCCACAGGCTTTGGCTTTTCCAAGCGTCCGCTACTCCACCGGGTTCGGCAGCCAGCCCCAGGGGAACGGGCCGTAGTCGGGGGCGAACTGATCGCCGTCCTTGAAGGTCAGCACGGGCACCAGTGCCTTGTCGCCTCCGATGATCTCGCCACCCGCGTCATCAAACGTCCACTTGCCCTGCACCTCTTCGAGAATGGCGATGTCGGCGGCGGTGCCCTCGGCGAGCGTACCCAGCTCCTGTTGGTAGCCGATCAGGCCTGCTGGCGCGTAGGTGCTCATGCTGAGGACGTCAGTGAGTGAGAAGCTGAGCGCCAGGAACTTGCTCATGGTGTGCGTCATGGACTTCACGCGCCCGGTGCGCCCCGGCTTGGTGATGTCGGTGCTGATCGACGCCGGGGCGATCCCTTGCTCCAGCATGCGCTTGGCCACGTCGAAGCTCAGGTTCATGCGCCCGTGCGCGGGGTCGAATGCGACGCCACGCTCCTTGGCCTCTATGAGCTGGGGCAGCACTTTGTTGTCATTGCCCAGCGCCTTGCCGGGAGCACCGGTGTAGAGATGCGTCAGCAAGTCGTCAGCCCGCAGCAGCGGCAGCAGCTTCTCCGTGATCGTCGCGTCGACGTTCCACTGCGGGTCGCCGATGTGCACCATGACGCGCACGCCGGACTCGCGTGCCGCGGTCAGCGCGTACTCGATGTAGTTGATCCCCAACGAAGCGATGGCTGGACCGCACGCCCGGATCTTCACGCCAATGATCTCGCCACGGTAGCGGTTCACCATCTCGATGGTGGCATCGAGGTTGATGTCCGACGCGTCGCGCGCCTCCGGCATGAAGGCCAGGCCGGTCTGGGCGATGTGCAGATTCGACAGCACGCGTGTGCGCGCCTTCGTTATCACGTGATGGTGGAACCCGTCATAGTTGGCACTACCCGCGCTGCCTCCGTCCACGAGCGTGGTCACGCCGGAGTGGACGCCAGCGAGATCCGGATCGAGGCCATTGGAAACACCGTGCTCGAAGATGTGCGCGTGCACATCGATCAGGCCTGGAGTCACCAACTTGCCACGCGCATCGATGGACCGCTCGGCGCCCGCGGGATCGATGCGGTCCGCAATGGCGGCGATGCGGCCGTCCCTGACCGCAACGTCCTGCGCCGCGTCCAGGCCGCGGCCCGGGTCGATGACGCGGCCGCCCGTGATGACCAGATCGTAAGGCTGCTCAGGGGGCATGGCGGGCCTCCAGGAGAAAGTGGCCTGATTCTAGCAGCGCCTTCGGCGGTGCGCGTAAGCTCAGAGGTCGGTGGTCTGACGGCTCTGGACCACGAACCGGACGCGATGGAAGCCGTCGGCGCCGTCGGGCAGATTGCGGCTGGGCTTTTCGGTTTGCAGCGCGCCCGTGCTCTCCGTGACGCGCACCTGCACCGAGTAGGTTCCCGGGTCGGCGTCCCACAGCAGCTCCCATATCATCCACGTGTAGGGCGAGAGCGGATCGCTCATGGCGATGCCGGAGGAAGCGTCTGCGGAGAAGGCTCCCCTCTTGCTCAGCCGCCGCGCTCCTCGTTCCGATCGCACCGCGGGTCATCCATGGACAGAGAGCCGCCTCATCGCATGATGGTGTCCGGGTCGGGATACGACAGAAGCTACGTCACAGCCGGCGGATCTGGGTTCATTTCGCATCCACAGCCCAGGACAGTGCCGTGTCCCGTGGCATGCGGTCGACGCGCACGAGTTTGCCGTTCCGCGGACCACAGTCGCGATGGTACAACCCACGCAACAAGCGCTCGCGGACAACCCGGAGCCCGCATCCTGGGCACTCCAGTGCCCATTGCATCGCGTTGCCCGAACGGGCCGGCGCGTTCGCGGGAGCGGAGCGGGCGGTCGCGCGAGGCTCGGCGCTCAAGCGCTCGGCCCATGTTTGCCAGTGCGGGCCGTGAGGCTTGTGCCTCCTTCCACTCCGTACCGCGATGTGAGCAAGCTCGTGCCGCAACGTGCCGGCTGCTTGCTCGTCACTGAGCCACGCCGAGAGACGAATGACATTCTCCCGCAAGAACGCGCGGCCCAGCAGATGGCGCATGCGCGTCGACCACTCAAGCGTTGGCACCGGGGCGATGCCGTGCTCGGCACAGAGGCGCACCAACAGATCCTCGATCTGCCGACGGAGCGCACCGCTGGGGACGTCCACGGCTTTGGTCATGGCATCGCAAGACCATAGAGCAGGCCGGGCTCGGGCTCACGATCATCGCCAGGTTTTGCGTAGAGTGCCCACGACGGACAGCGGCTAGACAGCACGCAGTGCCCACACAGCGGCCGCTGTGCCTTGCAGATCCGGCGACCGTGGTTGATCACATACACGTGGAACCCGAACACCAGATCAGGCGCGATGGCGCGCTCGAGCACGTCGTGGGCCTCGTCGGCGCTCACCTTCGGGCCGATCAGCGCAAGGCGCAGCGAGACCCGATGGATGTGCGTATCGACGGCCATGGCCGGCATGCCCATGGCGAAGGCAAGCACCACGCCTGCCGTCTTCGGGCCTACGCCGGGCAGGGTCTGCAGCCATGCCTTTGCCTGCTGGAGCGGTGTCTCTGCCAAGAACGAGATGTCGTAGTCACCCGCGTACTCTCGGACCGCCACCAGCACGGCCTGTATGCGCGGTGCTTTCTGACGGGCAAGCCCCCCGTGACGGATCACCTCTGTGAGCTCTTCCACCGGCGCATCCACCACCTGCTGCCAATCGGGGATCCCGGCGGCCGCCGCGTCGTAGACGCGCCCGGCGTTCAGGTCGGAGGGGTGCTGAGAGAGGATCGTCCACACGAGCTCCGAGGTGCCGTCGAGGCGCGGCCGCCACGCAACGGAGCCGTAGGCGGCTGCGAGTATGTGGAACGCTTCCTCGGGGGTGTAGGGCATGATGCCTCGAACGCTGCGCGGCTGGAGCACCTTGGCCGGGCGCTTGCGCCGCTTCGGCGTGCTAGGCAACGATGCCCTCAAGGTGCGCCTCGTCGTGGCGGAGCGCCAGATGCATCAGCCCGCCATCGACCTCGAGCACGGTCAGCGAGGCCAGGGGCGTACGCATCTCCGGCTGCATATGGTGCGAGTCGTCGATGTCGAGCGCGAGCGATGCCACCATGCGCACCGGCGAATCATGCGTCGCGGCGAGCACCGTACCAGAGCCATGCGCCGTGACGGTCTCCCGGATGAAGCGCTGTATGCGCCGGCGCAGATCATCGAGGCTGTCGCCACCCTCGAACTGCACCGTATCGGGGCGGGTACGCCAGCGCTTGACCAGGTCCGGGTAGCGGGCCTCCGCGTCGGACAGCAGCGCGCCGGCGATTTTCCCGTAGTCCATGTCCCGCAGCAGCGATCGCTGGCGTACCTTAAGCCCGTGACGACGGGCGACGGCCGTGGCCGTCTGCCGTGCGCGTAGCGCTGGGCTGGCGTAGATGGCGCTGATCGGCTCGCTGCTCAGCCTTTCGCCGAGCGCGACAGCCTGGGCGCGGCCGACCTCGTCAAGGCCGCCTCCGCCTTGCACGCGGCCTTGGACGTTCCAGGGGGTTCTTCCATGACGGACGAAAAGGAAACGCAGCATGGAATCGGATTCTATCAGCAGGGTTTGACTGTGCGCCTGACGGCTCCCGACTAAATGGCGCGACCACGCCGATCGGGGGTAGCTATCGTTATGCGGAAGCGAGTCGGTGCAGGGTTGCACTCTGCCTTACATGTAGAGGCGGTCGGCCTCGCCGTAGCGCTCGTCGAATGCCTCGCGGCGCTCTTCGAACATGGCCTGGAACGCCTCTGAGGTGAGCTTGTCGGTGCTCATGATCACGGCGTCTTCGTTGTTGTCGGAGTAGTAGCCCCTGCGCAGCCCGACCTCTTTGAAGCCGTATTTCGCATAGAGCGCCTTGGCCGCCTCGTTCGAGGCGCGGACCTCCAGCGTGACGACCTGCTGCCCGCGGCGCAGGCCCATCTCGATCGCCCCGATCAGCAGCAGCTCTCCGAGCCCACGGCGGCGGTAGCCCTCACGCACGGCAATGGCCACGATGTGGGCTTCGCCCGCCATGAACCACAGCCCGACGAACCCGATCAGCATCTGCCGGTGCAGCACCGTGGGCTCTCCACGCCGGCGGCCCAGCAGCCCGAACAGGCGGCGCTTGCCCGACTTGTTCTCGACGGTGACGTACTCGCCATCCTGCACGCAGACGGTGTACTCCGCCAGCTTGTTCTTCATCTCCCGGCGGTACGATGTGGGAGGCCATAGGGTCGGAAATGCCTCTTTCTCCATCGAGGCCACCTGATCCAGGTCGTCCCAGTCCATGGGCCGAAGCCCGTAAGGCATCACCGACTGTCCACGCAATGTGCCGACCCCCCCAAGCTTTCCTTGGATTCTAGCATCCGGTGCTCAACGAGCACGAAATCCACCTGGCCTAATCGACTGGTGGCACTTATAATAGGAGTGTTTGCTGCGCGGGAGTCCGCGTTTCAGCGATCCCGCTGTCCTCTTGTCTATGCGTATCCTCTGGAGAATAACGAAGCTCGCCGCCAAGGACCGATTGAACATGATCGGGTCTTGGGTGGCCCTTCTGCTCGCCACTGGATTCTTCCTGACCCTGCCCGCCCTGATTGGTAATGCCGTCGATGGCGCGTTGCCCGCGGATGGCAGCCCCGCGGCAACCTCCAGCGAGCTGCTCATGGTGGGCCTGCTAATCGTGGGCGTGATCACGCTTCGCGGCTTCTTCAATTTCTGGAACCTCTATCTCGCCGAGGCTCTCTCGCAGGGTGTGTCCTACCGCATCCGCAACATGATCTACGACAAGCTCCAGCACCTAAGCTTCGCGTACCACGACAAAGAGCACACCGGCAACCTCATGTCCAAATCGACCGTCGATGTGGAGATGATGCGCAACTTCGTGCAGATGGGCCTCGTGCGCTCGGGCCAGATCATCTTCCTGGTAATCGGCGCGGCCGTGGCCATGGTCTACACGGACTGGCAGCTCGGCCTGCTCTCTCTGGTGTTCGTGCCAATCATCGCGGTACGGGCGGTCATCGCCAGCACGCACATGCGTTGGCTGTGGCGTCAGGCGCAGGTCGAGATGGGCCACTTGACGACCGTTCTTCAGGAGAACCTCGACGGCCAGCGGGTGGTCAAGGCTTTCGGTGCCGAGCGCCACGAAGAGGGCAAGTTCGAAGCCAAGAACCAAGAAGTGTACGACTGGACGCTATCGGCCAGGCAGAAGCAGGCGATGAACTCGTCGCTCATGCAGGGCATCTTCTGGGGCTCCACGGCCATGATTCTCTGGGTCGGCGGTAATGCGGTCGTCGACGGCCGCATGACAATCGGTGAGCTGACGTCGTTCTTCTTCTACATCAGCCTGCTGGTGCAGCCGATTCGCATGGTCGGCATGCTGGTGAACACATTCGCTCGCGCCATATCGGCGGGTGAGCGGCTGTTCGACGTACTGGACGCCGAGTCGCCGGTGCAGCAGCGGCCGGGCGCAAGCCCACTCACCGACGTCACGGGCCACGTTCGGTTTGACGACGTTTCGTTCTCCTACGCAGGGCGGCCCACGCTAGAGCACATCGATCTCGCTGTGAAGGCCGGCGAGGTGGTCGCGATTATGGGTGCCCCCGGCTCCGGGAAGTCGACGATGATGAGCCTCCTCGCGCGCTTCTACGACGTGGACGAAGGTGCGATCACCGTGGACGGCCACGACTTGCGGGACGTGACGCTAGCGTCGTTGCGCAGCGTCATCGGCATCGTGCAGCAAGACGTGTTCCTGTTCAGCGCCACGGTCCGCGACAACATCGCGTACGGCAAAGAGGACGCCACGATCGACGAAGTGATGGCAGCGGCCAAGACGGCGCAGCTGCACGACGAGATCATGGCCATGGCCGAGGGCTACAAGACCCTCATCGGCGAGCGCGGCACGACGCTTTCGGGTGGTCAGCGCCAGCGGCTATCCATCGCGCGTACGCTTATCCTCGACCCACCGGTCCTCGTCCTCGATGACTCGACTGCGAGTGTGGACGCAGGTACCGAGTCGAGCATCCAGCAGGCCATGGGCGAGGTGGTCAAGGGACGCACAACCTTCATCATCGCCCACCGTCTCTCGTCCATCCAGCACGCACAACGGATCGTGGTGCTCGAGGGCGGGAAGATCGCCGAGATGGGCACTCCGCATGAGCTCATGGCGACCGGCGGACTCTTCACACACCTCACCGAGCTGCAGTACGCGACCAACCTCAACGGCCACCAGGCCACGTCCCCTGTCCGGCTGGCAAGGGGTGTGCGCTCATGATGGGTGGAATGGCTGGCAGCGGTAACTGGACCCGGTCGTCCCATGCAGGCGACATCGACGAGGACGGCAAGAAGCTCTACGACAACCGCGTGGTGGTGCGGCTCGCCGCCTACGGACTACCGTACCGAGCACAGATCGCCCTCAGCCTGTTGGGCGTGATCGTCTACACCCTGATGACCATCGTCATTCCTTTGCTGATCGCCGTGGGCATCCGGGGTGCGACCGATGGCGATGTCAATTCGCTAAACATGGTCGGCTACTTCTTCATCGCCGTATTAGTGATCCACTTCGTTGCGAACTTCAGCCACCAGTTCGTGCTGGCCACCGTCAGCCAGAAGGTGATCTTCAACCTTCGCAACGATCTGTTCTCACACCTGCAGCGGCTGCCAATGTCGTTCCACAACAAGAACAAGGTTGGCTCGGTCATGTCCCGCGCGCAGAACGACGTGTATCAGCTCCAAGAGTTCTTGGACATCCTGGTCGTATCCATTGCCGACCTGCTCAGTCTGTTCGGTATCGTGGCCATCATGGTCGTGATCGACTGGAAGCTCGCGCTGGTCTCCCTCGCGTCGATCCCTGTGCTGACGGTGATCGTGTTCGTGTGGCAACGGTATGCGAGGCCGGCGTTCCTCCGCGTGCGCATCGCCATCTCCCAGGTCAACGGCTCTCTCGCCGAGAACCTCACTGGGGTGCGGGTCGTACAGAGCATGAATCGGCAGGCGACGAACTTGGTCCAGTTCGACGAGCTGAACAGCCATCACCTGCGCACCAACCTGTTCGCCGCGAAGCTCTCCGCATCCCTGATGCCGACGGTCGAGATATTCATGGCGTTCGGCCTGGCCGCCGCGATCGTGGTGGGCGGGCAGATGGTCACGAGCGGGCGCATCGAGGCAGGCTTTCTTGTTGCCTTCACGCTCTGGATCCAACGCTTCTTCGACCCGATCAGGAGCCTCACGCAGCAGTTCACGCAGCTGCAGCGGGCGATGGCCTCCGGCGCTCGTATCTTCGACCTGCTCGATGTCGAGCCCGATCTGTACGACTCGGACAACGCCGAGGCAATTCCGGCCATCCAAGGCGCGATCCATTACGACCATGTGTCGTTCGAGTACATCGAGGGGCGGCGCGTCATCGATAACGTGGACCTGGACATCCGGGCCGGCCAGACAGTCGCCTTGGTAGGAAAGACCGGCGCGGGCAAGACCACGATGGTCGCATTGCTCTCACGCTTCTTCGACGTCAGCGACGGCAGCCTCACCATCGACGGGCACGACATCCGGGCCGTCACGCGCAACTCGCTAGCCCGCCAGATGGGCATCGTGCTGCAGGAGCCGTTCCAGTTCTCCGACACAATCCGTGCCAACATCCGCTACAACCACACCGAAGCCACCGACCAGGATGTGGAGAACGCCGCTGCCGCCGTGGGGATCCACGACCCCATCATGAGCCTCCCGGATGGCTACGACACGATGATGGAGGAGCGCGGAGGCAACATGAGCCTGGGTCAGCGCCAACTCATCAGCTTCGCCCGCGCGTTGGTCGCGGACCCCCACATCATCATCCTCGACGAGGCCACGGCCAACGTGGACACGCAAACCGAGCAGATGATCCAGCAGGCAATCGGCACGCTGCTCAAGGGGCGCACCGCGGTGGTGATTGCGCACCGGCTATCCACGATCCGCAACGCCGACAACATCGTCGTCATGGACCAAGGACGCATCGTCGAGCAGGGCAGCCACGACGAGCTTGTCGCCCTTGGCGGGCTCTACGCCAAGCAGGTGGAGTTGCACCGCTCCATCGTTGCCTCCGGCATCGAGCGCGAAGACGCGCCGGCCAACGAGTTCGACGATGAGCTTCCCGAACAGGCATCCACGCGTCAAACCGCGTAGCCTGATTGTGCGTTTGCGCTTCGCCGTAGCTCTGGACTAAGGCGTCGCGCGATGCCTAAACGGGTGGGTTTAGCTCGATACCAAGCGCCTGCTCCGCCCAGCGGGCCACGCTCAACAGCTTCGCCTCGTCGAACGGGCCGCACGCCATCTGCAAGCCCAGGGGCATGCCATTGCCCGCGAGCCCCATGGGGATAGAGATGCTGGGGAAGCCGATGTAGCTCCACAGGCTCTGGAACCGCGTGTCCCCTGTTTGCGTCAGATCCGCCGGAGCCGGCGCCGAGTTGGTGGGCATCAGCAGCACATCCACGTTCTCCAACGTTGCCTTCGCCAGGCGCTGCGCCTCGCGCCGGTAGGCGGCCGCGGCCACGTACCGCGTCGCCGAATGGGAGAGCCCGTTCCGCAGGTACACGCTGATCTTCGGCCCGTACAGGTGCTCGTTGCCGGTGTACAGCGGCTCGTGCCACTGCGCCATCTCGGCCTCCTGCATGACCCGATGCTGCTCATAGGCGAGTCCGAAGTCTATGCCAGGATTCACCTCCACGACCTCGGCGCCCGCCTTGGCGAGCTCCTGCGCGACTTCCTCGATGCGCAGCCGCGTCTCGGCATCCGACTCAGCCAAGAACCACGTGCGCACCAGTCCAAAGCGGACCGTGGTGGGTGGTTGCACAAGCGCAGCGAGGTAGCCTCCCACAGGCTCGTGAGAGCTCTCCGGATCCTCATCGTCCCGCCCGGCAAGCAGCCCAAGCAGCGCAGCTGCGTCCTCGACGCTGCGCACGAGCAGGCCCACATGGTCGAAGCTGAACGCCATGGGGATTACGCCACGGCGGCTGATGCGGCCGAAGGTCGGCTTGAGGCCTACCACGCCATTGTACGACGCGGGCCGGAGCACGGAGCCCACGGTCTGCGAGCCAAACGCCGCCGGCGCCATGCGAGCGGCAACGGCAACGCCCGAGCCGGTGCTCGACCCTCCCGCGGTATGTGCCGTGTTCCATGGATTGCGCGACGGCGCGGGATCGCCGTCCGCGAACTCCGTCGTGTGGGTCTTGCCCAGCAGTACGCCGCCGGCGCTCTTCATGTATGCAACCGATGCAGCGTCGGCGTCCGGCACGCGGTCGGCCCATATCTTGGAGCCGGCCGCTGTGCGGATCCCGGCAGTATCGAAAATGTCCTTGGCCCCGAACGGGATGCCGTGCATGACGCTGCGGGGTCCGTAGCTACGCATCTCCTGTTCGGCACGGCGGGCTGCTTCCAGCGCCTGCTCCGGCACCAGCGTTGCCCATGCTTGCAGTGACGGCTCGAGCGCGTCGATACGGCCGAGCAGCGACTGGAGGAGCTCGACAGGAGACAGGCGGCTGGCACGAATCTCGGACGCGGCCTGCGTAACTGTTAGCTCAAATGGTTGCACCATGGTGCCTCCTGAGCCACGGACGCGGCTAGCGGGTGCGCTTGGTGAATCCGAAGCGGAGCTTCAGACCGCTGCGCTTGATGTCCTGCCTGTTCATCCGATCGACGAACTCGGCAGTGGTTTCCGGCTTCTTCTCTTTCTTCGGCTTGGGAATACGGGGCATGGGTACACCTGGATCGATGTTGCTACCGCGAGTATACCAGGCGCCACGATTGGGCGCGGCTGACCGAGCCTGCTAGGCGGCCTGCCTGGCAGGCAGAATCTCTTCCCGCCACACGGTCGTTGTTCCTCCGCTGTCTCACTCGATGCGGTAACCCCCATCGCGCTCAACGCGCCGGGCGGGACACGGATGCGAATGACGCCCCCAGTATCACCCTCACTCGACGCAGCGAACCTCGTGACCCGGTCGCCGCAATTGAACGTTCAGAACGCATCGCTCGCAGGCTTCGGCCGGGTTTAGCAGTCGGCCTCTCTATGCAACCAGCCAACGGGCAAGGGCGAACACGTACCTTGGTAGGATTTCTCGCGTACGCGGGCTGCAGTCGAGGTATCAGGCTCCTCGACGGGGAGCGCGGCCTTAGGCCAGGTGGCCGATGTCGTTCCACGTGGTCAGCGACGCGATGCCGTTGTCGACAATCACCACCGATAGGCTTGCCGGCTGGAGCCCACGGAAGCGCCACAGCGCGTCGTAGGGAAGCTTGAGCAGCGTGATGATCAGTGCTCGCAGCGAGCCACCGTGGCCGACCACGAGGAGGTCGTTCCCGGCGTGCGCCGCTTCAAGCTCCGCCCCAAAAGCGCCGAGGCGGTCCAGCAGCTTGCGGAAGGATTCGGCGCCCATTGGCGCGTAGTCCAAGTCGCGAGCGCGCTGAGGGTGTGCGGCTCGTGGGTCGACGGCCTCGAGCTCATCGGCGGTGAGCCCCTCCAGCGCGCCGAAGAATATCTCCCGCAGCTCGGGCGTGGTCACTATAGGCGGAGGCGCAGCCGTCTGTGCGGCCAGGATTAGCTCCGCCGTCTCCCGCGTGCGGCTGAGGTCGCTGGCATACACCGCGTCGAACCGTATGTCTGCAAGCCGGACGCCTGTCCGCCAGGCCGCCTCCCTGCCTCCGTCGTGCATGGGGATGTCGGTCTGTCCCTGGATGCGACCCTCCGCGTTCCAGGACGTCTCGCCGTGGCGGACCATGTACCAGCGGCCCACCGGCTACGCCCCCGGCCGCCCAGGAGGGTCCGCGCTGTCGATCATCGCATCCTTGCCCTCCCACCAATCGGTGATGGCATCCACTTCAGCGCGCTCCTCGGCGCTCAGCTGCCAATCCACCGCCTTGGCATTTGTGGCCACGTGCTCCGGGCGATCGAACCCCGTGAGCGCCAAAGCGACCTCTTCGTGCGACAGCACCCATGCGAGGGCCAACTCGGTGATGGTATGCCCGTGCTCGGCCGCGAACGACTCGAGCTGTGGCAGCAGTGTGTCGACTCGCTCGGAGCGCAGGCGGGTGACGATGCCCGTGGGCACCTTGTCGGCGCGGCTGCCCACCGGCGGCGGCTCTCCCGGACGGTACGTGCCAGTGAGCCAGCCCCCCGCCAAAGGGAAATAGGCAAGCAGCGACACACCGTAGGCACGACAGAAGGGAAGCAGGTCCACTTCGGCGTGTCGGTAGAGCATGCTGAAGTGGTTCTGAGTGGAAACGAAGTTCGCCATGCCTCGCTCGCGCGCGATGGTCATCTCTTCGTGGAAGCGCCAAGAGGCGGTGTTGCAATTGCCTATGTAGCGCACCTTACCCTGCTCCACCAGCTCGGACATGGGGCCGATCAGCTCCTCATGCGGGACCTCTGGCGACGAGTAGTGCACCTGGAACAGGTCGATGTGGTCCGTGCCGAGCTTGCGCAACGCCTCCTCGCACCGGCCGAAGATGCGCTCCCGTGGCGTTTGGCCGCCGAGGTTGCGCAGATTGAACTTGGTGGAGAGATACACCTGCTCGCGCTTTCCCTTCAGCGCCACGCCCAGCAGATCCTCGGACTGGCCCTGCCCGTACACGTCCGACGTGTCGAAGAAGTTGATCCCTTGTTCCAGCGCTGCGCCCACGACCGCCGTAGTCTCGGCTTGTCCCAGCAGCGGCGGTCCGAACGGATAGCCGCCGGTTCCCAGCACCGATACGTTCATGTCCGTGTTCCCGAGCTTGCGATAGCGCATCGCGAAATCATCTCCGATGAGGTCCTTTGGCTGGGCTAACTCTAACCCAGGCGTGTGCCCTCGGGCACGAGCGAGGGGCCACGTGCTTGACACCATTCCTGTGTGTACACAACCTACTCGGTTGCGCAACTAATAGGTTATGGAAAGAAAGAATCGGAGCGCCTGGACCTCACGTTCGCGACGCTTGCCGACCTCGCCAGACGCGCCATCCTTGTGAGCCTGGCTTCGGGCGAAGCTAACGAAAACCGGGCGTGTGCCTCGGCCGCGCCTAGCCCCCGGCCGAGCCGGGGAACACGAGCGACTTGATTACGACGGGCACTGCGCCTGAGCTGGGGATGAGCGCTCCGATGTCTACGTAGTCGAACTCCACGAGCTCGATGCCGTCGATCGAGACGACGGCGCTCGGGAGCTGTACCTCCTCACGCAGGTGGAGGCCGATCAGTCCGCCGATGTCACCGTCGCCGACGAGGACCAGCGGATGGCCTTTGGCGAGCACGGGGGCCATGGCCTCAGCAACGCCACGGCAGAAGGCGTCCAAGCGCCAAAACGTGGCCGAGCCTCCCCAGTGGAAGCCGACGGCCACCGGGGAGTCAGCTTCCCGCAGGTCGAGCCTCGTCAGCCCGGTGCGAACCGCCTGGGTGATGACCGATGGGTCCAGCTCCTCCGCCTCGAGGTCGAAATCCGGCGCGACCACGGGAACGTTGCGGATCGGCACCGCGTCTTGGGGCGATATGTAGATGGTACTGCCGCTCACCTGGATCGTGTACTGCGATGCGCCGATCACGGTCGCGCGGATGCCAGCCTCCGGCACCATCAACACGGCGCCCAGCGACGGGACGCGCGACTTGACTTCCTTCGCCAGCAGGAGGCCGAGGTCGCCGAACTCGCGAGGCTCGTGCCCATACAGGAACTCCGACACGCCGCCCGAAAAGATGACCGATCCCATCTGGCCGCGGTAACCGATCTCGGGCAGTCGGAGCAGCGATTTCGTCGCGTCGGTTACACCCGCGAGGCTCACGACCTCCATCAGCCGATCGGCCATGACCTTCGCGATGTCCTGCATGCCTGACATGGACAGGCGGGTGCCCACCTCTACGTCGTAGCCAGCCTCCTTGGCATGCAGGCGGCCCGCCTGCTCGACGCGCGTGACAACACCTCCCCCGTCGAATGCGATCAGTCGTGCTCCGACATCGACCGCCGTGACCTCGTGCACGCGGCCGGCTTCGCAGATTGCTACCTTGCTGGTGCCGCCGCCGATGTCGATGTTCATCACGACGCCGCCGGCTCGGACGGACTCGCGTACGGCACCAGACCCGTGCGCCGCCATCGTCGCCTCCAGGCCGTCGCCGGCGCTCACCGCCACGAACTTGCCCGCCTCGCCGGCGAACAGCTCGCCGATGGCACGCGCGTTGGACCGCAGCACGGCCACGCCGGTCAGGATCAGCGCGCCCGTGTCCACGTCGTCGCGCGAGAGCTGCGCGGCCTCGTACTGGGCGTCGATGAAGCTGCCCAGGGCGTCCGCGTCGATCGTCGTGCCGTCATCAACGTAGGGCGTGAGCAGGATCTCCGACTCGCGCAACACGGTGCGCTTCACGATGACATAGCGGGTGTTCTGACGCTCCAGCTCCAGGCGCGAGAAGACCAGATGCGAAGTGGACGAGCCGATATCCACTCCCACGCTGGTGAGTTGCAGCTCGTCCTCGTCCATCATGGATCGCTCGGCTCCAGAGAAGCCTTCGCGCTTGGGGCTTTGCGTCATGCTCTTGCCTCAATGGCGGCTGATAGGACGGCGGAGAAAGGATCGCCTGCACATGACGATACTACCCTGGTCTGAGCCGAGTTTGGTGCGCAGGAGGGCAAGCGCCTCTCCTACTGGTAGAACGCCTCGTCCATGCGGGACTCGACGCCTACCTTGCGCAGCTCGTCAGCAAACTCGTTGCGCAGGTAGGGGTCCTCGAGGCGATACGGGATCGCGGCGCCGCCTTGGTCCACGTCGATGGCACCTTTGTCGGTGTCCTCTTCGCCCGGCACACCCGCCTCGCGTCCTGGCGCGTGCGGTCCGAACCAGGCAGTGAGGCGGAAGTCATCGGGTGCGATGCCGAAGTGCTGGTGGAACCAGTCGCCGGTCATGGGCGCCGCTGTCACCATCCCCACGGGCTCGTAGTCCTGCCTGCGCACTTGGTCCGCGAAGCCGTCCTCCCAGGGGTGCATGCCAAGCGCCCGTGGCCACGTGTACGTATAGCCCTTGCCACGTAGGCAGATGAGCACCGCGGCCGAGCCGTGGGCGTGAGCCTTCGAGTAGCGCCCACGCTCATGCTGGCCGATCCACAGGTAGAACTTGTTGCCCGACATGAACGGCTCGACTCGCCGGTAGCCCGGCGAGCGGCGATTGTCCATGGGCAGCTCGGTGTTGATGATGTCCGGCATGATGTTGGTGCGCCGCATGGCCAGGCCCCGAACCGGGTCGGGCTCGATATCGTCGTTGGGCTTGTAGTAGTCGCTGCTCTCGTCATAGCGGTCGGTGAAGTCGTACGGCGTGTTGAATATGAAGTTCTGGGACTGGAAGAGGTTCATGGCTGGCGGCGCCGTGGTACCGGCCAGCAGGAGCGCGCCACCCGAGGTCGCGTTCACCAAGCGATGCTGCGTGTTCATGGGTATCGTAAACAGCGAGCCCTTCGACCACTCGAAGGTGCTCTTCTTGTTGGAGCCGTCGCGCCAAACCTCGGTCGAGCCCCTGCCCTCGACAACCAGGTAGATCTCCTCGTAGAGGTGCTTCTCGGGGTTGAGCGCGCCCGCTGGTGGAATCTCCACCACGTACATGCCCCACTTGCCCTCGGTACCCCAGAGCTGGATGAACGTGCCGTTGCCACCCATGCGCTTCCACGGCGCCAGCGTCAGATCCTGCACCTTGTTCACACCGATGCCGCGGAATATGGGGATGCCCTGCTCATCCATGAACAGGTCGTACGGCTGGCTGGGCCTGCCCCACTTGCCCAACCCTGACTTCTTCGCTTGATCCTCGGGTTCCTGCCATTCCGTGGTTGGGGTCTTGGTCGCCATGGACGTGCTCCTTAAGTTGCTGGAGGGAGTATGGTGACTTGCACGACGCCGTATGGCGGCGCTGGTGCGAGCGCCGCCATACGGCGCACGACGGAGTCTATGAGCCGACCGCCGCTTCGTCTACTGCCGACCGGTTCGCCTACTGCTCAAGCGTCGCCGCCACGCTCAGCTCGACGTTGCCCTTAAGGGCGCCCGAGATGGGGCAGCCGTCCTTGGCCCCTTCGGCCGCCGCCTGGAACGCGGCTGCGTCGATGCCGGGAACCGTGCCCGCGACCGTCAGCGCGCTGGACGACACCTTCCAGCCGCCCTCGATCTGAACGAACGTCACCGAGGCGCCCACCTCCAGCTTCGTTGGTGGCGTTCCCGCCTTGCCGAGTCCCGCCGAGAGGGCCATGGAGAAACAGGACGCGTGGGCCGCCGCCAGCAGCTCCTCCGGGCTCGTGCGCCCGTCCACCGCCGCCGTCCGCGAGGCCCAACTTATCGGCAGGCCTGTGAAAAGCCCGCTGGATGTCGCGCTCACCGTCCCGGCACCGGACAAGAGATCACCGCTCCACACGGCGTGTGCAGTACGTACTGCTTCTGGCATCAACATCCTCCTGTTTAACTTTGGTCACGACGGCGATCGGGGAAAAAGACACACGACCGCTGTTGGGACAATCTAACTTGACAACTATCGACGGGACCTTAGACGGCTGCCGCAGCGTACCCGCGCATCACGCGGCCAGGGTAGGCCCCGGTGTGCGCTCCGCCCTCGATCAGCACCTGGCCGTTGACGATCGTGCAGTCGACGCCGCGCGCCTCCTGGCGAAGGCGCATGAGCCCTCCAGGAAGGTCGTAGGCCTCGTCGACCTCTTCCACCGCGATCTCTTCAGGGTCGAACACCACGATGTCGGCCGCCATGCCGGGGCGTATCAGACCGCGGTCGCTCATGCCGAACATCGCCGCCTGCATGAACGTCAGCTTGCGAATTGCCTCTTCCAGGCTGATGGCGTGCTGGTCGCGCACCCAGTGGCCAAGCACGATCGAACTGTAGCCGTAGCCGGCCTCGAACTTGACGTGTGCTCCGGCATCCGACAGCCCGATCATGGTGTAGGGACTCTGGAGCATCTCGGCCATGACGTCGTCGTCACCGCCGGATTGGCTGTTGCGGAAGCTGGTGGACAGGTTCTCCTCCACCACCAGATCGAGGAGCGTGTAGAGCACGTCCTTGTCCAGCTCCTCGGCGATCTGAGCGATGCTTTTACCCTGCATCCACCGATTCTCTTCGAGCACCGCGCGGGTCACGAAGATGCCCTTCCAGTTGATCGGCTGCGCCGTGGCGGGCAGATCCTTGTCGTCCACCGCCTCGTCGTGCAGCGTCTGCCGCATCTCCGGGTCCGTGAACGACGCGAGTTTCTCTTCCGGCGTACCGAGCATGACGGTGCGCCACGTGGGCATGCGGTCGAAGATCTGGCCGTCCTTCATGGTGAAGCGCGACGCCTGCGGGCGCGGATTGACGACCGGATACACGCGGTTCCCATCCTTGATCCCCTGCTCCACGATGTTGAGATGCTGCCTCCACGTGTCGGGCGACTTGGCGTTGTAGACGAGCTGGTTGTAGACGACGGGTCGTCCCGAGAGCTCCCCCAGCTTCGTGGCGAAGCCTTCGCGAATCTCCAGCGGATAGGCCGAGCCGCACTGCATGACGCCGGCGGACAGGCCGCGAAGCGCAGAGGCGAGGTCGTAGATCTCCTCAATCGGCGCGACGATGCCCGGGATGGGCCGGCCCTCCAGGTCGAGGTGGCCCTTGTTGCGGTCGAACGAGAGCCCGAGCGCTCCGGCACGAATGCCATCGCGCACGATCTCTTTCATCGCCTCCATCTCGTCTCCGGTGGCCGTCTCGCGCTCGTAGGCGTCGTCGCCCATGACGTAGCGCCGACCCGCTGAATGCCCCATGAGCACGCCCACGTTCACGCCCAGGCGGCGCTCGATGAAGTCGAGGTACTGCGGGAAGGTCTCCCAACCCCACTCGACTCCCTGCCGGAGGCTCTCTATGGGAATCGCCTCTACGCGGGACAGCATCATGGCCAGCGCTTCGTGATCGTCCGGGCGAACCGGCGCGAAACCGAGGGAGCAGTTGCCGAAAATCACCGTCGTCACGCCGTGGCTTGGCGAGAAGGTGCACAACGGATCCCACGTGACCTGCGCGTCGAAGTGGCAGTGGTTGTCGATG
>CAZQVD010000018.1:0-5335 GCA_964596665.1 uncultured Dehalococcoidia bacterium
GACGCAGCCCAAGCAGTTGCGGATGCGATAAATGCTACTAACCCTGGACGAGCGATTGCGATATCCGCTGACGTCTCGTCCGGACCAGCCGTCCAAGAGATGGTATCCAGCACAGTCGCGGCTTTCGGCGGCGTCGACATACTTGTGAACAATGCAGCCGTCACTGATCACACCCCTTGCCTAGAACTTGAGGAAGAGGAGTGGGATCTTGTGATCGACGTGACCTTGAAGGGCGTGTTTCTCTGCGTGAAATACGCGGGACGACAGATGCGTGATCAAGGGAGAGGGGGCCGCATCATCAATATTGCTTCGACCTCCGGCCACCGTGGACGCGCAGATGCAACTGCCTATTCTGCTGCGAAAGGGGGAGTCCTAAATCTCACCCGATCGCTTGCCATCCAGATGTCCCCCTACGGCGTCCGCGTCAATTCGATAACTCCAAACCGAGTGGGGTCACCTGTTGGCCAGGAAACCATCCCACAGACAGGACGCGAAGTCAGCAACTTGGTAGGCCGCCAGGGGATGCCACCCGATATCGCCGCGGCAGCTGTATTCCTTGCCTCGGACGAGGCTGATTTCATCGCCGCTGCTGACCTGTTGGTTGATGGCGGGTCGCTCGCTGGTGGGATGCCCTTCGCCACCCAAAGCCCCGCGGCTAGGTGAATGCCGATGGATGTAGTGACCTAACGCTTCAAAGCAAGAGGAGGACGTGCAGTGGCCGTCATCGACGCCGATACTCATGTTGACGAGACCGAAGCTACATGGATGTCTTTAGAAGGGACCAAGGCCAGGTATGCGCCCGTTACGATGGGGCCATCCGACGATGAGATTTCTCGCTCACTGCTCAATCCATCGCGGAGTCGCTATTGGTTGGTCGAAGGCCGTATCCAGGTCCGTGCTGTGCGCGACGACGTCCATCACCCTCCGCGGCCGCGGAGGGAACTAGAAGACATCGAAGGCCGCCTGCTGGATATGGACCAGATGGGCGTAGACATCCAGATCCTCTTCCCCACATTCTTCATCCGTTACATCTCTCTCCATGCTGAGCCAGAGGCAGCGCTGGCGAGAGCCTACAATAGGTGGATAGCGGAGAAATGCGCCCAAACTGGTGGGAGGCTACGCTGGACAGCGATGTTGCCGTGGCTTGATACCGACGCAGCCGTGGAGGAAATTCGCTGGGCCAAGGCCAACGGGGCTTGCGGAATCTTCAAGCGAGGATTCGATCTCAATCAACCAGTGGGTGCCCCGCATTTTTTCCCGGTCTACGAGGAAGCTAACGATCTGGATTTGCCCCTCTGCATTCACACCGGACATCCGGGAAGCGAGTGGGATCGCGGATTTCCGATCATCTCAGCATTCTCTTCGGTCGTGAGTTCAAAGCTTGCGGACAAATTCCCTGCGCTCAGGTTCGGCTTCATTGAAGCCGGAGCTTCATGGATTCCCTATGCGCTCTCGCAGCTAGCAATGCGGGAACGAACTGAGCGACACCACGAAGAGGCGGTTACGTTTGAGGTAACCCGGGATTTATTCCAACACAATCGTCTCTTCGTCACTATCGACCCTGTGGACGATATCGAGCACTTGTTGAAGTTAGGAACCGAGGACAACCTGATGATTGGCACTGACTACGGCCACTCTGATCAATCAGCCAACGTCAGCGCACTCGGAGAAGTGGGGAGATGGGAAGAGAAGGGCCGGATCAGCAAGGGCGTTGCTACCAAGATATTAGAGGTGAATCCTAGAGTGTTCTACGGGCTCTGATCGACAGCCAGGAGTGGCCCAGCGATGCACACGTCGCGCCGAGGTACTGGCTGGAGGATCCCTCTGTACCTGCCCTCAATCCACAGTGCTACGCTTTGGGCCACATCCCCGAAGGGGCGTGTTTTGCCAGCGATCCTGGCTCTATGTAAGTTTGACGTTATGACCGTGACGGATAGCGACGCACGGCGCACGGCACACGAGCTATTCTCAACACAGGAGGCGCACCATGGTCAGCCAAGAGGACATCGACCGAACCTATGAGAAGGCGTTGAGTCAGCCCCAAATCGGGGAGTTCATGACCACTGACAAGGACTTCCCCCGTCCCGGCCTAGCTGCATGGAACACGCGGGCCAAGGCTGGCCTGATCGGAACCGCCAAGAGCACGTACCATCGTCCCATCTTCCGACCCTTCGACCTTCTCTCCCTGCCGAACCAGCGTATGGCCATCGTCGAGAACGACCACCACCGCATCGGCGTTGAGAGCGTCGACGGCGTGCAGGACGCTTTCCATCGCTACGTTGACATGGACATGATCTACTTCCAGTTCGCCGGGAACACCACCATCGAGTCCGAGTTCGGCGTCTACCAGATGGAGCCCGGTGAAGTGTTGCTTATGCCCAACGGCACATCGCACCGCTCCACCTCCACGGGCCCGAGCCTGCGCTACTTCTGCGAGACCTACGAGCCCATCGACTATGTCATGGACGATGACCAATACACCGGCCACAAGCGCTTCACCATGACGCGCACTGGCGGCCCCAACCACTCCGTCAGGAGCGCCAACGGCGGCGGCGGATCCGTCATCGAATACATGCATCGCTGGGACGACGACCCGCAGGATATGACCATTGTGGAACGCGCGCCCGAGTTCTGGGTAGATGCCTCCACCTTGCAGCGGGGCCAACAGGTGAGCGGCGTGCGCAAACTCCGAGCTTTCGATCACTACCGCGGAGTGGTTGGTAAGGGCGCCAAGGGCACAGAGCTTGCGACCCAGTACTTGCTTGATTCCCCCAATCTGCGTATCCGCACCTACAACATGGAGGACGAGCAGTTCGCGTTCCACCGTGGCTTGCGCAGCGAGGAGTTCCACATCCAGTTCCGCGGTGCCGCCCTCGACATCAACGAGTTTGGCAAGCACGTCATGGAGCCCGGCACCGTGACTATCATCCCCCGAGGAATCTCCCACAGCGTGGTCACCATCCCCCCCGAAGCCAGGGACGAATTCCTTCGGCTCAACTTTTACAGCAGCCTGCCATGGAGGGTGGTCGCCGACGTCACCCAGAACGTCTACAGCAGCAGCTTCGAGGTCACCACCGAGACGGTGGAAGCCGAAGAGTGGCGCAAGACCGACTACTTCCGGGGCTAGGAGCCCACGCATGGCGAACCAAGACCAATCGCTGGAGATCGGCGTGTTGCTGCACACCGCCGGCCTGACTGGCGACGGCGTGGCCAAGCCAGACCTCGCCCCTCTGTGGGAGCAGACCATGCTCGTCGAAGATTGCGGCTACGCCTCGGCGTGGGTAGGCGACAGCTCCCGCACCGAGACAGCCTGGCCGCGCGCCGACTGCATATCCATCATGACCGCCATGGCCATGAAGACGTCGACGCTCAAGATCGGCACCGTGCCCCTCAGTGTTCCCCTGCGCAATCCTGTCCTCCTCGCTCACGCGCTGGCCACGGTGGACGTCATCGCCAACGGAAGGCTTGAGATCGGCGCGTCAATCGGCAAGTCCGGCGCCATGGGCGAGCAGGAATACGTTGCCTGCGGCGTCCCGCAGAGCGAGCGGGGCCCTCGTCTCACCGAGGCGCTCCAGCTCATACGGCGGCTGTTGTCCGAAGAGGCGGTGGAGTTCAGCGGCAAGTTCTACAGCCTGCTGGGTGAGACGGGCATCAGGCCCATGCCGATCCAGCGACCGCTTCCCCTCTACGTCTGCGCCAACGGCGCTGAGGCCGGATTCAAGCGGGCAGGCCGCTATGGCGACGGCTGGTTCACCACTGCCAAAGACCCCACCGTGTTCGCGGCATACCGGAGTAAGGTGGACGGCTACGCCCGCGAGGCCGGACGGGAAGGTGCTGTGGACAGGACGTCGCTCTTCGCCGCCTTCCACCTCGATCCGGACAGCAACAAGGCCCGGGAGGACGCCGACCGCCACTTGACTGCCTACTTCGGTGGTCATCACCAGACAGGAGCTAGCGCTGGCTTTTTCGGCTCGCCGTCGGAGATCGCCGGACGCCTCCAGACCATGGTGGACGGTGGCCTCACCTCCGTCGTTGCGCGTATCATATCTAACGACCTTGAGGGCCAGGCCAAGCTCCTCTTCGGCGAGGTGTTGCCACAGCTCACTCCGCGCCCACTGGGCACGCGGCTCGAGCCTGCTGCCGTGGCGGCATTGGCAGCTCAGTAAATCAGGATTACCTAATCGACTTGGGTAGCAAACAGAAAGGCGGCGAACGATGGGAACCAAGATCAAAGAGCTGAACACCTACTTCTTCAACGGTAGCGTCGGCGAGCAGCCCCCCGAAGGCGCGGAACGCTCCGTCTGGAAGGAGATCGACGAAGAGGACGACATCATCAATTCCGACGAGTCGTTCGACCGCTGGTGCGCCCACACCAAGCCTGGCGTGGTGCTCGCGGCGGGTGGGGCCAAGCAGGTCCCGGCGCTAACCAACGGCGCCATCCGCATGGAGCTCATGACCAGCACCTCCGGCGCCGGCGAAGCGTCCCAGCGCCCGGACGGCTGGCACGAGGTCCGCGTCATCGTTGACGGCGAGCGCACCATCACGACCAACGGCAAGAACTTCACCTTGAAGCAATCCAACCTGCTGGTGCTTCCCGCTGGCCAGTCCTACGAGGTCTCTGGCGACGCCCCTGCCACCCAGCTCGTCGTCTACGGTGCCAAGCCCTTCCAGCTCTCCAAGACCTACCCGAACCAGGAGATTGAAGGCGATCTGTTCCTCGAGCCCAGCGCTGTCGTCGACAAGATACCCGAAGGCCCCGCGGGCGGAGCCCACTTCGAGCTTGTCGAGAGCGAGGACATCAACATCGAGACCACCTTCCGTTCAACCGACCAGGGCATCTACCACCGTGGCTTCGGCCAGGACGACGTCCACTTCCAACTCAAGGGAAGCCGCGCAACGCGAACCACCCAGGGTGAGTTCCCGCTGGCCCCCGGCGACTTCCTCCTCGTTCCCCCGGGCGTCTCCCACCGAAACGTGGGCGACGAGTCCACCATCAGGATCGTCCTCTACACCCGCGACCCGTTGAACGTGAGTGCCGAAGTTGCATCTCACACCGACCGTCCCGAGGCTGCCAAAACCCTGGCATAGCGATCAGCCCGACCACAACGAAGAGAGGTGCCGCGCTCAGCGCGGCACCTCTCTTCGTGCCTTTGTCCCCGCCGGCGGTCTAGGCTTTAACGCCTAGCGCCTCCACCTGCCTGGACCGCTCCCCGTACTCCTCCAGCACGTGCAGCGCTGCCTTGGCGTACGTCTCGTTCCGGATTGCCTCTGTGTTGCTGATGTTCCGATGCGACCTCCCCGGCGGGATCATCAGCAGATCCCTCACTGTGGTGAA
>CAZQVD010000018.1:5345-20996 GCA_964596665.1 uncultured Dehalococcoidia bacterium
GTGGTTCGGGAGATGCGCTCACCCATGAGCGGGAACGGTATCTCGTCCTTCGGCCTGCTGGAGAAGCACGCCGATCTGGCGCAGCTGCTTGCTTAGCGCGAACAGCATGACGGTGCCCGCCACGATGACCAGCCCCCCAAAGCTGATGGCGAATGGCGTGTTCACCCTAGTCGCGATGAACCCACCCATGAGCGCACCCATCGGTGACAGGGTCCACATGATGCCGCGCAGCCCCAGCACGCGGCCTCGGAATTCCGCTGGCCCCCGCAGAACCCGCAGCGTGTTCGCTGATCCCTGGCCGGTGGTGTACAGGACGCCACCTAGCGCCGCGAACATCACCGCGCCCAATAGCCAACCAAAGTGCCCGGAGAGCCCCAGGAGCGCCACCGAAACCCCGAATAGCGCCGCCCCTCCGCCCAGCAGCCACGGACGGCTTTGGTACTGGCCGAACGATGCGACGGCGAACACGCCGATGACTCCGCCCACGCCGTGCATAGACATCAGGAATCCCAGCCCGGCCGGTCCGAGTCCCAGATCCTCCTTGGCCAACGCTGGCATGAGATGCGTGGACGAAAGCCCGAACACACCGATGAACAGCCCGAGTAGGAGCAGCACCAGGAATATCTTGTTGTGGTACGTGAACGCCAGGCCGTCCCGAATGTCGTGCAGCAGTGTGGTCCCCTGAGACCGAGCCACCTTCCCTAATTGGATAGATGCGGATGTGGTCACCATCGTGACGAATCCAAGGCACGCGACGTAGAACGCGGCCGCCGCCCCCAGCCGGAAGTCCCCCGCCATCGCCCCAGCCACCGCGATGATGCCTGTGCCTAGCGCCGGCGCGAACACCCTGGTCCCGTTCCAGATGCCTTGGCTCAGCGATGCCGCGAACATGAAATGCTCCCGAGGCACCAGCAAAGGCCACAGCGCTCGGCGTGCGGGCTGGTCGAACGCGACCGCAGCACCCGTAAGGAACGCGATCACCAAGATATGCCAAACTTCGATGAGGCCGGTGAGCGTGAGTGTCGCTAGGATGAACGTCAGCACGGCCGCCATGCTCTCCCCGAACATGATTAGCTTCCGTGGGTCCATCCGGTCGGCCAATGCACCCGTGAACAGGTTGAAACTCACCGCCGGGATCGCCTGCGCCGCAGCCACGAACCCCAAAGCCATCGGCTCGCCCGTAATGTCGTACACGAGCCAGCCCTTGACCGCCAGCAGCGACTGGTGCCCGGTGACGCTGGCCAGCATGCCGATGTAGTACTTGCGATAGTCGCGGTTCCTGAGAACCGTGAAGAACTCAAAGCGTCTGCCGAGAGCGCTACGCATCCGATCGCATTGCAAGCTCCAGTCAGGCTTCCGGTGTGGCGCGCGCCCACTCCGGGCGGAATCGGTCGTCGGTCACGGCCGCGACCGTGTACCCGCCGTCCGCGTACAACGTGTGGCCCGTGACGTAGCCGGCGCCGTCGGAGGCAAGGAATACGCTGGGCTCCACCATGTCCTCAGCCGCCTCGGTTCGGCCCAGCGGCAGTCGCCGCAGTCGCTCGATCACACCCACGGAAAACGGCGGCTTAGCGGTGTTCCCGCGAGCGACTCCGTTAACGTTGATCCCATAGTAGCCCAGGGCATGGGCCATGGCTCGCGTCAGCCCATCAACCGAGCCTCTATCGGCGCTCCACGCGGCGGCCTGACCGGGTCCGAGTTTCCCAACGATGGAGGATAGGTTGATGATCTTGCCGGAGCGCTGCTCGACCATCTGGTTGGCAACCGCCTTGCCAGTGAGGAAGTAGGACTTCACCCCTCGGGCTAGTGTGTCGTCGAAGTCCTCCTCCTTGAAGTTGAGGAACTCCTGATTGTGGGGTACGGCGGTCGTGTTGACCAAGATGTCGATCCGTCCGAACTCCGCCACGACCGTCTTGACCATCTGGTCGACCTCGGCGCTCACCCGCACATCCACAGCCAGCGCCAGCGCCTGCCGACCCTTCTCGCGGACCGCGGCCGCGGCTACGTCGGCGTCCTCTTGGGTCCAGTCCACGCACGCGACGTCGCAGCCCTCGGCGGCAAAGCCTGGGGTGATGGCCTTGCCGAATTCGCCGTTGGCTCCGGTGATGATCGCTATCTTGCCTTCGAGACGCATGATTCCCTCGCTCGCAGAAGTATTGGGTACTAGAGCTAACGGACGTACTTATCCTGGCGTGGCCCCATCGCGGTGTGCTCTGCCCTCGCCCACTCGGGTCTGAACTGCTCCTCGGTAACCGCGGCGGTGGTGTAGCCGCCGTCCACGTACAGCGTCTCGCCTACCACGAAGTTAGCGTCCTCGGTCGCGAGGAAGATCGCCGGCCCGACCAGGTCCTGCGGCTTGCCGAGACGGCCGAAGGGGATGCGCCGGCGGCGCTCCGCGGCCTCCTCCACTCCGTATGCAAACGTCTCCATGCCGCCGTGCACCAGTGCGTTCACGTTGATGCCGTAGTAGCCGAGACCCTGCGCGATGGCGCGCGTCATGGCGTCGACTCCGGCGCGCGTCGCGCACCAACCCGCGGCCTCGCCCGAGCCCAGCCTGCCGACGATGGAGGATAGGTTGATGATCCGCCCGCTGCCCTGCTCTGCCATCTGGCGTCCAACCGCCTGGCAGGTGAGGAAATAGGATTTTAGCCCAACGTCCAAGCAGTGGTCGAAGTCGCCCTCGTCGAAGGTGAGGAACGCCTGGTTGTGGGACGCGCCGGTGGCGTTGACGAGGATATCGATGCGGCCGAACTCGGCGACCGCCGCAGCCACCATCCCCTCCACCTCGCTCTTGTTCGTAACGTCTACGCCAAGGGCCAGTGCTTTTCGCCCGGCCGCACGGGCTTCGGCGGCCATCTCTTCGGCCTTCTGCTTATCTTCGTCGACCGCGACCAGATCGGCGCCCTCGTTGGCATAGCCGAGGGCGATGGCGTGGCCGTTGAGGCCGCTGACGCCGGTCACGATCGCGATGTTTTTTTCTAGGCGCATGTTGAGGCTCCTCTACACGGTTCTGCTGGCGCAGGGCTAATAGTACGCGCACTTGTCAATCTGCATAACCGACGCCGGTTTGACAGTTCTGGCGGCGATGCTATCGTCCCGTAGGCGTGCCGCATCGCGGCGTGGAGGTTACCGTGGCGAATCTAAGTCTGAGTCTGTCCTGCGGCAACTACGATCGAACCCGGTTCCTCGTGGACGGCACGGTGCAGGCGGAGGGCATCGACCTGACCGTGATCCCGCTCGTTTCCGGCGAGCGCCACGACCGATTCACGCGCAACCTGGAGTTCGACATTTGCGAGCTTCAGATGGGCGTATTTCTGGGTTGGAAATCCCGCGGGGCGCCCTTCACGGCAATACCGGTTTTCCCCCATCGCGGGTTTTGCCACGGCAACGTCGTGATCAACACGAAGGTCGGGATCGAGACCCCTGCGGACCTAGCGGGTAAGACCATCGGTATGCAGGCCCATTTCAACCCGGTCACCATCTGGATGCGCGGCCTGCTGCAAGAGGAATTCGGCGTTCCGCCCGCCTCCCTCAAGATACGCACCAACGCCGGCGAGCAGGTGCCCGGATGGACGCCTCCCCCGTGGATGGACCACGCCCGCATGCCCGAAGGCGGCAGGGTGGAGGACGCCCTGAGAGCGGGGGAGATTGACCTCATCATCCCGCCTGAGGTGTACGAGTCGGTCCGCACCGACTCCGATCAAATGCGCCGCCTGTGGCCCGACTTCAAGCAGACCGAGATGGACTACTTTAGGCGCACCGGGATATTCCCGATCCGGCACACGGTGGTGATCAAGAACGACATCTTGGAGGAGCATCCCTGGGTCGCCCTCAGCGTGATGAAGGCGTTCACGAAAGCGAAGGAACTGGGCTTTGCCCACGTCCGGGACCCCCGCAGGTCGTTCCTCGCTTGGTATGGAGCCGAGCTTGAGGCGGAGGAGGCGCTGTTCGGCCCCGATCCGTGGCCGTACACCGTGGAAGGGAACCGAGTGGCGCTCGAGACCATGGCCCGCTATGCCGCGGTCTGCGGTGTGACGGAAGACGTATTGGCGATCGACGATATGTTCGTGGCGAGCACACTCGACGTGAGTCGAATCCGGGGCTAATTTGGCGACTGCATCGCTCTCAGCACAGGAGCGGCGGGTCTGTGGTACTGTTGCGATTCGTGGTGCTTCCGTGGGACCCCATGGATCCAATTCGGAGAAGGAAAAATAATGGCAACCCAAGTTCGAGAAGACGCTGCGATCCTCGGCTTCGAAGCCAAGTGGGCCGACGTCGACGGCATCAACACCCGCTACTACGAGGTGGGTGAGCAGAACGAAGAGGTGATGATCCTCGTGCACGGCGCGCTCTTCGACGGCATCGTCAGCGCCAACACATGGACACTCAACCTCGAGGGCCTGGGCAAGAAGTACCACGTGTACGCCCTCGACAAGCTCGGCAGTGGGCTGACCGACAACCCGAAGAGCATCGAGGAGTACACACAGCACCACATCGTCCAGCACCTGCACCGCTTCATCGATGTGATGGGCATCAAGCAGTTCCACATGGCTGGCCAATCCAACGGGGGCTACACGGTTGCCCGATTGGTCATGGAGATGCCGGGGATGTGCAAGAGTCTGATCATCTCTGATTCGGGCACCCTCGGCCCTGCGGTTGGCGATATGCAGGAGCGCCGCCGCATCATGTACGAGAGCATGCCGATGGACTCCCGCGAGGCACTGATCCAACGTTGGACGCGCCTCGACTACACCACGGACGACTTGACCGACGAATATGTGGACACCGCGCTGTACCTGGGTGGCACCCCGAAGGCGCTGCAGACGAAGGAAGACGTCGAATCCGGGGGTAGAGAGGCCAACCAGAGCCGGTTCCCCGCCGACAAGGCAGAGACGCTCCGATGGATCGAAGAAGGTCGCCTGGACATGCCGGTGCTGCTGACTTGGGGCTTCAACGACCCTTCTGCCATCGTCGAGGTCGGGCACGCGCTCTTCGACATGATCAGCAAGGGCACGCCCCAAGCGGAGATGCACATCTTCAACCAGGCAGGGCACTTCCACTTCCGCGAGCGGCCCGATGACTATAACGGAGTGGTGATCGATTTCATCACCCGCACCACCGGCGGATAGACGGGCCTATCAAAGTGGCGAGGGCAGGGTATCCGACCGCCTGACCCACCAGGGAGAGAAAGATGGCATACCGAAGGCCCGAGACCGACGCCACCAAGGCGTAAGCAGGCTGGACCCAGGCTCAAGCAAAGGAGAAGGAACATGGCAGCACGCATCCAGACGTTCGATCATACGGGATTCATGGTTCAAGACATCCCCAAATCCCACAAATTCTACGACGACCTGCTGGGCGCAAAGCCCCTGTGGATGGCGAACCTCAACCTGAAGGCCTACCAGGGATGGCCGATCATGTCCTTCGTGGAGATGGGGGGCCACCGTTTCGAGCTCTGCCTAGCCCCTGAGCAGTTGCCCGAGAAGACCAACGGCATGCCCCGCATCGGCTTCTCGGTGAAAGACGATGAATTCGACAAGATTATCAAGCAGTTGGATGAGGCCAACGTCGAATACGAGGGACCGTTCGCCTACCCGGACGCGATTCCGCTGAAGGAGACAATCCGCGTCTTCGACCCCGATGGCAACGTGCTCGAATTTTCCACGGTGAAATAGGAGGCTGGTATGGCGACGTACGAAGAAATCAGCCACCTGGCGATGGAAGTCACCGACCTCGAGCAGGCAGAGAGCTTCTACGCCGGCGTCATGGGAATGGAAGTCATCTATCGCGACCACGGCGAGCTGGAACAGGGCAGGATCGTACTCAAGAACGGTACCGGCCAGCTGTTGTTCCTCGAGCTTGTGGACAGACTGTCGCCCCGCTCTCGGTTCCGCGGACCCTTCGCGGACCGCGTCCCCGACCCCAACGACACGACGCCGTTCGTCGGTGCCCACCTTGCCATGAGCGTCAGCTCCGTCGAGGAATACGATGAGGTCCACGACAAGATGGACAGCTTCGGGGTCTACTGCGAGGGCGATATACGCAAGGACGAACGCACGTCCGGCGGGCCGGGCGGAGGCAAGAGCGACTACTTCTACGACCCGTTCGGGAACCGACTCCAGTTAATCATCATCCCTGGTGTCGGCCGGAGCTAGGAGGCGCCAGTCGCGTATGCGGCCGGGGGCCTGGCGGTCCAGAGGACCGAGAGCCGCGCTTGCGGCCCGGTTCTCTCCAATAATCTTGTGCAACGGAAAAGGGGAACTTTATGGCAGACCTACTGGACATGCCACGCCTGAGCATGGCTGAGCGTGATCAACGTTGGGGGCGTATCCGAGCGGCGATGGCCGAGCGTGATATCGCATGCATCATCACGGCCCCCCACACCGGCCACTGGGAGCTCTACCAGGCCGACTGCCGCTACATGACCCACATCGGAGGCAACTGCTCGGAAACGTCGTGCGTGTTCCCGGCCGAGGGCGACGTCATGGCCGTGGCGCTCAACCGCCCCGAGTTCTGGGGCGCGGTCCAGGAATGGGTTCAGGATATCCGGACCCCCCAGCCGCACAGGTGGGCGTCGCCCATGATTGACAAGATGAAGGATCTCGGGATCGACCGTCACAAGATTGGCGTCGTCGGCTTGAACGATGGGCTTCGCACCAAGGAAGGCCTCTTCCCGGCCGGCATGCTCCAGCGCTTCGAGGCCGCGTTCCCCAACGCGGAATTCGAAGACGTCACCACTATGCTGGGCAACCTGCGTGCCGTGAAATCCCCCGAGGAGATCGCGTGCATGGAGCGCGCCTGCGCCATGGTCGAGACTGGCATCCAGCGCATCCTCGCGACCGCCAAGCCGGGCATGCCTGACTATCAGGTGTACGCGGAGTACTACTACGCCATCATGTCCGAAGGCACCGAGATCCCGACGATGGTCCTGTGGGGCTCTGGGCCAGGCCATCCGCGCGACGCCTTCCTACCGACGCACCGGCCCCTGCAGAAGGGCGATACCATCAGCAACGAGCTAGAAGCGAAATACATCGGGTATAACGCCCAGCGTGTTCAACCCATCTACCTTGGCGATCCTCCGGAAGCTGACCTCAAGGCGATGGAGAAGCAACGCTCGGTCTTCAACAGCGCCCTGGAGCGCATGAAACCGGGCGTCAAGTTCGGTGTGATTGCCGCCGCGATCAACGAGATCGCCGAGGAACTCGATTGTACTGCCAACGTGACGATGCATGGCCGCGGGCTCGGCGAGGACCGCCCGTTGCTGGTCGGCGGGAACCTGAACGACGAAGTACAGAGCTTCACGCTGCAAGAGGGCAATGTGTTCATCGTGAAGCCAGCCGTGAAACCCAACGACGGCCCCGCGGCGCATTGGGGGGATACCGTGGCCGTGACCGCCAGCGGTGGACGCCGGTTGGGCAAGGACCCGCACGAGATTATGGTTATTCCTTAAGGGAGGCCGACAAGGGGAGCAGATGGATCAGGTAACGTTCGCACAGTACGCGGGGAAAACCGCAAACATCATCTTCGCACCCGTCTACATCGCCAAGGCGCGAGGTTATTTCAAAGACGTGGACATTGAGCTGTCCATCGAGAATCCGAAGGAGCAACCGTGGGTGACCACGGCCGAGGCCAGGGCTGACTGCAGCCCTGGATTCATCGACTATTGCACCGATCCTGAATTCGAGGGAAAGCTCCTGGCTGTGGCCGTGCATGAGCAGTTTCGCGAGGGCCACGGCCTGACCTCGCTGCTTGCGCGCTCGGCCATCGTGGAAGACGGCAGCCTGACGCCGGATCCCGCCAGTATCAAGGGAAAAACCATCGGTCTGCTCGGAGGCCGAGGCGACGACTATATGGCCTACCATGGTGTGCTGCAGCAGGCCGGTCTGACCATCGATGACGTCAAGATTAACGCAACCCCTCACGCGGGTGACGCACGCCGCATCGCTCTCGAGAACGCCGAGGTGGACATCGTTATTGGCCGCAGACCCAACGGCGTGGCCGCCGAGCTGGCCTCTGGTGAAGTGACGCGGTGGAAGGTAGGTGACGAGGTGAATCGCGACCTCCAAGCGCGTTACATCATGTTTTCGACCCCGTTCATGAAAGAGCGCCGGGAGGTGGGCATACGTTTTCTGAGCGCATACCTGCGAGGCGCTCGCGACTACTGCGATGCCTTCGACAAGGGCGTTGGTCGCGAAGACACGCTGGCGGTCCTCGTCCAGGAGACCGGCGAGACAGAGGAACTGCTGACTTCGATGCTCCCCCTCGGCTTCGTGCCCAACGGCCGCGCGGATGAAGGACTCGTGGCGAACGACATCGAGGCGCTCATCGCTCAAGGTCTGATGCCTGAGGGCACCACGTTCGAGACCGTATTCGACCGCAGCTTCGCCGAGGATGCCGTTGCGGCGATAGGCGAATATTAGTATGCGCCGTCGTACCGAACGCAAAGAAGAGGGCCCCGGCAACGCCGGGGCCCTCTTCTTTGGCCGAGATCTTAGGCTTCCGCTCCCACCTAGGCGGGGGACATCCAGTCGGCTGCCTTCACCGCGCTGACCTTCTGCTCGAAGTGGCTCTCGAACAGGTGCTTGGTGGGGTCGATCGCCAGCCGCACAGGCCGCTTGGCATAGAGCACCAGCCGAAGAAATTCAGGCGTCCCGATCACTCGGTGCGCGATGCCCGGAGGAGCGTGGTTCACCTCACCCGGCGTGAGCTCGAAGCGGCCGTACTCCGACTCGTTCATCGATCCGCCGCAGAACTGCCACCACGTCTCGTCGCTGTCCAGTCCCCGATGGAACGCCAGCATGTCGCCTTCCGTGTTGTAGGTCTCCGCGTGGAACGCAGACGATGCGTAGAACGTCGGGCCAGGGCCACCAACGCCGGTCCGCTGGTCGAAGAAGTCGAAGACGCGTAGCTGCTGCATGCCACGCCCCGAGACAGCGGTGCTCACCAGCCCCTCGTAGGGCCGCTCTAACTCGTCGACCTCGCCGTCCTCCCAGTGGTACATCTTTTCGATGACGGTGCCCATTGGCGCCGCTCCGTTGGTACTGACGAGAGGCGGGCCGCCGACCCGCGTCACGTCGAACTGGGTCTCTGTCACTAGCTTGTCCTCGCCCATGGTAATCTCCACCGGCTCGGTGGCGAGCGCGAACACGCGCAGGCTGTCGGGTGAGCCGATCAGGCGATAGGACACGCCGGCCGGCACGAGCACCGAGCCGCCGGGATCAATCTCGAAAGTGCCATACTCGCACTCCAGTGTGCTGTGGCCCGCCCACTGGAACGTGATGTCGTCGAAATCCAAATTGCGTCGGAACGCGGGCGCGGGGCCGGCGAGGCCCTCGACGCCGAAACGGACATCGGCGTTCTGGAAGATCACCAGAGGCTCGTGTGCCTTGTCGATCATGTCGAACGGCCGGAATTTCGGGATGGCGCGCTTGCTGTTCTTCGCAGCACCCACGAGCAACTCGTGGTCGCGTTCGAAGAATATGCGGTGCCCATCCTTGCCGTATCGGGTTGAGAACTCTCGGATGCTCATGATCTTCTCCTCCACGTACCTGTGATGCGCCTAAAGATCTATCTTGACGCCCAGGCCGCGACTCCGGGCCTCCTCGTAGCCTGCCGCCGCCAGTGCGACGCCGCCGAAGCCGCCCTGCGATTCGTGGAACACGGCGAGGTCGTCGGGACCGCGGCGTCCCGGTACCTTGCCCACCACGATATCACCTAGCTCCAGCGCCTTGTCTGCGGAGAGCTTACCATCGGCGACCATCTCGTCCAACGGGATCGGCTCGTAGAGGTTGTAGTAGCGGGTGCGTTCCTGCTCGTGGCTGCCCACCACCAGCACATCGGCGCTGGTGAACAACCCCCGGTCGAGCTCGGTGATACGGCCGAGGCTGCCCACGAACGCACCCTTTGTGAGCCATGCGGGGTCGAACACGGGCTCATGGGCGTTGGTTGCGACCAAAACGATGTCGCTCCCTTCCACGGCCTTGCGCGCCTCATCGACGGTCTCAAGCTCCATCCCGACGGCTTTGCCGGCGCGCTCGGCGAACGATCGCCTGTTCTCTTCGCTACGGCTGTAGACCTTGATGGAGCTCACATTGCGGACCGCGGTGATACCTTGCACCAGACCCATGGAGTTGCGTCCGGACCCGATAAGGCCCACGGTTGTGGCGTCCTCACGCGCGAGGTGTTTTGCCGCGATCGCCACTGTGGCACCTGCCCGCAGGTTTCCGTACGCGCCCCCCATGACCGCCACGAGCCCGTCGTTGCAGTCGAACAGCAGCGCCACGCCCGCGCCCGATCCGACGGCGGCCGCGGACGTCTGCAAGCCCACCTTGCCCGCACCCAGCAACCCGCCGGAAGTGACGCGCATGCGGGCGCCCGTGAGGGCCCCGGATTCGTCACGACTGCGCTCCTTGGTCATGGGCAATGCAAATTGTCCGTGGAACACGGCGAGGCCTTGCCCCTGCTCGACGAAAGCGGCCTCGATCACCTCCAAGGCGCGGGGCATGTCGATCAGCGGCGCGAGCTCATCGGTGCTCAGCAGCAGTGGCATCCGCTAGTCGACCGAGCCATCGTCAGCGAAGCACGAGGCGCGATTCGGCTGGATGCGTACTGTCACGGCGCCCGATATGCTGACCTCGGGGTCGCCTCGGGCGGTTAGGATGGTGTCGCCCAATTTGACTGTGAAGGTTCGCCGGTCCCCAAGGAAGGTTTGGGAGAGAATCTCGGCGGGGAAACTCAGTCCATCTGCGGCGGCCCCTTGGCCAGGAACCAGCTCCACATGCTCAGGCCTCACTCCAACGCGCACCTTGGAACCGGTCGGGATCGCGTTGTTGTTGGTTGCCTTCATCGCACCGAACGAAGTATTGACGACACCAGCGTCGCCCATTTCACCCTTCAGCCAATTCATCTCGCCGAAGAACTGCGCGACCCGAGGTTCGACCGGGTTCGTGTAGAGCTCCTCCGAGCTGCCCAGCTGCAGGATCCGTCCGAGGTGCATGACCGCGATGCGGTCGGCCAGGTCCATCGCCTCTTCCTGGTCATGGGTCACGTAGAGAACGGTGAGGCCCATCTGCTTGGCGAGGTTCTTAATCTCCGCCCGTACCTCCTCACGCAACCGGGCGTCTAGGTTGCTGAGTGGCTCGTCCATCAACAACACACGGGGCTCGACGGCCAGCGCCCGCGCCAACGCGACACGTTGCTGCTGCCCACCGCTGAGTAGAGGGGCAGGCCGGGGTCCCAGGTCCTGCAGTCCGACCAGCTCCAACGCCCGCTTCACCTTGGCGTCGACCTGGTCGCGGGGGACCTTCATGTTGCCTTCCTTCAGAGGTAGACCAACGTTGTCGGCGACTGTCATATGCGGCCAGATGGCGTAGGACTGGAACACCATGCCGACGCGTCGCAGCTCGGGCGGAACGACGACATTCGTGTTCCCGGAATACACGAGGTCGTCTCCCAGGTGGATCTCTCCACCATCTGGGTCCTCCAGCCCTCCGACGCAGCGCAGCAGCGTCGTTTTGCCAGAACCTGATGGGCCCAACAGGACGAAAAACTCGCCTTCGTCCACCTGTAGATCCACGCGGTCGAGCGCGACCACGTCGTTCTCTTTGGTGTGAAACACCTTCAAGACTTGTTCTGCGTTAATCATATCGACTGGCCTCCATCAAGCGGCTCGGTGCATTAGGTTGCCAACTGACCGCGCCGCCTCGTCCATATGAAATATGAAACTATCAATGGCAACATGACGATGAGCAGTACCACCGAGAGAGCCGCGGCGACCGGCCGATCGCTGTTGAATATGCTGAAGATATACATCGGAAGTGTGACGTTCTCGCTGCTCGACAGGAACGCAGCGAGGGTCAACTCACGGTACGCCAGCAGCGCCATCCATATCCATGAATACAGGATGGTCGGCATGAGGAGCGGCGTGGTGACGCGCCACAGCACACGAATCGTCCCTAGCCCGAAGATGTAGCCGGCCTCGTCTAGTTCTTTGTGGATTTGGAGGAGGGCGGCGTTGTAAACCCGCGTGGGGAAGCTGACCCGTGCGATGACGAACACTGCCACCAGTATCCAAATGGTTCCGTGAAAAGGGATCCAATTCGGTATCCAGAATAACCCGACGTACAACATGGATGTCGCGAAGATCAGGTTGGGCACCGCATGAGGAAGGAATGCAACGGTGTCCACAGCCCACACGCCGGGTGCCTTCGACCGTACGACGATCCACGAGATTGCCAACCCGATGATGACGAGCACAGTCGGCACGGTAAAGGTGAGTATCAGGGTGTTTTTGAGAGGCCCCCCTAGCACCGACCAGGGGATCAAGCGGTAGTTGTCCAACGTAACCTTGCCGATCGCTTCGGCCGAGATGGGCTCGAAGAACGGGAGCAGCGAAGCCCAGACCAACATCAAGAGAGGTATGGCAAAGCTGAACAGAACCTTGACCGACACGATCGACCACCCGAGCGCGATCCACCGTTTGTTAAGCCTGATCAGCTTTGGGCGATAGTTCTTCCCGGTCACTACCGTGTAGCGGTGCGAACGCCGGATCACGCTGAAGTACCACCAGCTTAGAAGCAGGGCGATGAAGATCATGGCGACGCTCGATGCACCGATGATCCCGAATCGGGGCGCGTCCACCTCGGGATTCGCCATGAGGAACATCATGGTGGAAAACGTGAATATCCTGTTGCTCAATCCGATGAATGCGGGTACGTCGAAGGAGGCGAGGGCGATGGTCGCGACATACAGTCCGGCCGCAAGGATGCCTGGCCACACTAGTGGGAAGCTGATCCTCCTGAGCCGCCTCATCAGACCCATGCCATGGATCTGGGCGCTCTCTTCCAGCGCCGGATCCATGGCTCGGAACGATCCCGCCATCATGATGAACGCGAGCGACGTCAAGCCTAACCCCGTGATGATCCCCATGCCGACGACGGAAACGACATTGAAGATCGGGCCGTCGATTCCAGGAATCAACTGGATTGCCCACTTGTTCATCATGCCGATGCGTGGGTGGAACATCAGGAGCCAGCCCATTGCGCCGAAAAAACCGGGTATAAGCGTGGTGATCAGCATCATCGGGAAGATCAGACCGCGACCCGGTAAGGTCGTTCGCTCCGCGAAGAAGGCGATTGGGGTGGCGAACAAAAGCGCAACGAAGATGGCTACCGCCGAAAACCCCAGGGTATTCTTTAGCGCAGTAAAGACGAACGAATCTCCGTAGAGATCCGTGTAGTTTGCCCAGGTGAACTCCTTCGTCATGGAATCCATGGACGACATCCGGACGGCTACGAGGAGCAGAACCAAAACGATACCCAGCACGATGAACATGAGCCCGAAGATGAGCGATCGCCCAGATAGGTAACGCAAGGGATTTACGCTCGGGCGCGCTCGTTTGGTACGGCTTAGGGTTGCCATTGCTGTTGCTCCTCGCCCCGTCTAACCGTTGCAAAGGAATAATCACCTGACAGGAGAAGGGGCCCAGCCGGGCCGGGCCCCTTCTCCTCCTCAGGCTCGGTTAGAGCCGTACGTTACCCGCCGCGGATCACACTCTTCATGGGTTTCTTGATCGCCTGGACGTTGTCGTTCAGCGGCGTGTAGGTCTTCAGGTCCACGATGGGCACGGGAGATCCACGCGACTCGATTTCCTTGACCACGCCGTGCATCAGGTTGCCCTCATAGGCAGCGGAGTCGTTGTAGAAGGCCTCTAGGTGGATACGCTGGCCCTCTGCCGTCTGGTTCCACACCATGTGCAACTTGGCGCTGGCTGGGTACTTCGCATTGACTACGAGCCCCTGATACGAGTTCGTGATGTTAGCGACCTCAGGGATGTAGGCGAAGTCTATGGGCGCACCCTTGTCCTTCAGCTCGCGTGCGGTGTTGTCGCCGCACTGGAAGACGAACAGCGCGAATTCACCGTTCGTGATCCGTTCAGTGGCACCACATCCGATGATCCCGGCTATGTTGCCGTTGTTGACGAGCTGCGTGAGCACGTCGAGAAGATGCTCTGCCTTCTCCTGGTTCCATGTGCCGTCCGCCTCGATGCTGGCGCGGTCCCACACTGCCGCGTACGACGTCGTCGCCATCAGGCCCTTGTATTTGGGATCGAGCAGATCGTTGAGGACTTTCGGCACATCAGCCGGCGACACGAGATCGGTGTTGTACGCGATCCCGCCGATACGCGTGGAGAGGGCGAGCACCTCGCCGTTGAGACCGCCGAGGGAGACGCTGTTGATGCGAGGCTCGTACTGTGCCCAGTCCACCGTCTGAAGCGCGCCCTCTTTGATCAGCCTCGGTGTACTCGATTGCGTGCCCCGGTAGATGTCGGTCTGCGGTGTCTTTCCTGCTGCGAGCTCCTCGAGAAGCTGAGCAGCCTGGGCGTTCTGGCTCACTCCGCCCGCCAGCGGTGTGTATTCGTAATTAATGTCGATACCGTACATCTTCTCCATGGATACCTCCATGGCAGACTGGCGCTTTGGATTGTTCCACACGCCACCCATCGCCCGAATCACACCACCCTCTTCGTCGGCGGCCGCTATCAACTGGTCAAGCGCGGTTGGCGCCGGCGTTGCAGTTGGGGCAACAGCAGCAGCAGCTGCTGCTGGGGCAGATGTCGGCGTGGGCGGCGCCGGCGCCGGATCCTCGCCGCCGCACGCGGTGGCCATCAAACCGAATAACGCCATCAGCGCGATTGGCCATCCCATCACTATCTTCTTCGTCATCATTCCAAAGTCTCCTTGCGCTCTTGATACTGCTTGCGCCGCCAGGTTGCTCCTAGGGCGGAGTGCTGCTTCTACCACTGCGTGTTGGACCCGTGCGCGGCATGCGACACCGGAGCCAATATCTCCACCGGATCACCGAACTCTTTCGCCACCTCCACTACGTCGGGGTGGTAGAGCAACGAACGGTCCAGCATGCCGTACTTGTCGACGAGCAATTTGCCGTCGATGTACAGCTGCCCGTTCATGATCGATCCATCCATGTGCCGGAAGTCCGGGTTCTGGCGATCGGTGCCCAAGCCGGCCCAAGGCATCTTGGAGATGAGCTCCCAATGCATGGGATCTTCGATGCCATGCTGGATCGACGCCTTAGGGTGGTAGCCGAACATGATCTCGACGAACTTGTTCGACCCGGGCACCTCCTCGAACATCCGATTGAGCTCCTCTCCGACCTCCCCGCCACCGGTAACATCGGTGACCCAGCCTTCCTTGATCTCCCAGCGCATGGGCTCCTCAAGCATCCCCGCCACACCTTGCACCGCGCTGATGTAGACCACGCCGTTGGCGTCGCCGCTGCCGTTATACATGCCGCAGCGTCCCCAAGGGAAGTGATTGCGGCCCGGCGGGTCCCCCGGCCGAAACTGCATCCCGTACAGTTTGGAGCCATCGTAGGTGGCCGTCAGGTCCGTCCCGAGGTCGTCAGTGATATGCACCACACTGCCAACGGAGACCACGTCTCGCACCTTCTCGGCGATCTTCCACAGCACCTTGTTGGGGAACTTCGCGTAATCGCGGGCCAGTAGGGCCGGGCCGCCTTCGAAATATACGAAGTACGGCTTCATCCGTGCCTCTTTGAGCTGCGTGCCGCTCTCCTCGCGCTTGCGCCCCATCGCACGGTGAGCTGGGGTGAAGGTGAGGAACACTGGCCACA
>CAZQVD010000019.1:0-4039 GCA_964596665.1 uncultured Dehalococcoidia bacterium
ATTTGGTCCGGGCTACCATCGACGCCGACATAGGTCTTCCCCGTGTCGGGATCCTGGTCGACGAAGGTGGCCTGGTTGGTGAACTGCCCGGCCTGCGCTGCCGTGGCTCCTGCAGCCAGCGTCGACATCAAGAGATCTTTATTTGTCGATTTGGTTGCTACAAAGAGGATGGGCTTGCTATTTTCCATAGCCATGCCGATTCCAGAGATATTTACGCAACATTCCGTTGGCCAGCCGTTGTTGTCAGGGTCTGTCCAAATAGTACCTACGGGGTTGCCGCTGGTGTCGAACTCGATGAAACCAGGATTGCCCTGTTGGTCCGCTCCCACCGAGCCGAACAGATTACCCGTCTCAGAGTTGTGGGCGAGGCCGTCGAAACCTGCTGTGCCTGCCTGCCCCAGTGGAATCGTCATGGCGGTCCCTGCAGTGAGCCCATTATTGGCCAGGTCCAGGGGAATAATCGTCGAAGAGCCGGAAATGTCTGTCTCGTACTCGGCCACGTAGGCTATGTTGGCACTCAAATCCACGGCGACGCCACCGACACGTGTAGCTGTGCCTAGGGTGCTGTTGATGTCGGCCGCCGCAATTAATGACATGCCGTCAGGCATCTGTTGGCCTGAGCATGACTGCATGTTGCATGTGAGGCTAAACCGGAGCACGTACCGCTCATCCTGGCCGGAATTCCCTTTGCCGCCGGCAACGATGAGGTGTCCGGTTGAGGTGAGCGACAAACCTTGTACCCCGGCAAGGTCTGGAGCGTAGGTAAATCCTGCGCTCTGCAGGGTGCCGTTGCTCAGGGCTAGGGTCGGGAAGTTGACTGAGTACTCTGAGAAGGTGCCGTACTGATCATTGCCTATCTTGACATAGACGTCGTTCTGTTGCGCCATGCCATCGACAACTGCTGCGGCCTTCGTTTGATTGCCCTCAAGCACGGCAGCCAACCCGCGGACCTTAGCGTTGAATGGGGTCCCTGGCGCGAATATACCGCCTCCAAACTGGAACGCTGGGAAGTCGGGGATGCCGCCCTGGGTACCCTGTTGTTGGCTTGCAGCGCCTACCGCACCCGTCACGTTGACCGTGAAGAGTTCCTCGCTCGCTGGGAGGGTGGGCAAGATCGTGGGCGCCGGGTCCCGAAGCACCCGGTGCTTAAAGTTGAGGTTGTAGGTGATGGTTCCGCCGCCGGTCAGACCTAGCAGGGCCCCAGAACCCAGGTACCCGTAACCATAGCCATAGCCGGTGAAGTTACCGGCATTCACACCGCTACTGTGCGTGACGGTGCCGGTCACCTCCGCGTCGTCAAGGGTGGAATTACCCACCGATCCCTCGTCAGTAACGGTGAATGCTCCAGGGCTCACCGGAAGAGCGAAAGTCACCGTCTCTGGGCCGGGTGTGTCGCTAGTGGTACTCGACGCAACCGCGAGCGTGAGTGTGGCGTCCTTGGCCAGGAACTCATCCGCGGCAAGGGCCACCGTGATGTCGAAACTGAGAGTGCTTCCCAACGCCGATGTGGTGCCGGCAATGTCGCTGCCCGAGTCGACGGTAACGCCCACTCCTAGAGCAGATCCTGGCAGGAACAGTAGTAGGAGTACCACTAGAGCCGAGATAGCAAGAGTTACTGGCAGTCGCGATGACTTAAGGAGCGCAGATCTCACGATTCACCATTCCACATCGGTTAATATCGGTTAATTTCAGACACGTAACACGTAAACCGAAAGAGCCCTATCGCAGACAGGCCCGGACGGACTTTAGACGCGCAGTTGGGGGCTGTCAAGAGTATGACTCCCTCAAGTCGATGTGATTCCTGATGCCCTGGTTAGGCGATTCACATCCATAGGAAGCCAACCGCTGGGAGCCCACGAATGTAGTGGCCCAGCAGAGGTCCTTGACAGGTGGGGGGCTCTGTCGCGGCGCCCAACCGAGTGCCTACGGCAGATGCCACGCGGTTCCGGTTCAGATGTACTGGCTAAAGGATGCCGGGACCCGCCGATCGCTTGCGGGTCTCGAGGCTCACGAACGTCTCCGTTTGGCGCACACCCTCGATCGTGCCTACCTTGTGGTGCAGGAATGCAGCCAGTGCCTCGGAGCTCGCCAGGTTCACCCATATGAATATGTCATAGCTACCGGTGGTGATCGCCACGTGCTCCGTCTCCGGGAGTGAAGCGAGCTGCGACGCCACCGACTCGACGCGGGACGGGTCGACCTGTAGCCCGATGAACGCTGACGTGTAGTAGCCCAGCCGCTCTGGCTCGGCGATCGCCACCACGCGGATCACTCGATCCTGCAGCAGCCTCGCCAATCGGCGGCGCACCGTGCCCTCGCTCACGTCAAGATCACGCGCCATCTTTGCGTGGGACGTTCGGCCATCTGTCTGAAGGATTTCGATGATTTTCCGGTCAAGCTCGTCCGTGACGGCCCCCTTCCCGCCATTGCGATGCCCGTTTCACACATCTACGGCGGTTATCGTGGCGCAGAACCGTACGAGTTTGAGTGGAACCTGTCAATCGCCCGAGAGGTACCAGGCGCCAGCCACCCATGCCGGCAGCATGGCCTCGAGCGGCGGATCGGCCGAAAAGACGAGGGCTGAGTGCCTAGCGCTGCTGTCGTTGGTCGTTGCGGGGCTGGAAGATGGACCCCGAGCCAGGCAGCTCTGGGGGAACCGAGCGCGAGCGCTGAGCCGCGGCGAACGGGTTGCGCGTCAGGAGGCTCCACGCAGAGGCGGCTGCGCCGATCAGCGCGACGCGCTTCAGCAGGCTCCTGCGGGTGGTGCTGCCAACGAGAGAATCGTTCAGGACTTCAGACATGTGCGATGCGCTCCAGTTCCGTCGATGGGATCGGCCCATAATTGTACGCCCCTTCCCTGTATTGGCAAGGCGCCCATCCGCCATACCGCACACGATTGGCTCCCGTGGATCCGTATGGGAAATCTGTCACAAAAAGTGTTGACACCCCTCTACGGGTGGTTTAACGTGACGCACCCGTAAGGTAGTGGCCGACTGGAACCCTTTTGGTCACCACCTCACCCATCTGACCTGAGACCACCGCGTAGGCCCCCATAACACAGTTGTGGCGCCGCGCAGGATGCCCCGATTTTGACATGGTGTCTGCATGACTGGTCCTGACCCCGCTTTCATCACTTCCGAGAATTGGAAGCAGGTCAGTGACCTTTTGTTCGCGCTGTGGATGATTCTCGGCTCGGCGCTAGGCCTCGGTTTTTCCATCCTCCTTGCCCACGGCATGATCCCGTCCATGGCCGCTACCCGGGACATCCGGGCGGCGACCGCCAAGCGAGCGCGTCCGGTGATGTATTCATCTGCGCTATTCTTCCTCGTGCTTGCTCTCTTCAGCCTGGTGCTGTTCTACGGACGGCTCGACGTGGTGTCGCAGATCTACTGGCAGGGAGCGCAGTAGTCGGCGCGCGCGTGCGCGTGCAGCCGTTAGAAACGTAATGGCAAAGGAAGGACCGACGCTGGAAGATGAGTAGCATGGGTGTGAAGATACTGGTGCCGGTCATTGGATTGGCCGTCGCCATCGTCGCTGCGCTTATCGCGTTCTTCGTGCTATCCGCCTGGTGGAGTCAGCCGCCGGCGGTCCTTGGCTTCGGCAGCGGTCCAGAGCAACCCATCGGGTTCCCGCACACCACGCACGTCGAGCAGGCGGGACTCGACTGCCAGTTCTGCCATCGAACCGTCAGCACGGACGAGGCGGCGAGCATCCCCGCGGTTGCCCAATGCCTCTTCTGTCACGGATTTGACCGCATCGATGGCGACGGCTCGTCCAGCCCCACTGCTAAGACGGAGCTCGCCAAATTGATCGGTGAGATTGGCGGAGCGGGCCCTGGCCCGGTGAATTGGGTCCGGGTCCACCGGCTTCCGGACAGCGTCCAATTCGTGCATGCGCCGCATATCCAGAATGGTGTCTCTTGCTCCACCTGCCACGGAGACGTGGGGAGCATGGAAGTGGTGAAGCAGGTTCGTAATCTCAAGATGCGTGACTGCGTGGACTGTCATCGGAACAACAACGCTCCGACCGACTGCGCTAC
>CAZQVD010000019.1:4049-8082 GCA_964596665.1 uncultured Dehalococcoidia bacterium
GCTGGGGTGACCGGTATAGGAGCCGTTGTGTTCAACGGCTGCCGTGTGCCCGATCACGAGATCGCGGTGCAGAGCCCGCTGGAGTTGCCTGAGGATCTGGTCACGGGGCGGGACAACTACTACGCGACCGTCGCACGCATCGGTGGAGCCAGCGAAGGGCTCCTCGTGCGGGTCATGGAAGGCCGCGCCAAGAAGGTCGAGGGCAACCCCGACTATCCGGTGAACAAGAGCAAGCATGGGCTCTGGTCCGAGGGGTTGCTGCAAGAGACCTATCACCCAGACAGGATCAAAGCGCCGCTGTTGCGGATAGCCAAAGGTGGGCCGTTTCGCCAGATAGGGTGGCCCGAGGCGTTGGAACGCCTTATCAGCATCCTCAGCAACGCTGACCCGACATCCGTACTGGTCGCTACAGACCCTATCAGGGGTAGGCTTGCCGACGTTGTAACCCGATTCTCCGAAGGCTATGGCTCACGGACCGCAGCCTTCGACCCCGCTGACCAGACGGTCCTGCGAGAGGCGATACGCCAGGTTTATGGTCAGCGGGCGCTTCCAGACTTCGACATCGGCAATGCCGACCACGTCATGAGTTTCGGTGCCGACTTCCTTGGTACGTGGCTGGACCCCACGAGATTCTCCGCGGGTTACGGACAGTTCCGCCAGGGGCGCCAAGGGCATCGAGGCCACCTCGTGCACGTGGACTCCCGATTCTCCCTCACGGCGGCATCCGCAGACGAATGGTTGTTCGTGCGCCCCGGCTCCGAAGGGCTGCTCGCCATGGCGATGATTCACACCATCGTCCGTGAGGAACTCGGCGACCGCAAGGCCGCTTCGGCTCTAACCGGGGGGCAGGGCATCAGGATGCTCAATCGCTACGCACCCACGGCCCTTTCCGGGGCTATAGGCCTCTCTCCCCCGCAGATAATCCAGCTGAGTCGAGCCTTCGCAACGGAAGGGAAGCGCTCCCTGGCGATCGGCGGCGGCTCTGCTGGAGCGCACACCAACGGTCTGTTCAGCCTGATCGCCATCTACGCGCTGAACTATCTCGTCGGGTCGGTGAACCGCCCTGGTGGTGTCATCTTCAATCCATCATCCTTCCTCTCTGCCATCGAGGGAGCGCCGCTGAGGCAGTGGCGGACTGAGTTGGACCGGATGCGCTCGGGTGAAACCAAGGTTGTGCTCGTCCGGAACGCAAACATCGCGTACGGCTTGCCAAAGGAGGTCGACGCCAAGGGCGCCCTGGGGGACGTGGACACCATCGTCAGCTTCTCCTCTTTCCTCGATGAAACCACCGCGATGGCTGACCTGATCCTGCCCGGCCACACAGCACTCGAGGAGTGGGGTTCGGACATCCCGGACCCTGGCCCCGGATTCTCAACCGTCGGGTTCCAGCAGCCGGTCATCAACCGCTTCCACGATACCCTTGGTTTCGGTGACGTGCTTCTGCGCGTGGGCAAGTCAATCGGTGCAGAGAGCGAGCTCCCTTGGGAGAACATGCGTGATGCGGTCCGTGCTAGCGCACTTGGCATGCACGAAGCCAACCGCGGCTCGGTCGCAGGCATGCCCACCTTTGAGGAGTTCTGGAAGCGGGTGCTCGAGCGCGGCGGATGGTTCGACAAAGGTGAAACCTACGTCGGTGATGTGCCACCACCCCCAGCGCTGCCTCCCATTCCGGTCCTCCCGAGCACTTCAAGTCGGAGCCTCTTCGGTCTGATGCTCGTACCCTACGAATCCCAGGGCATCAGGGCCGGGCAGTTCGCTCACCTCCCGTGGGCCCAGTCCGTACCCGATCCCCTCACCACAGCAGCCTGGACCACCTGGGTCGACCTCAATCCTCACACCGCGCGGAAGCTCGACGTGAAGCAGGACGACGTGGTCATCGTTGAATCGTCAACCGGTCGTCACATAGATGCAATCGTCTACGTCAACCCTGCCACGCCACCAGGCATCGCAGCGATCCCGCTCGGGCAGGGCCATGAGCAATTCACCAGCTACGCGTCGGGCCGTGGAGCCAATGTGCTGGACATCGTTGCCGCCAAGGAAGACACGGAAACGGGGGCTCTCGCCTGGGCAGCGACCAGTGTGCGGATAGTCAAGTCCCATCGAAGGCAGAACCTGCCGAAGCTTGAAGGCATCGAGCTTGCTATCCAGCTGCCCCACGAAAACATCATCGAGATTCAGCGCGGCCACGGGGCGTAGCACAGGCGTACAAGGAAAATCATGGCTACACAGGCGAAACCAAGCGCAGACACCAACCACGGCACTATCAGCCACAAGTGGGCGATGGTCATCGACCTTGATCGCTGCACGGGGTGTCAGGCATGCGTCATCGCATGCCAATCCGAGAACAATGTGCGGTTCAACGAGGAATCCGCCTTCCACGAAGGTCGCGTGATGCAGTGGATTCGCGTCGAGCGCTACTGGGAACACGTGCCGACGGGTAAACAGGTCCGCGACGACCGCCTGGCCGAGTTCCCCAACGTCAAGGCTCGCTTCATCCCAATCCTCTGCCAGCACTGCGACAACGCGCCGTGCGAGCCGGTCTGTCCCGTCTTCGCCACCTACCACAATAACGAGGGGCTCAACGTCCAGGTCTACAACCGCTGCGTCGGCACCCGCTACTGCGGCAACAACTGTCCCTACCACGCCCGGTCCTTCAACTACTGGGAGCCCGTGTGGCCTGAGTCGCTCCAGAACCAGCTCAACCCCGACGTCACCGTACGCACCCGCGGGGTGATGGAGAAGTGCAGCTTCTGCATCCAGCGCATCCGCCGGGCGACCCGTGGTGGCGGCGAGGTTGAGGACGGGGCCTTCGACCCGGCTTGCGTGCAATCCTGCCCCACGGGCGCAATGACCTTCGGCAACATCAACAACGACAAGAGCCGGGTCGCCGAATTGGCGAAGAACGAGCGGCACTTCAGGGTCATGGAAGGGCTCGGCACGAGTCCCAGCGTCATCTATCTGAAGAAGGTTGACGATACAGATGCATAACGGCGAGGAAGAGATCCCCGTCATCCCGACCCACCAAGAGGTGGCGGCAGATGTCATGGGACGCTATCAGGAGCTCGGCCGGCGGTACTGGGGCTGGGTCACAGTGCTCGCGTCGCTGTTCCTGCTGGGAATCGTCGGGTTCGTGATCCGCCTCGCCGACGGCTTCGACGACCGGAGCAACTGGGGTTACCACGTAGCGACCATCTCGTTCTTGGTATCCACGTTCATGGCCATGCCGATCATCTCGGCAGGGCTGCGCTTGGCGAAGGCCAATTGGCGCCGCTCGTTCACTCGGGTGACGGAGAACATGGCCGTGGCGAGCCTGCTCATCGTGCTCATGGTCATCCCGGCTCTTGCAGCTCTGCCTCCCTTGGAAGGCAGGATGAACATCTGGTTCGAGTTCCCCCTGGGGGCGCCCAACCTATGGAACATGATGGCCTTCGGAACGCTCGCGCTCATCGGCATCGGATTACTCTGGACGCTGGCGCTGCCCGATCTCGCGGCCGCGAGAGACCATTTGCCCCCGTCCCGCCGCCAGCGCATCGTGCGCTGGATGGCCATGGGCTGGGTTGGGCACGTGCGGCAGTGGCGTGTGCTGTACATGGGCTCCTTGATCATGGGTGCCTTCTACCTGCTGCTCTACCCGCTGATCCAGACGCTCATGATTTCGGACTTCCACGCCGGACTGTTGCCCGGGTGGAAGGATGCCATCTTGCCCGCCACACAGGTCGTGGCATCGCTGCAGGCCGCCGCAGGCATGACGCTCGTGATCATGTACGTCATGCGTCGCGTGGCAGGCTACGACAGGTATTTCACCGTTGAGCAGTTCTGGTCGCTGGCCAAGCCCCTACTCTCCTTCTCGCTCCTCTGGTTCTATTTCTGGTGGGCGAGCTTCATCACCTTCTGGTACGGCCGGCAGCCCGGTGAGAGCTCCTTGATCCAGTTCCTGATTCTCGACTCCTGGCGCGGACCCATGATGGTTTCGTTCTTCTTGAACTTCCTCGGTCCGCTCATCGCCCTGGTATGGAATCCGGTGCGCCGCCGC
>CAZQVD010000019.1:8092-20918 GCA_964596665.1 uncultured Dehalococcoidia bacterium
GCATCTGGGGCCCGGCACTCGTGGGTGCGGGCTTCGTCGTCGGGGCACTCATCAACCAGATCCGCCCGCATGTCGCCGCGTTCTCGGTCGCCGACCCAACGCAGCACGTGCTCGACCCCATCCCTGCCGGCCAGTGGCCGGGCCCGCCGGACGTGCTCATCGTGGTCGGGGCCATCTCCGGATGTCTGCTCCTGTTCATGCTCGTGAGCAAGCTGATCCCCGTCATCTCCATCTGGGAGATTGGTGAGGGTCTGAGGCTCGTGAAGGTTCGCAAGTTCTACGGCCGATACCTCCGGGTTATCGCGAAGTCCCACTGACGCCCTTAAGGAAGTACCGGCAGGCCAACTGATATGTATTACCGCAGAACATTAACTGACGCGCAGATCAACGAAGAGCTGCTCGGCACGGTCATGACCACGCCGCTGCGGTGGGTCGTGATCGCATCGTTCCTCGCCGTCATCCTGATGGGGACGTTCAGCGCGGTCGGCTTCATGATCAACCAGGGACTGGGCGTGACCGGTCTGCGGCAGCCCGTATTCTGGGGCTTCTTCATCACCAACTTCGTCTTCTGGGTCGGCATCAGCCATGCCGGCGTCATGATCTCGGCGATCCTGCGCTTGAGCCAAGCGGAATGGCGTCGACCCATGGTTCGGGCCGCGGAAACCATGACCGTTTTCTCCCTCATGTGTTCGCTCAGCATGCCGCTGATCCACGCGGGGAGGCCCTGGCGCATCTTCTACTGGGTCTTCCCTTACGACTGGGCCCGCGGCATCTGGCCGGACGTTCGCTCGCCATTGATCTGGGACCCGACGGCCATCATCACGTATCTGCTGTCGAGTTCGCTTTTCGTCTACACCGCGCTCATCCCGGACCTGGCGATCATTCGCGACCGCAGCACCGGCTGGCGGCGCCCCGTGTACGGAGCGCTCGCCCTCGGCTGGCACGGCAATCCACGGCAGTGGAAGCTCCAGGGTCTCGCTGGGATCCTGCTGTCTGCTCTGATCCTGCCCGTGTTCGTCTCCGTGCACAGCATCGTGTCCTGGGACTTCGGCGTGAGCCTCGTGCCGTCCTGGCACGTGACCGTCTTCGCGCCCTACTTCGTCATCGGTGCCGTGCACTCCGGCGTATGCGCCGTGGTCACCCTGATGATCGTGATGCGCAAGCTCTACAAGCTTGAGAATTTCATTTGGGAAGAGCATATCGACGCCCTTGCACGCCTGCTGATCGTGGTGGCTACGGGCTGGATGTTCTTCTTCTGGCTAGACTTGATCTATGCTCTGTGGTTACGAGAGGAGCAGGAGCTCACCGTCTGGATGCTCCGCATGTTCGAACCGCCGTGGAGCTGGATGTTCCTCGTGTTCTTCATGTGCTCCTACGTGATCCCGGTACCGCTGTGGATGTTCCGCCGCGTACGGCGCAGCTTCACGATGATGCTGTGGACGAGCCTGCTCGTGAACGTGGGCATGTTCCTCGAACGATTCATCATCATCGTGCCCGCGCTCATGCGGAAGGGCCCCATGACGTTCGACTACGCCACCTACCGGTTCAGTCCCATCGAATTCACCGTCATGGGCGGATCGATAGCGCTCGTCGCTTTCCTGCTCCTGATGTTCAGCAAATTCTTCCCCCTCATCCCGCTCTGGGAGGAGAAGGAAGGACAAGTACTCGCGGACAGCGTTCGGGTCGGCAAGCTGGATGTGCCTGGAATCGTAAAGGAACACTAGGCGAGACCGGATCACGCAGAGGAGACGGAGATGGCCAAACTACTGGGGCTCTTCCAAGACCCGCAACAGGTCGCGGATGCCATGGACGAGCTGAAGAAGAACGAGTTCCCCCCGCAGGACCTCGATATCTACTCGGGCAGCCCGTTCCCCGAGGGCACCTTCGGCGAACACGACCCGAACCACCGTCTCTTCATGTTCCCGCTGGTGGGCGCGCTGATCGGGTTCAGCATCGGCCTGCTGTGGACCGCCGGCACGCAGATCTCCTACCCCATCGTCACCGGCGGCAAACCATTGCTGAGCATCCCGCCCATGACGATCATCATGTATGAGAACACCATGCTGGGCGCGATCATATTCACCGTGCTTGGGGTCCTGTTCGAGTCGCGCCTGCCCAAGCGCAGCCTTGGCCTCTATGACACGCGCATCACCGAGGGCTACATCGGGCTGGTGGTGGATTGTCCCGCCGACCGCGTGGCTCAGGCGGAAAAGGTGCTGACGACGTCGGGCGCCGAAGAGGTCAAGAAGGAAGAAGAGGAATAAGCGGGGCAACGTCCCCGTGAGGAAACGCAGCGTGCAATTCGTGCAGTCGAACAAGACAACGATCTGGCTCGTCGCCGCCATGCTCCTGATGGTGGTGCTGGCCGCCGGGTGCAAGCCGGGCGATCCCGCCCGGTCCACGGGCGCTTATCCGATCGACATCTTCCAAGAGATGCACTACAACCAAACGCACAAAGCTCAGGAGCCTCCAAGACTGCAGCCCCCCGTCGACTCCGTACCCATTGCTGGGGGCTTCATCGCTTCGCCGAGCAAGGCCCAGGCGAAGGATTTGCCGTTGCCAGCGGGCACGAGCATCGACCGTGGCGCACTGCTCTTCGTGCAGAACTGCTCCATGTGCCATGGCCTCACCGGTGAAGGGAACGGTACCGTCGCCGACAAGTTCCGCGAGTACAACGTCGCCGTGCTACCGCCCTCCTTCTCAGACTCCCGCATCACGAGCCTCACACCGGGCGAGGCGTTCGCCTCCATCTCTGGAGGCTTCGGAGGCCTGATGCCCGCGTTCCAGGGTCTTGTCACGGAGGACGACCGTTGGGCCCTGGCCGCACTGGTGAAAGCCGACGCAGGCATGCGGGTTGCTGCTCTCGAAGCCATCAACGGGTTGCACGAGTGCGAGCGGACACTCAAGCTGCTTCGACTGCGTGGTCAGCCCGCCTCCGACCAACGCGTGAACTGTCCGCCTAAATAGCGAAAGCGGTGGGATCGTGTGGCACGGTGTTGCTCTGGCGTTGGTGGCCGCCTTCTTCGGCGCGTCGCTCGTACCCGAAGGCTTGCGCGCCCAGGACCACACCGAGCTACCGCCCGAGCTCGAAGCAAGGGCCCAGCACCTCTACGTCAACATCATGTGTCCCATCTGCGACGGGCAAACGATCCAGCAGTCCCACGCTCCCATCGCAGCCGACATGCGCAGCATCATCCGCGAGCGGTTGCTTGCCGACGAAACCGACCAAGAGATCGTCAATCTGATGGTCGAGTCCTATGGAGAAGGAGTCCTTGCCTCGCCGCCCAAGCGCGGGTTCGCGCTCACCGTCTGGATCATCCCACCCTTGGTTCTGCTGCTCGGAGCGGGCGCAGTGTTCCTGGTGATACGCGGGTTGTGCCGCGGCGCGCGAGCCAGCGCCCGGCCGGAGCCCACGCAGATGCCGAGCGAACGTGAGCTCAAGCCCTACTTGAGTATCGTCGACCAAGAGATATCGGGCGGCACGGAACCGGCTCGTGGAAGCGGCGGAGGCTGAGGAGACGGCGATGGGAGATCTAGGCACGGCGGCAATCATCATCGCACTCGCCCTGACGGCGTACAGCGCGACGGCTTCGTTCGTGGGTGTGCGTGGGCGCCACGTGGCGCTCGTCGTCAGCGGTCAGCGAGCGGGGTACCTGACCACCCTTGCGCTGGGCTTGGCCACCCTGGCACTGGTGGTCGCATTCCTCGACAACGACTTCAGCATCAGCTACGTAGCTCAACACAGCAGCCTGTCCATGCCACGCATCTATACCTGGGTGGCGTTCTATGCGGGCAACGAGGGCTCCCTGCTCTTCGTCGCATTCGCCCTCAGCGGCATGGCGGCTCTCTCCATGGCAATGGCGCCTCGCAAGCTCGGGTCACAGCGTCCGTATGCCAACGGTGTGCTCATGCTGATCCTCGGCTTCTTCGTAACGGTCTTGCTGCTGCTTGCCAACCCGTTCGCGACTCTCGCGACCCCGCCGGCCGATGGCCAGGGGATCAACCCGCTGCTCACGCACCCCGGTATGTTCTTCCACCCACCGCTGATCATGGTTGGGCTCATCGCGATCTCAGTGCCTTTCGCTTTGGGCATCGGCGGGCTGCTCTCGGGCCGCATCGATGACGACTGGGTGGACCTTGGCCGCGTCTGGGGGATCGTCGCCTGGGCGCTTCTCGCGGTCGGACTGCTGCTCGGCGCCTGGTGGGCCTACACCATCCTTGGCTGGGGCGGCTACTGGGCCTGGGACCCGGTGGAGAATGCGGCGTTCATGCCATGGCTCGGCCTGACCGCGTTCATTCACTCCATCATGGTGCAGAAGCGGCGAGGCATGTTCCGGATGTGGAACATCGCCCTGATCAACATCAGCTTCTCCCTCGGTGCCTTCGGCATCTTCATCAACCGCGGTGGGCCGGTCCCGTCGGTGCACTCCTTCGGAGCCTCCACCCTCGGCTGGGTGTTTCTCCTCTTCCTCGCCGTCGTGATCCTCAGCTCGTTCGGCTTGTTCTTCTATCGCATCGCGGTGCTCCGCAGCACCCGAGCGCTCGAATCCTCTCTGTCGCGCGAGTCAGCGTTCCTGGTCAACAACCTCCTGTTGCTTGGCATCGCGTTCGTCACACTCTGGGGGGTCGTCTTCCCACTGATCTCGGAGCTCACCACCGGGCGGACCATCACCGTCGGCGAGCCGTTCTACAACCAGGTGAATGGGCCGCTGATCCTCGCCACCATCTTCCTCATGGGGATCGGCCCGCTGCTGCCTTGGCGCACCGCGACGTGGCGCTCCGTTCAGCACGCCATCATCGTGCCCGGCGCGATCACGCTCGCCATCACGGCACTGGTCGGCATCCTGTGGGCACGCGAGCCCGTTGTGCTCATCGCCGTGGGCGTGAGTACGCTCGCGGCCGTCTCCGTGCTCCAGGAATGGGGCCGTGGGACCGCCGCCCGCCACCGAGCCACGGATGCCGCCTATCCCGTGGCGTTCCTCCAGCTATTCGCCTCCAACCGGCCTCGCTACGGCGGCTACGTGGCGCACCTGGCTATCGTGATGTTGGCCTTCGGGATCGTCGGCTCCTCTTTCTACAACCTGGAGCGCGACGTGTTCCTCACCATGGGAGAAAGCGCCGACATCGGCAAGTACACGGTCGAGTTCACCAGCGTCGACACCACCACCTACCCCGACCGCACCGAGCGCATGGCCAACCTGCGGGTGACCCAAGACGACACCTTCGTCGACACCCTCGGCGCATGGCATGGTGTGTACCCCTCCTTCAACATGGTCTCCACCAGGGCGGGGATACGGTCAACGCCGGTGGAGGATCTGTACGTGCTCTTCAGCGAGATACAACCCGATGGGCGCACCGCGGCGTTCCGTCTGCTGCTCAACCCGCTCGTCTGGTGGATGTGGCTCGCGGGGCCGTTCGTGGTGCTCGGCACCGTCGTCGCCCTATGGCCAGCCCGACAGCAGGCGGCGGCCTACGTGCCCTCCACAGCGGCGGATGGCCCTCTGGCATCTGGCGGAGTTTCCTAGCGCTCGGCCGCTCCGGTGACCGCTGCGCGTCTGCGCCATGACCATCCTCATCATCACGCTCCTCGCCGCCATCGTCTGCGTGGTCGTGGCCTACCCGTTCTTCCGGCGCTCGCCGATGGCCAGGCTCGACGACCCAGCTGACGAGCTGGCCCAGAGCCTCCGGCGCGCGCGCGACCGCGTCTACGAGGAGATCCGTGCACTGCAGCAGGAATACTTCTTGAAAACGCTGAGCGAGGAGGAGTACCGCGAGCAACTTCAAGCCGCCCGCCTGGCGGCCGCGGACCTCATCCGCCGTCAACGGGAGGTCCAGGAGACGGTCGCCGTCGTCGCCCAGCGCGTGGAAGACGAGCTGCGGAAGGCCGAGGCATCGGGCGCCGACGCGACGAGTGCAGAGGCGCCGGGGGGGCAGTCGACGTGAGCGCCCGCAGCTGGCTGCGCGCCACGATCGCCTGCCTCGCCATGATGACGCTCTCAGGCGTAGCCCTGGCCCAAGATGCTACGGAGGTCACCATCACGGGCCTCATCGTGCACGGCGCCGACGATCCGGCCTTCGACCCAACCAGCGTTATCGTCTCGCTCAACGTCCTAGAGGGAGTCACCTCGTTCGAGCAGATCAGCACGCAGCCAGATGCCAGCGGTGGCTTCGCCTTCACCTTCCCCGAAGCACCTGACCGAACGTATTTCGTGTCCGCCGAGTATCAGGGCGCGCGTTACTCCGACGCCCGCAGCTCGGCCGGGCTCGCCGATCCGATGCGCCTGACCGTATACGACGCCACCAGCAACTCTGACGTGCTTGAGTTCGAGAGCTACTCGGTGATCGTCACCGGCGCGCTGAAGCAGGAGCGGCTCGTTGAAGTGTTCGAGCTTGCCACCGTGCGCAACGATAGCGGCATGACGCTCGTGCCCAACCAACAGGTGGATGGGCCTGCTATGCTCAATTTGTTGCGCTTCGCCCTGCCTCATGGCGCCTACAACCTGGCCGTGGACTCCAACCTGGTTGGCGGGCAGATCCTCGAGGTGGATCGCGGCGTTGCCCTCACCACGCCCATCCCGCCGACGCTGGATGGGCCCCACGAGTTCCGGCTGGTCTATCGGCTGAACTACGAAGGCGACTCGCTCGACCTCAGCCGTACCATGCGATTCGGCGCGCGGTCCTTCAATTTCGTCGTGCCCGACGACAACGCGAGGCCCGTGGCGCCTGCGCTGAGCGACCTGGGCGCCGCCGACGTGCGAGGCCGCCTGACGAGGCTCATGGAGGCTTCCGACATCGGACGCAGTGAGTTCGTCGAGCTCAGCGTCAGGGGGCTACCCACGCCCACATTTCTCGATCGCGTGACGAACGCCTCAGGCACGTGGTACGTACGCGTGCTGCTCCCCACCCTCATGGCTGTGCTGTTCCTCTCGTTGATCGCCGCTGGCCTGCGCCGCAGGGGCGTGATCGTGGCCTCCGGAGCCGACGGGCCCACTCGACGCGCCGAGCTGCTACGACAGGCCGTCCTTCTGGAGACGCGGCGCCGGGCGGGGACGATCTCGGACCGCCGCCACGAAGCCGAGCGGGAGGCAGTGAAGCAGGCCCTCATCGACCTAGATCTCGAGGCGCAGGGAACTGGCGAAGCCACATAGGCGGCCTTATTCGTACGTACGTTGCAGGCATGTTAGTTTAGACGTATCGTAGCTGTATGCTCACGCTGCATCACCGAGCGGAAAGCGCGTCGGTCGCCGTGAACGCGTCGGCACTGGCGGTAAGCTGTCGTGCGCTCACCAAGCGTTTCGGCGCGACGACTGCGGTACGGGACGTCAGTTTCGATGTGCCGCGCGGCGCGCTCATGGCCTTGCTAGGTCCCAGCGGCGGCGGTAAGACGACAGCACTCCGCATGATCGCCGGATTCGAAGCACCCGACGCCGGCACCATCGAGATTGACGGCACGCTGGTCGCGGGCGCCGGTTCCCTCGTTCCGCCGGAGCGGCGGCGAGTTGGCATGGTGTTCCAGGACTATGCGCTCTTCCCCCACCTCAGCGTCCGAGGCAACGTCGCATTCGGCCTGAACAAGGGCGCCGACCGCGATCGGCGCGTTGCCGACGTGCTGGACATGGTTGGCCTGGACGCCATCGGGGAGCGCATGGCCAACGAGCTATCGGGCGGGCAGCAGCAGCGGGTCGCGCTGGCGCGGGCGCTGGCGCCCCAGCCCGCTGTGGTGCTGCTCGACGAGCCCTTCTCCAACCTCGACGCCGCACTCCGGGGCAGAGTACGTGCCGAGGTGCGGCAGATCCTCAGCGACGCGGGAACCGCCGCCATATTCGTCACCCACGACCAGGACGAGGCATTCGGCCTGGCGGACCACGTGGGCATCATGCTCGACTCAACCATCGTGCAGACCGGCACCGCGGAGCAAGTCTACCTCAACCCTGCGTCGCTCTCCGTCGCCATGTTCTTAGGCGAGGAGAACATACTCGATGGCATCGCCGACAGCGGGTATGTGACCAGCGAGCTCGGCAGGCTCGCTCTCGCCGACCCTGACACGGCTCCGGGCCCCGTCAAGATCGCCGTGCGGCCCGAGTCGATCCGGCTGCACCCCGATTCGGGACCTTCGGTCTCCGCCGAGGTGGTTGGGCTGGAGTTTCGTGGCATCTACAAGCTCGTGCGCCTACGTCTACCATCTGGCATAACGCTCTCCGCTGTCATGGGGTTGCACATCCCAGCGCCGATCGGCGAAACGGTCCAGGTCGCCGTTAACGCCGCCGTATCCGCTTTCCCGACCTAGGCGAGGGCTCCACTTTCCTGGCCTGCGCACGGGCGCCGTTTGCGGCGGTCACGGCGTTCGGAGATAATGGGCGCCGCCACATCACGGCCACGTCCTCACCGAGCGCCAGGAGCCTGGTTTGCATCCTTTCGAGTACCTCCCCGCACGCAACCTGACGGAAGCGATATCGGCGCTCGCGCGCCACGGCGATCGGGCGCGCGCCTTTGCGGGTGGAACCGACCTGCTGGTGCAGCTGCGCGGCGGGCGGTACGAGCTTGACGCGATCGTGGACCTCAAGCGCATACCCGAGGTGATGGAGCTGCGGCTCGACGGCGACGGCCTGCACATCGGCGCCGCGTTGCCCTGCTACCGGCTCTACGAAGATGACGCCATCGCCAAGGCGTACCCCGGCATCATCGACGGTGCCTCGGTCATCGGTGGCACGCAGATCCAGTCCCGGGCCAGCCTCGGCGGCAACCTCTGCAACGCCACGCCCAGCGCCGATGGCATCGGCCCGCTGATCGTCCACTCGGCATCGGCCGTCATCACCGGCACCGAGGGCACGTACTCCGTTCCCGTGGAGAGATTCTGTACCGGGCCCGGCACCCACGTCCTGCGCCAGGGCGAGGTACTCATGGCCATCGACGTCCCTACGGCTGCGTCACATTTCGGTGCCGCCTACCAACGCTTCATCCCACGCAACGAGATGGACATCGCGGTTGTGGGCGTGGCGTCATCATTAGTGCTAAACGCCGCGGGCGACCGCATCGAGTCCGCCATGCTAGCGCTCGCCGCCGTGGGGCCCACGCCCATCGTCGCTGCCGCGGCCGCCGAATCGCTGGTGGGCAAAGCGCCCACGGAGGAGAGCTTCCGGGAGGCCGGAGAGCTCGCCGCGGACGCTTCTTCCCCCATCGAGGATATGCGTGGCACGATCGAGCAACGCCGTGAGCTCACCCGTGTGCTGACGCGCCGAACCCTAGCCCAGGCCGCCGAGCGCGCCGCCAGGAACAGATAGCGGGAACAGACAAAAGGAAGCGCATAGCATGACCCAATCCGAAGCCCCGCAACCCGACGCCATGAAACAAGTACCGCGGGTCCACGTCCAGTGCACCCTCAACGGTCAGGCCACCGAGTTCCTGGTCGCGCCGTACCAGAGCCTCCTGGAGACGCTGCGCGACGTCGTTGGCATCACCGGCACCAAGGAAGGCTGCAACGACGGTAACTGCGGCGCCTGCACGGTCTCCCTCGACGGACGGATCGTCGACTCTTGTCTCGTACTCGGCGCCGAGGCCGACGGCCGCACAATCGACACCATCGAGGGCCTCGCCCCGCCGGGCGGGCTCCACGTGCTGCAGCAGGCGTTCCTCGAAGAGGCGGCGCTCCAGTGCGGAATCTGCACGCCGGGACTGCTGATCGCCGCCAAGGGGCTTCTCGATCAGGAGCCGCACCCCGACGAGCAGATGATCCGACAGTGGCTCGCCGGTAACCTCTGCCGATGCACCGGCTACGATAAAGTGGTCCGCGCCGTCCAGAAGGCGGCGGAGATGCAAGCCCGATAGCCCCGCCATACCCCAGGAGTTGATTAACATGGCCACGTCCACCCCAACCGGATCAGCCGAGAGCGCGGAGCGATTCAGCGTCCTCGGTACGCGGCCTATCAGGCCGGACGGCGTCGATAAGGTGATCGGCCGTGCTCTGTTCGGCGCCGACATCAAGCTGCCCGGCCTCGCCTACGGCGCGGTGCTGCGCAGCCCGCACGCTCACGCGCGCATCCTCAAGGTCGATCCCTCCCGTGCCGAGGCCGTGGCCGGCGTGCTAGCCGTCATGACCGGCGATGACATGCCCACTGCCAAGAGCGAAGCTCTGGAGCTTGGCGAGGAGGTCACCGACGTCAAGTTCTCCAGCGAGCGTGTCATGGCTCGCGCCAAGGCCATCTACAAGGGCCACCCCGTTGCCGCCGTCGCCGCCGTCGTCATCAACACGGCACAGGAGGCCCTCAAGCTAATCGAGGTCGAGTATGAACCGCTGCGGCCGATGATCTCGCTGCAAGATGCCATGGCAGCCGATGCGGAGATCATCCACGATGACCTGGTCGGGACGCACCTCGGTGAAAAGGTGCCCCACACCAACATCGCCACTCACAACCGCACCGAGTTCGGCGACCCTGACGCAGCTTTCGCAAGCTCCGCCACCGTCATCGAACGTACCTACACCATCTCGCGGGCCCACCAGGGCTACATCGAGCCGCAGGCCGCAACCGCGATCTGGGATCAGGACGACCGGATCACCGTCTGGACCACCTCCCAGGGCTCGTTCCCCATCCGCACCAACCTCGCGCTGGTTCTACTGAAACCCGCGTCGTCCATCCGGGTTGTGCCCACTGAAGTGGGCGGCGGGTTCGGCGGGAAGAACAACATCTACCTCGAGCCCCTCGCCGCTATTCTCTCCCGCAAATGCGGGAAGCCGGTGAAGATGGTCATGGAGCGCAAGGCGGTCTTCGAGGCCACCGGACCCGGGCCCGGAGGGCAAGTCACCATGAAGATGGGTGTGGACGAGAACGGCGTCATCACGGCCGCGGCCGCTGACATCCGCTACGGTGCGGGGGCGTATCCCGGCTCATCCATCGGCGCCGCCACGACCTGCATCCTGGCCAGCTACAAGATACCCAACGTGCGCATCGACGCCTACGACGTGGTTACGAACATGTCGAAGACCGCTGCCTACCGCGCACCCGGCTCACCACAGGCCACCTTCGCCACCGAGTCTCTCGTGAGCGAGCTGTGTGAGCAGATCGGCATGAGCTCCATCGACTTCCATTTGCTCAACGCGGTGGAGGAAGGCGACCGACGAGCCGACGGCCCGGTCTACCCGCGCATCGGCCTGAAGCAGGTTCTGCAGACGCTCAAGGACTCCGAGCACTACAACTCCAAGCTCGAGCCTGTTAGCCCGGACGGCAAGCTGCGCGGCCGTGGAATGGCATCGGGCTTCTGGGCCGGGATCGGCAATCGTTCCTCGGTCAACATGAGCGTCAACAACGATGGTGTCGTCGCGATCCTCGAAGGGAACGCCGACCTCAACGGCTCGCGTGTCAGCCTCGGCATGCAGGCCGCCGAAGCGCTCGGCATCGCTGCGAGCGACGTGAACGTCTCCATCGGTGATACCGATAGCGTGGGGTTCAACGACATCACTGCAGGCAGCCGCACCACCTATGCGACCGGGGCCGCCATCATCAAGGCCGCCGGGCTCATCGTCGACGAGCTGAAGGCGCGGGCCGCCGCACTCTGGGAGACCGACGCCGATAGCGTGGAATTCGCCGACGGCGCGTTCACCAACAAGAAGGCGCCCGAGCAGCGGCTGACGTTCAAGGAGGCCGCAGCGAAGCTCGAGCGCGCCGACGAGGCCATCGCAGTCACCGGGACCGTCAACATGCGTGGCAGCGGGGGTGGAAGTTTCGCCTGCCACCTGGTGGACGTGGAGGTCGACCCCGACACGGGCAAAGCCTCCATCCTGCGCTACACCGCCGTCCAGGACGCAGGGAAGGCCGTTCACCCGGCCTACGTCGAGGGCCAGATGCAGGGAGGAGCGGCCCAGGGCGTCGGGTGGGCGCTCAACGAGGAGTACTACACCAGTCCCGACGGCGTCATGCAGAACTCCAGCTTCCTCGATTACCGCATGCCCACCGCACTGGATCTGCCCATGATCGAAACCATCATCGTGGAAGTGCCCAACGGCAACCATCCATTCGGTGTCCGCGGGATCGGCGAGACCGGCATCGTGCCGCCCGCCCCCGCTATCGCCAACGCGATCCACGACGCCATCGGCATGCGCATGTACCAGACCCCCATGAACCCGGGGCGCGTCCTCCAGGCGCTGAAGGACAAGCGAGACGCCGCCTCCTAGACGTAGGAGCGCCTGGGCATCCGCATGAGCACAGTCAGCCGACCACCGGACGGCTTTCGCGTCCTCGGCACGCGCCCGATACGGCATGACGGCATGGACAAGGTGCTCGGGCGCGCCGTCTACGGCGCCGACGTGGCTTTGCCGGGTCTCGTGCACGGAGCCGTGCTTAGAAGCCCACACGCCCACGCCCGAATCCTCGGCATCGACACGAGCCGCGCGGCATCGGCGCCCGGCGTCCTCGCCGTCCTCACCGCCGCCGACTTCTCCCCCAGCGCGGATCCGGATGCCCCCTCGCCCACGGAGCGCTTGATGGCGAGCACCAGAGTCGTCTTCAGGGGTCACCCGGTCGCCGCCGTGGCCGCCGTCGATCGCAACACCGCCGAACAGGCCTTGCGCCTCATCGACGTCAGCTACGAGCCTCTGCCCCCCGTCCTGACCATCGAGGAAGCGCTGGCACCGGATGCGCCGGAGGTGCAGGAGTCCACAAGACCACACGGGAACGTCGTCCAGCACGACGAGCACGAGTTCGGCGACGTGGACGCGGGATTCGCGTCGGCGGAGTTCGTGCTCGAGCGCGAGTACCGCATCACCCGCGCCCACCAGGGGTACGTCGAGCCACAGAACGCCACCGCGGTGTGGGGCCAGGATGGCCGGCTCTCG
>CAZQVD010000020.1:0-7337 GCA_964596665.1 uncultured Dehalococcoidia bacterium
CCCGACACCGTCACGTGCGTTGCCCCCTGCTCCTCCCACCAGCACAGTTCTTTGGTCCGCTGCTCCGGCGAGCGGCCGGCGAGTCCGATGCGGCCCTCGATGCCGATGGCGTTCGGGTCGCGCCCCGCGGCCGCTGCCGCGGCGCGGATCGTCGAAAGTTGCTCCGTGAGCCGATCCGTGTTCGACGACGTGATCCAGCCATCGCCTAGCCGCCCGATTCGGTCGAGCACCCGATCGCTGCTGCCGCCTATCCAGATGGGTATCGGTTGTTGCACGGGCAGCATGGCCAGGCCCACCTCGTGCAGATCGTGCCACTTGCCGTGGATGTGCACGTGATCCTGTGTCCACAGCGCCCGCATCACCTGGATCTGCTCTTCGAGCCGCCGTCCGCGGTCGCCGAACGCCTGGCCCATGGCCTGGTACTCGCCCGGGACTCGCCCTATGCCCACGCCGAGCCGCATGCGGCCGCCGGAGAGGATGTCCACCTCCGCCACCTGCTTCGCCGCCAGCGCTGCCTGGCGCTGCGGCAGCACTACGATCGACGTCGACAGCCCGATCCGCGACGTGCACGCCGCCAGGAACCCGAACAGCACGAACGCCTCGTGATACGGCGTATCGGCCTGGTGCTGCGGATGCCCCGGCTCATTCACTGGAGGCGCGGCCACCACGTGCTCGAACGTGGCGAGATGGTCGTACCCGAGCCCCTCGGCGGTCTGTGCGAAATCGCGGATGGCGCCCGGGTCCGGGCCGATGGTGGAGGATGGGAAATGCAATCCGATCTGCATGGAGTAGCGTCCTCTAGGATGCTGAGCGTCGTGGCGTTGGGACCTCGAGGATGTTACACCGCACGGGCATTGCGGAGTTGGCACTTCCCACGCGTTAGGCATATGGTCAGTCCATCGTCGTAACATCGGTGCAGATCGGCCACCTTCGCGTGGCGGGAGGCTCAGCTATGGCATACGACCTCGTTATACGTAACGCCCGCGTGATCGACGGCTCCGGCATGCCATCGTTCCATGGTGACGTGGGCGTCACTGGCGGCAAGATTGTGGACACCGGTAAGCTCACCGGTGTCGCGCGCCGAACAATCGACGCCGGCGGGCGAGTGCTGGCGCCCGGGTTCATCGACAATCACTGCCACTTCGACGCCCAGGTCACCTGGGATCCGCTTGCCACCTTCTCCTGCTACCACGGCTCCACCACCATCATCAACGGCAACTGCTCACTGGCGCTTGCGCCCGTCCGGCGCGGTGATGAGTACGTGCTCGCCAGCATGCTCGCCCGCGTCGAGGCGATCCCCATGGAGACGCTCCAAGCGGGTATCGACTGGCGATGGGAGAGCCTCGGCGACTACTTCGACGTGCTCGACCAGCGACTCGGTGTCAATGTCGGCTCACTGATCGGCCACTCCCCGGTGCGCCGTTACGTGATGGGCGAGGCGTCGCAGGACCGTGCGCCGACGCCCGAGGAGCTCGAAGGCATGAAGGCGGTGATTCGCGAGAGTATGGCCGCGGGTGCACTGGGCCTCTCGTTCAACCGCAACCCGGGGCACTTCGACCTGGAGGGCCGCATCCTACCCAGCGCGCTGGCGACGACCGAAGAGATACTCGAGTTGGCCGCGACCCTCGGCGAGATCGGCACCGGCATCCTGCAATCCGGTGCGTCCGGTCCGCTGGAGGTGGAAGAAGGCCTCTGCAGCGCGCTGGCCGAGATCAGCGGACGGCCCGTCGTCTACAACCAGATCCGCCATCGCCCGGAGCGCCCCGACTACTGGCACGAGCACCTGGCCATCGCCGAGGCCTCCGCGAACCGTGGCCTACGTGTGTATCCGTTCCTGAACCCCAGCGCCACGCCCAGCCTGTTCACCATGCAGAACGCTCAGGCGTTCGATCGTTTCCCAACCTGGGCGCCCATCATGACCAGCTCCATCGCCAACAAAACCGCGGCCTTCAGCGACCGCGCGCTCCGCGCGCGGCTGAGTGCCGAAGCAGTGGACGGCGTGGGCATTCCCACCAACGCGATCGAGCGCCAGATGGACATGATCTTCGTGGCCGAGCCCGCCAGCGAGAAGAATGCGGCCATGGAAGGCAAGAGCATCAAGGACATCGCCCGCGAGCAGGGCAAAGAGATGATCGACGCCTTCCTCGACCTCACGCTTGAGGAGGAGTTCGAGACCACCTTCGGCTCGCGCATCTCCAATGACGACGAGTTCCCCGTTGGTGAGATGCTCAAGAGCCCCTACACGCTCCCGGGTCTTTCTGACGGCGGCGCCCACGTCCAGTTCAATGCCAACTACGGCTACACCACCCACCTGCTGGGACACTGGGTGCGCGAGAAACAGGTGCTCACGCTGGAAGAGGCCGTCCGCAAGCTCACCTTCGTGCCGGCCTCGCTGTTCGGCATGTACGACCGCGGCATGATTCGCCCCGGCATGGCGGCGGATCTCGTCGTCTTCGACCCCGATACCGTCGGCGCGCAGCCCAAGGAGAACGTCACGGACCTTCCCGCTGGCGCCATGCGGGTCAAGCAGCTGGCCACAGGTGTCGGGTACACCATCGTCAACGGCGAGGTGTTGATCGAGGCCGGGGAGCACACGGGAGCGTATCCCGGCAAGGTGGCGCGCAACAGCAGCTACCGGGGCTAGTGCTAGCGCTAGCCCCGCAGACCTCATGTCCCCCGGACGGGGAGACGAGGTCTCCCCCGTTTCCACCAGGAACACGATTCAGACGCCCCAGACTCATCTTGAGTCTGGGGCGTCTGGTTTATTAAGGCAATGCGGAAGTTGTTCAAGTAGAGGCCTTCCATGGCGAGGCAGGTATCTTAAGGTCGCTCAATATATTGTTACCCTTGTGAATCTACGCCGCCAGCAACACAATCAGCCCGCGTTCTCGGTGTAGTTCGACTCTCCTTCGGCCCTCGTTCAGCCGATGGTCAGGCGATCCTCGCTGCCAACATCGAGTAGGCTTGAAACCACCGACCGCGTCGCTCCGTAGTACCGAGTGCTCTCCGCGGACGTTGTGGTGTGGTTGAGGAGCAAGCCCACTGGGCTGGGTCGAGGAGCATCCGGACCGCACTAGGCTAGTGCCGGTGCGGCCCCTCTAGAGACGTAGGAGGTGCGCATGCATAGGCGAGCCGTACTTCTCTTGGTTGTTTCCCTTGTCCTATGGCTCACCACAGCCTGTGGCGGTCCAGACCCCACGGCCACCGCGATCCCGCCGTCTCCGAGTCCTACCGCCACTGCCGCGCCGCCGCCGCCAACCTCTGCCCGTGCGCAGAGCGCCCCCGCGGACGGCTCGGCGCGAGCGCTGGATATTGTCAACTTCACGCTTCCCCCGCTGACCGTCGCCGTGGGCACTCGGCTCGAGTGGACCAATCGCGACGACGCCCCGCACACCACGACGGCGGGGGCCCCTGACGCACTTACGGGAGACTGGGACAGCGGGAGACTCCAACAGGGCGACTCGTTCGGTTTCACGATCAGCCAAGAAGGCGACTTCGCCTACTTCTGCACGGTCCACCCAACGATGCTGGGCACGATTACCGTCACCTCGGGCGAGATCCCGGCCGGGTCGGACGGTTTGTCGGCGCAGACCGCACCCGAAGCGCCAGCACTCGACTATTGAACATCTCGAGCAAGGACGTGAGAGGCCCGGGCGTCGCCAGGGCCTCTTTCGTTCGTGCGATCAGCCCGCCGCTGCTAGGCGACGGTCAACAGCTCGATGCTGTGTCCGTTGGGGTCGTAGAAATACACGCCTCGCCCGCCGCCTCGCGTGTTAATCTGCATGTTCCCCTTCTCCTCGGCGGGCCCGCTACCGTAGGAGATACCCTCGGCCTTGACCCGCCCGAAGATCGCCTCGAACTCGGCGTCGTCGACGTGGAACGCATAGTGGTGGTGCGCCATGTGAGGGTTCTCGTCGAAGTCGAGCACCAGCTGATCGTTGATCCGCACCGGGGCGAAGTGGCCCGCACCGAGCCCCTCGTACTCCAGGCCCATGATCCGAGCGAACCACTGCGCCGAGGCCACCTTGTCCTTCGATGGAACGATGGTGTGATTGAGCTTCATGGTGCTCTCCCTCCCGATGCTCCGTGTGCCAGCGCACCTAAAGTAGGCCAACAAGTAACCCTCGTCAACAGCCAGAGTCGCCTATGCGAATCGGGGAGGCCGGTGGTCTACCCACGGCCTGACCTGCTCGAACGCGGCGGAAGCGGCGAGAACGGCCTCTTCGTCCCCCCACGCGCCCATGATTTGCAGTCCCACCGGCAACCCATCGGAGGTGAAGCCGCACGGGACACTCGCCGCGGGCAACCCTGCGACGTTGGCGTGGAAGCAGAAGGGAGTGAACCCCGACAGCGGGTCCACGGCGCGTCCTCCAATCAAGGACGGATGCCGGTCGATCGGGAAGGCGGCGGTCGCCATCGTTGGCGTGACCAACAGATCGCAGCGCTCGAAGAACCGAGCGAATCGGGCGCGGTGCAACTCGCGGTCCCGCAGCGCGGCCGCCAGTCGCGTCGCGGGGAACTCCATCGCCTCGCGGATCCACTCCACGAGCTTCAATGGCAAGGTCGAGCCAAAGCCGGCCCTGATAGCAGGGCCGAGGGCTACGGCGTAGTCCACGAGGAAGATGGTCCCCCACAACTCCATGGTCCGCTCGGTGGACACATCGGGTGTCTCTTCGACCACGCTCGCCCCCAGAGCCTCGAAGGCCAGCGCTGCCTGTGCCGTGAGCGCGGCAACATCTTCGTCCACCGGCACTCCGTCCATGGCGGGACTCCATCCGATCCGGAGTCCCGCAACCGACGCCTCGTCCACCATGGCCAAGAAATCGGGCGCGGGCGCCGGGATGCTGCGCGGATCGCGTGGGTCATGGCCGCTCATGGCGCTCAGTAGCAGCGCGGCGTCGCGCACCGTGTTCGTCAACGGCCCATTCTGGTCGAGCACGAGCCAGCCGCCGGTTTCCGAGTAGGCGTTCGGGATCCTTCCACCCGTGGGCTTGATGCCGTAGGTGCCGCAGAAGCTAGCGGGGATCCGCACTGATCCGCCACCGTCCCCGCCCGCGGCGAACGGCACGAGGCGGGCGGCCACCGCCGCCGCCGAGCCGCCGCTCGACCCACCGGACGTGCGGGCCAGATCCCAAGGATTGTGGCACGCACCAGTCAGCATGTTCTCGGTGGTGGCCTTCCAACCGAATTCCGGCGTGTTTGTCTTGCCCACGACGATGGCTCCGGCTGTGCGGATGCGCTCCACGGGGATCGAATCCTGGTCGGGCACGTTGTTCTGCTGCAGCAGCGAGCCGTACGTCGTTCTGATGCCCTTGGTCGCGCTCATATCCTTGATCCCGATGGGGACGCCGTGCATCGAGCCCAGCGGCTCACCCGCCAGCACCGCGCGCTCGGCGAGATGAGCCTCGGTCATCGCCTCGTCTCCTGACACCGTGATGAACGCGTTGAGCTCCCCATCGAACGCCTGAACGCGATCGAGGAAGTGGGCCACCACGTCCACCGGTGAGACCTGCTTGGTGCGGATCAGCTCCGCCAGATCCCAGGCGGTAGCCGTGGTCAGCCCGGTTGGATCCATCATCGCTACCGTCTCGTAACCAGCCGGGCAGGCGAGAACTCGTCGATTGGGAAACCGGTGCTCCCGGTGACGATGAGCTGCGCCAGCTCGCGGCCGGTCGTCAGCGCCAGGGTGATTCCCTTGAAGCTGTGGCCCGTGGCCAGATACAACGACTCCCACCCCGGCACCGCGCCAATCAACGGAAGCTGGTCCCTGGTGTGCGGGCGCAGGCATGCGGTCAGGTCAACGATGGGCGCGTCGAGCACGGCAGGTGCCAGCTTCACGACGCCCTCCAATATCTGGTCCTGCGCCGCCCGCGTAGGCTGGCGGTCGAAGCCTGCCTCCTCCTGCGTCGTGCCAACGAGCAGGTCGCCCCCAGCCTTGGGCAGCACGTAGCCCCACTCGTGGAATATCGCATGCGTGGGCATGGCCATACCCTCCGGAGGGCGCAGGTGGACAATCTGCCCGCGCAGTGGGATGACCGGTATGTTGAGGCCCAGCCACTCCCCGGTGAACTGCGACCACGGGCCGTTGGCCACAACGACCGATTGGGCGCGAACCTCCTCGCGCCCCAGACGCACGCCGCCTGCACGGCCACCCTCGCAGATGATGCCGGTCACCTCGCCAGTGCGTATCTCGACGCCATGTCGCTCCGCTGCCTGAGCCATGGCCAGCGCGAACGGATAGGCTTCGAGCTGCTTCTCCACCCGGTACGCGGCGCCGATCGCATCGGGGCTGAGCCAGCTGCCCAGCGCGCGCACCTGCATGGCGTCTAGCCACTCCACTTGCATGCCGAGGCCTCGTTGCCACGAGATCTGCGCGTGAAGCTCGTCCGCCTCGGCCTGGTCGAAGGCAGGGCGTATCACGGGGACGTCGCTGAGCAGATAGTCGATGCCGGATTCTTCGAGCAGAGCAGGGGCGATGCGGGAGTGGAGCTCGATCCCGTGCAGCAAGAAGCGCGTATACGATGACGAGAACCGGTGGCGGGTCACTGCGGCCAGCTCACCGGCTGCTCCGCCGGATGCCTCGCTGGCGATCGCATTGCGCTCGATGATCAGACAGCGGACGTTGTGCTCCACGGCAAGGAAGTACGCCACGCTGCAGCCGATGACCCCTCCGCCGACGATGACGACATCCGGCACCGGCCCCCCGTTGGTCAACGCGAATCCTCCGCACCGGCCCGCATGGCTTCGCCCTGGTAGCGGCCGGCGTAGGGGTTGTCGGTATCGCTGTCCAGCGTCATGAACACCATCTGCACGATCCTGGAGCCTTGCGCGAGGGTGAAGCCCGCCGGGTTGTAGACGACGACTTGCACCTGCGAGCGCCCCTTGTACCCCGCATCCCACACCGCGTTATGCACTGCCACGCCGTTGCGCAGCATGCTCGGGCGTGGCTTGGCGATCGCCATGATGCCCTTGGGCAGGTGCACCGTTTCGGTGAGCCGTGCGACGTAGGCCCCCGGGGCCAGCACCACCTCGCCACGGGCATCGAACGCGAGGTCCTGTGTTTCGGCGAGCACACGGTCGGCGTTGGTGCGTCCGATGCGGCCCGCGCCGGCGAACGTGGACAGGGAGTCGAGCGTCATATCGAAGCCGTTGGCTTGCAGTTGTTCTTCCAGATCGAGATAGCCGTCAATCAACGGGGGATAGCTGGCTATCAGAGCACGAATCTGCTGGGAAGAGAGCACGCCCACAGTGGCCACCTCGCGTGGGCTTCAGGGAACTGAGCCGCAACTATATGGCGGGGCATGGTCCGTGTCAAAAACCCTGCGATGAGCGGCTGC
>CAZQVD010000020.1:7347-20586 GCA_964596665.1 uncultured Dehalococcoidia bacterium
GGCTTGCTGTTTCAAGCCATTGATCAACGAATTTATACGTACGTATACGTATACTCTGTGTATTTTTACGGAATCAGTAGAAATCGAGGTGGAGCTCGCCAAACTCCACCGACTCTGTATTGACGGAGGATGGGCCTCCCTCGTAGCATGGCCGCAGGCACAGCCCCAGCCATCGCCCCCCCTTTAAATCGATGTTCGGAGGATCCCCCGTGAAAGGCTATTGTATGAAATGCCGCCAGGAACGTCAGATCGGAGAGGCCAAGACAGTCACGATGAAAAATGGTAGGCCTGCGACGGAGGGTAAGTGCCCTTCTTGCGGCACTAGGATGTATCGCCTCGGCAAAGACTCCTGACCAGATCGCGCAACCGCACCACGGCCCGCCCTGCTCGGCGGGCCGTTTAGTTGTCGCGAAATGCACCCTCCCAAGGTGGGAGCGAGACCGGTGCGAACCGTATAATGGCGGCCGTGAGCAGTCCGAGAGCTCCCGCGTGTGTGGCCTCTCTTATACCCACCTGAGCCACCAGGCGTAAGGGCGAGCCCATGACATTCGACATCTCGTTCCAGCAGATCACCGTCGGTCCGTTGGAGATACGCTTCTATTCACTGTTGATCCTCAGCGGTCTCCTGGCGGGCGTCGTCCTCGCCCAGCGTGAGGCGAAGCGCTTGCAGGAAGACCCCACGCACGTCGTAAATATCGCTGTGGTGGGCTCCATGATGGCGTTGGTTGGGGCTCGGCTCTACCACGTTTTCGATCAGGATCAGTGGCCGTACTACCGGCAGAATCCCGGCGAGATCATAGCGATCTGGAACGGCGGCATCGGTATTTTCGGGGCCATCGCCGGAGCCGCACTCGGGCTCGTCCTGTACGTCTGGTGGATCAACAGCCAAGCACGCAACAAGCGCCGCGGGCCAAAACCGATCGGGTACCTGCGCTGGCTCGACATCGGGGCGCCCGCTTTCTTGCTGGGGCAGGGCATCGGACGCTGGGGCAATCTCTTCAACCAGGAGTTGTTCGGGCCCCCCACGGACTTGCCGTGGGGCATTCCGATCAATGTAGCCTTCCGCCCGGCCGAATATATCGATGCCACTCGCTTTCACCCACTGTTCTTCTACGAGTCGTTGCTCAGCCTGGCGGGAGTGGCGGTGCTGCTGCTCGTCGCCCGCCGGCTCGCCCATCGTTTGAGAACCGGAGATTTACTGCTCCTCTACTTCATCTGGTATCCCGCCGAGCGATTCGTACTTGAGTTCCTGCGGATCGGCAACTGGAAGTTCGGCGCGGTGCCAACGGCGCAGATTGTCGGTGTCGTGCTGATCACGGCTGCGGTGGGGCTTCTCGTGCTGAACCACCGGCGCAGTCGTGAGGTCCGCCAAGAGGATGAGACCCAGGCCGCCGCCGAGAACCAAGGCACCTCACGCGGTGCCCAGAGGCGCCAGCGGCGGCGTATCGAGCCCGGGAACCGTGGCTGATCCCACGCGCGTTCTCGTGACCGGCGGTGCAGGGTTCATCGGCTCGCACATTGTCGATGCGATGGTCGCTGGTGGGTACCGGGTGGCCGTCATCGACTCGCTTGTCACGGGCGATGCAGGCAATCTCGTCGGAGACGCGGCTTTCCACCACGTCGATATCCTCGATCCTCAGGCGGTGGACCGTGTATTCGCCGAGTTCAGGCCGCAGCTCGTGAATCACCATGCCGCCCAGATTAGCGTTTCCGAGTCGGCCCGGGACCCGGTTGCTGACGCGACCGCCAACATCATCGGCTCGCTGATCCTGCTCGAGGCATGCAGGCGGCATGGCGTGGAGCACGTTACATTTGCTTCCACCGGTGGGGCCCTGTACGGTGAGCCTGCACGCGTGCCGGCCGGCGAGGACATGCTGATCAGGCCGCTGTCTCCGTACGGGGCGGCGAAGGCATCGGTGGAGGCCTATCTCCACGTGTACCGCCAGACCTGGGGACTGGCCTCGACCATCCTGCGCTACGCCAACGTCTACGGACCACGCCAGTCCGCACTGGGCGAGGCCGGCGTCATCGCCATCGTCACCCGCAAGATGCTCCGTGGCGAGCAGCCGACCGTGTTCGGAGACGGAGAGCAAACGCGGGATTTCGTTTATGTGGCCGACGTGGTCGAAGCTAACATGATCGCGGCGAAGCGCCGGATACCCGGCGCGTTCAATGTCGGCACGGGGATCCCGACCTCCGTCAACCAGATCGTCGCCGAGCTGGCATCGCTCACCGGCCATGCGGGTGAGCGCATCCGTGCCGCCGAACGTCCGGGTGACGTACGGGCCATCACGCTAGACGCAACGCTGCTTACCGAGACCACCGGTTGGGCGCCTGCCACCGCAGTCGCCGATGGACTCCGAGCGGTCGTGGAGCACATGCGCGCCGTAACCGGTGCATCAGGATGAGCCGTGCGTCGCGGTGGGCAACTATCCTCTGCACGGCGATGCTCCGCAGCCTTGGCGTGGTGCTGCACCGCCTCACAGGGCTTCGCCCGTGCGCCTGGGTTGCGGCCCTGAGCCCGGTCGTTCGCAGCCACGGCGTGGCTGCCGCCGTGTACACCGCCGTCACAATAGCACTCCTGTGGCCCATGTTCGCCCGTGGCAGCCCCCCCGGCGTGGATACGCCGACCTTCCTGCACATGGCCTGGGTGCTAGAGCAGGGCCTCACCGGCGATCTCAGCGCCCTCTGGATGGACCGCTATTGGTACGGAGGCTGGCCCTACGTGCAGGCCTACCCACCGGTGGCCTACGGCATCATCGCTATCATCTCGGCGCTATCGCCCATCCCCATCGAGATCTCGTACCGCATAGCGACTGTGCTGGCTCTGATCGGCCTGGGGCTGTCGGTCTACGCGCTCGCCCTCGAGTACCAGGTACACAAGGCCATCGCGCTGTGGGCCGGAGTCCTATCGCTCCTCTCCTACTCCCTGTTCGTCTCCCTGGGCATCTTCGGCTGGTTCTCCACTGTGGTTGCCATACCGTTCTCGATCGCCGGGTTGGCCCTTCTCGAGCGGGCCATCCGCACCGGCAGCCGGCAAGCGTCCATAGCTTCGGGGATTCTTTTCGGGCTATCGCTTCTGGCGCACCATATGACCGGCTTCGGCATCGCCGTGGCCATGGTGCCCTGGGCGCTGTATCACCTACTCGCCAAGCCGTACCCCCGCCGGCAGACCGCCCGCATGATCGCCTACAGCGCCGCGACCGTCACAGCCGTCGCCGGCGTGTGGATGATTGCGTTCTTGGTCCACGTCACGGGCGTTGGCTTCGAGCGCGAAGTGCCAGGCAACTGGCGCGTGGACGTTGAGGAGATGCGCCGCAGGGCGATGGAGCGTTCCTTCATCGGCCGCGAGGCCTATCCGTCCTACATCGGCCTGATCCAGGTGCCGCTAGCCATCGCGGGCATCATCTATGCGTTCGTCTCCCGCGACCGTCTTATCGGGCCTGCACTCATGCTATTCGTCCTCACGTGGATCGCTTTCGGCGAGAACGCGATGCCGCTGTTGAACTACTACCCCTTCTCGGGGCTCGATGTGGCGCGATTCACCGTCTTCATGGCCCCGCTGATGTCGGTCCTCGCTGCAGTCTTCCTCGGTTCCATCGCTATGGATATCACCCGTCTTGCCGATGGGCGCCGGGTCCTGATCAGCCGCGCCGTCCAGGTGGCGATCACCGCGGGCATGCTGGCCCTGCTCGTGATACCCGTACAGGATTCGCGACGGGCGCAGGCGCGGCTCTCCCCGACGCTGACCACAGCCCCGGTCGAGCAGGCTATACAGTGGCTCCGGGAGGAAACACCCGAGTCCGCCCGGATTCTCTCCGTTGGATTCCGCAACTGGCACACCTGGTGGGTGCCGGAGCGCAGCGGCCGACCGATCATGGGAGGGTGGAACGACGAAGGAGCTCCGGATTGGCGAACGATCCGCGAGATCCGGCACATGGGATGGTTTGGACGCGTCAACAGCCTGCGGCTCTACGACATCATGGAGCTGCGCGAAACCGACTACCTATTGATATACCACTGGGAGGCGCTGGACTCGCCGGCGTTGTTCGAGGCGGCGGCCGGGCAAGACCCCTTCCTGTTCACTCGTGCCGCCGCGTGGCCGGGCGTCACGATATTCGAGCGCCGCGAAATCGGGACTTGACCACCTAGAAGGGCAGGAACCCCCACCTTCTTCGCTTCGCAGGCCGGGGATCGACTGGGGAGACCGGCTCCCCTCCGACGAGGGCAGCCGGATTCGTGTACAGCAGCACGTGTGCTGCATCCTCACCCACGATCTCCGTCAGACGGTCGAGCGTGCCCTCAGGCATCGGCTGGCGATTGCCCGTGGCCCGGTGCATGTCGGATGCGACGGCATGCACAACGCCCCAGCGGAGGAGCGTCAGCGCCGTCTCTTGCGCTTTGGGCCCGAACCCGCCCAACAGGCTCATCGCGGTGATCTGCGTGTGGTAGCCGGTCTCCACGAACTGCCGCACCCGCTCCGGTTGCTCTTGCAGTGGGACGATGCGCTCCACGTGTGCGAGGAGCGGCGCGTAACCACTCACGGCGATGTCGAACAACACCTTTTCAGAGTAGGTCGCCCACTGCGTGTAGTCGAACTCGACCAACACAGTGCTCGTGTCATTCAGCGTGAGGTATGCCCCGGCGCTAAGCAGATCCGGGACGTTGGGTAGCAGCCGCACCTCCATTCCACGAAGCAACTCGATTGGGATGCTGTGCTCGTCCATCAGGGCGCGGGTCCGGCCGAAACGCTCGTTGAACACACCGAGTCCGCCATGGTCGGCGACGATCTGCGAGTGCGGGGTTGCCACGATGGCGGTGACGCCGCGCTCTGCGGACAGCCGCAGCATCGCGAGGGTCATCTCTGTGTCCTCCGCGCCGTCGTCAAGCTCCGGGAGCACGTGGGAGTGCAGATCGACCAGGGTGGTTGGAGCTGGATTGGCTTGCATCACTCGACCGTGACGCTTTTCGCCAGGTTCCTCGGCTGATCCACGTCGTTACCGCAGTAGACCGCCGTGTGATAGGCGAACAGCTGAGCGGGGATGGCCGCCACCATCGGCGCGATCGTGGCAGGGCAGGGGGGTACCCACAGCACGTCCTCGGTAACCTGCGGAACCGCTTCGTCTCCCAGCGTTGCGATTGCGAGCACACGCCCCGCTCGAGCGCGCACTTCGGACACGTTGCCCAATATCTTTTCGTAGAGGTGGTCTTTCAGCGCGAACACCACCAGCGGCGTCTCGTCGTCTACCAAGGCGATCGGCCCGTGCTTCATCTCGGCGGCGGGCATGCCCTCGGCGTGGATGTAGCTGATCTCCTTCAGCTTCAGCGCTCCCTCGCGGGCGATAGGCTCCAGCAGGCCCCGGCCTAAGAACAGAAATCGCTTGGCCCGGCCGTACTTCGCCGCCAGCGAGGGGTATGCCTCTTTGTTGAGCACTAGTGCCTCACCGAGCAGGGCCGAGAGCCGGGATATCAGGTCGACCTGCTCACCCACGGCAGCGGGGCTCAGTGCTCCGCGCACACCGCCGATGTAGCTGGCTAGTAGGTGCATGGCAATCATCGAGTTGATGAACGTCTTCGTGGAGGCCACGCCGATCTCCGGGCCCGCATGCATGAGCATCGCCCCTTCGGCCATGCGAGCGGCCTGGCTGCCCTCGGTATTCGTGATGGCGAGCGTCCTGGCGCCTGCGTGCGCGCCCAGCGACAGCGCCTCCAGCGTGTCCGCCGTCTCCCCCGACTGCGTCACCGCAACCACGAGTGTGCGCTCATCGATCACCGGGTCGCGATACCGGAACTCAGACGCGTTCTCAGCGGTGGCCGGGATCCTCGCGAGCTGCTCGGTCAGTCGCGCTCCGACCTGGGTCGCGTTCAGCGACGTGCCCATGCTCACGAACACGATGCGTTCGAGCCCGCGAAGCACGTCCGCGGAGAAGGGAAGCTCATCGAGCGTCACGGACTCCGGCGCGAAGCTCAGGCGCCCCCGCAGTGCGCTCATGGCCGACTCGGGTTGCTCCATAATCTCTTTGAGCATGAAGTGCCGATATCCGCCCTTCGCGGCGGCGATCGGGTTGATCGACACGGTGTGAGGGCCAGCGTCGACCGGGCTGCCATCCAGCGTCATGACGTCGCATCCCTGCGGGCTCACTACGGCCATCTCCCCGGGTTCGAGAGATGTGACCGACGCGGTGAGCGGCAAGAGTGCTGGAAGGTCGCTCGCGATGAACATCTCGTTCTCGCCGTGGCCGACCGAAACGCCGCCCGCATGCCCCATGCGCAGCGTCACGAGTGCGTCGGGGGAGCCCGAATGCATACAGGCGATGGCGTGCGCACCGCGCATCTGATTGGCAGCGCGCCGCACCGCCTCCTCGAACGAGCGGCCGTGGGCCATCTCCTCCTGTATCAGGTGCGGGATGACCTCGGTGTCTGTTGCCGACGTGAACTCGTGACCCTCGGCCTCCAAGCGCTCACGCAACTCAATGTAGTTCTCGAGGATTCCGTTGTGCACCACCACGACCTCACCCGACCCGTCAAGGTGCGGATGAGCGTTGGTGTCCGTGGGACGGCCGTGCGTGGCCCAGCGGGTGTGGCCCATGCCCCGCGTGCCGGTAACGGGGTCGCGCTCGAACAGCGCCAGCAGGTTGTCCAGCTTGCCCGCCGCCTTGCGAACCGCCATGTGACCCGATGCGTCGATCACGGCAACGCCGGCGCTGTCGTATCCGCGATACGCAAGCCTGCCCAGCGCATCCAGCACCAGCGGAGCCGCGTCTCGGTGGCCGAGGTAACCGAATATCCCGCACATGATGGGTGTCTCCCGCAGTCTACGGCCTGAAAAACGGCACTTTCAGACTAGCATGGGCCGCCGTCGACTGTAAACGCGATACGCGGGGCAGCCTAGTACGTATGCGGAAGTCCGGAAGCAGCCTCCCGGTCGAGCACCCACGTCAGCTTCCCCAGCGACGGCTCGACCATCGATGCGGGCAGCACCACAGTGTCGCGCTCCGGGCACGGCACCTCTGCATGGCCCCCGCCTTGGTGCTGCCCATAACCAGGAAGGCCACGTGTCCAGCTGGGGCACCTGGTTGGCCGCGAAGAGCGCCTCCTGCTTTAGTAGCTCCGACGTACCTGGGAACAATGACGCCGTATGCCCGCCGACTCCGATCCCAGACAGCATCAAGTCCGGCCGCGGCTCTCCCTTGAACAGCGCCCGGAATTACCGTTCGGCTGCCGCGGCCGAATCACGAGGCTCAATGCCCACCGTCAGGATCGGCCGTATGTTCTCCAGTGGGATCGAAACTCGCTCGAGCAGCTCGTTGCGGGCCATGCGCTGGTTGGCTGTGCTCGTCGCCGGCTGGAACCCAGCGCTCGTCGCTCCAGAAGACGAACGTGCGGTCTCGGGACACCCTCGCGGCGTAGCTCTCCTCCGCCGGGAGCCGGTAGAGCATCGCTGGCGTGTGGTCTCCTCATAGCCCCAGCACGAACTGGCGCCACCGGCGCACGTCCCCCCGTGCCCCGGCGAGAACGAGCTCCTCCGCGGCTTTGGTGAGTTGATCGGCGCTTCGAAAACGCGGACGCCCGCCATGGCGGGGCCTCTAGCTGCTCGTGCGGACCGCGTGCCCGCCGAACCGATTACGCATGGCAGCAAGCATCCGAAAGCCGAACGCGTCCTCCTGCCGGGAGCGGAACCGTGCCTGCAGTGCTATGGAGATCACCGGTATCGGCACCGCCAACTCGACGGATTCCTCCACCGCCCAGCGCCCTTCGCCCGAGTCCTCTACCCAAGGTTGAATCGAGGACAGATTATGGTCGTCTTCGAGCGCCGCCGCCGTCAGATCGAGCAGCCAGGACCGCACCACGCTGCCATGACGCCACAGATCGGAGATCTGGCTGAGGTCGAGTCCGAACTGCTCCTTTGCCTTCATCAGCTCGAAGCCTTCGGCGTAGGATTGCATCAGCCCATACTCGATGCCGTTGTGCACCATCTTCACGAAATGTCCCGAGCCCACCGCCCCTACGTGAGCGTATCCACGCTCGGGCGAAGGTGCCAGGGAACGGAACACCGGCTCCACGCGAGCCACCGCTTCGGCCTCGCCACCGACCATCAGGCAATAGCCCTCCTCCAGCCCCCAAATGCCGCCGCTCACCCCTGTGTCCACGAAGGATATACCGCTGTGCTGGAGCGACGCCCCCCTGCGCATGGAATCTTTGTAGTTCGAGTTGCCGCCCTCCACCACCAGGTCGCCCTCTTTGAGCACCTGCGCCAGAGCGGAGATTGTCGCCTCGGTTGGGTTCCCCGAAGGCACCATCACCCACACAGCCCGAGGGCTAGGCAGCATCTCCACCAGGTGCTCTAGCGTGTCGGCCGTCTCCAGGCCTCCCGTTGCGGCTGCACTCCGGGCGTCGAGGTCGCGGTCGTAGGCGACCACGCGGTGGCCTCCACGCCGGATGCGCTCGGCCATGTTGCTACCCATCCGGCCAAGCCCGACCATTCCGATATCCATCAGGGCCTCCCCATCGGCTTCGTCGGCGCCTGGCCGATCGATCGGCCGCTACTCGCGCCTTGCGAGCTCGCCGCACTTGGCCTCGATACTCGTCAGCACGCCATCGTACGCCGACGCGAACGATGCGACGCCGTCGCGTAGGAGCTTGGCCGTCACTTCATCCATGTCGATGCCGGCCGCGGACAACGCCTCAAGTGCCGATTCCGCTGCACTCTTCGTGCCCGCCAACGAGTCTGCGCTCGCCCCGTGATCCAGCACCGCCTCCAGCGTGTTCGGGGGCATGGTGTTCACCGTGTCCGGGCCTATGAGCGTATCGACGTAGTACGTGTCCGGCAGCGCAGGATCTTTCGTGCTCGTGCTTGCCCACAGCGGCCGCTGCACCCTCGCTCTGGCGGCGCTCAGCTTCGCGAAACGCTCCCCCCCGAATGCTTCCTGGAAGAGTGCATAGGCCATCTGCGCATTGGCGACGGCCGCGGTGCCGGTGAGCTCCGCGAGCCCTTCCTCCCCGGCTGCGGCGCGTGTCCGAAGCAGCCCATCGACCGCGGTGTCAACGCGGCTCACGAAGAACGAAGCGACAGACGCGATACGGCTCGGACTCCTCCCACGCATGACGGCGGACTCAAGCCCTGTCAGGTAAGCGTCCATCACGTTGCGGTACGCGTCGAGCGAGAAGATGAGGGTCGCGTTGACGTTGATCCCCTCTTCGATGAGCGTCGGGATCGCGGCGATGCCCGCGGCGGTTGCTGGCACCTTAATCATCACGTTGGGCCGCCGCAGCAGCCCGAATAACCGGCGTGCCTCGCGGATCGTCGCCTGCGTGTCGTCCGCCAGGGGCGGAGGGAGCTCCAGCGACACGAGGCCGTCGGCACCGGCTGTGTGGTCGTACACGCTTCGGAGGATGTCCGCAGCGCCTTGGATGTCCTCCGAAGCGAGCGCCTCGAACGTTTCGGCAGGCGACTTGCCCGTTCCCATCAGCTCGGTGAGCACGCGATCGTAGTCCGTGCTTCCCGCGATCGCCTTCTCGAAGATCGTCGGGTTGGACGTCAACCCCGTCACGCCCTGGCGCACCAGCTCTCCGAGCTCGCCCGTTGTGAGCATGCTTCGCCGGATGTAATCGATCCACGTTGACTGACCGACCGTCTGGGTCCGGAGAATTGTGTTGTCCATCTGCTGCGCCTCGCTTGTCCGTGCCGCTCCACCAAGGATGGCGGCACATCTAGCCTAGCTCGCTTCCATCGCCTTGATCTTCTCCAGGCGTCGCATGTGCCGTTCCTCAGCCGAGAAGCGCGCACCGAGGAAGGCAGCGATGAGCTCTCTTGCCAACTCGATGCCCACGATGCGAGCCCCAAGACAGAGCACGTTCATATCGTCGTGCTCTACCCCTTGGCGGGCGGAGTAGGTGTCGTGGCACATCGCCGCCCGTATCCCGGTGATCTTGTTAGCCGCGATGCTTGCACCGACCCCGCTCCCGCAGACCAGCAGGCCGCGGTCGGCCGATCCCGTGGCCACGGCCTCAGCCACCGGTCGAGTGAAATCCGGGTAATCGTCCAGCGGGTCGAAACTATGGGCTCCGACGTCATCGACCTCGTGCCCCAGCGACAAGAGGATAGCGCTGACCTGCTGTTTGAACTCGAAACCTGCGTGGTCGGCGCCAAGCGCGATACGCACCGGTGGGCCCTCCTAACGTTGGGAAACCATTACATTTGGCGAACCCTACTGCATCGCGATGCATGGCTGTCGGGGCGCGGCCCCGATATCGATGTTTTCGTGATCGTGGCGTAGGCGCCTATTCGCCAGAAGAACGATAGCAAAGCGCGGTCAGGTCTGTAAATGAACGGTCGTTTGGCATCATCATCGCCTGTCTGCCCAGCATGAGCACCCGAGCGCGCTTCCTTTTTCCTACGGGTGGCGATACGCTGGCCCGTGCTCAGGCATCCGCAAGCAGTCACTTGCCAGCCAAACGCCTCAACCGGACGACCTGTCTCATCAGGATGAGATTCCAAGGAAAACAGATCAGTGCCACGAGCCGCTTGCGGCGGCGTGCGGTGCTGCTCATGCAGCCGGGAATCGGCATCAAGCGGTGGCTCGCGGTCGGGGCCTTCGGCGTCCTACTCCTCGCGCTGGGCATGGCGCTGGCCGTCTCCTTCTCCGTATCCAGCGCCGTCGTCGAGGTGGGCCGCACCGTCACGTTCCGCAACCTCGGCGCCACTTGGCGCGGCGTGATCGTCGGCGGCATGGGCGCCTTCTGGGTCTCGCTGGCCGGACTCATGTTGTATCGGCGGTTAGTCTTCGGCGCGCAGTACATCCGTGGCGGAAGCGGCATCATCGAGAACCTCACGAGTTATCGTGTCCGCAGTGGTGGCCCTCGAATCGTCGCCCTAGGCGGCGGCACGGGCCTTTCGTCCCTGTTGCGCGGGCTCAAGAGCTATAGCGAGAACATCACCGCGGTCGTGACCGTGGCCGATGATGGCGGCAGCTCTGGACGATTGCGCTCGGAACTCGGAATCCCGCCGCCGGGCGATGCACGACAGTGCCTCATCGCGTTGTCCGAATCAGAGCCTCTCATGGAGGAGATGCTCAGCTATCGCTTTGACACGGGAGGGACCCTCCAGGGGCACAGCATGGGCAATCTGCTGTTGGCCGCCCTCGCCGATACGCGCGGCAGCTTGCACGGCGGGCTCGCCGCGGCAGGGGAACTGCTCGCCGTGCGCGGGCAGGTGGCGCCCTCCTCCATCTCACCAGACGTAAAGCTGATGGCCCGCACGAAGAGCGGAAAGGTGCTGCATGGCGAGTCCGCCATTGGACACGTGGGCGAGGAGATATCGGCGTTGTGGCTAGAGCCAGAGGACGTTCTGCCGAACGAGGCGGCAATCAGCGCCATCGAGCAGGCGGACACCATCGTAATCGGACCGGGCAGCCTCTATACGAGCCTGTTGCCGAACTTCCTCGTGCCCGGTATCGCCGAGGCGGTCGAGCGCTCGACCGCACCGATAGTGTTCGTGTGCAACATCGCCACCCAGTACGGCGAGACAGACCGCCTGTCTGCTTCCGACCACCTACGCATCTTCGAGTCGTTCGCTAAGGTCGGCGTGACGCACTTCCTGCTCAACGCCCGCATCCTGCCCATCGGCCCCGAACACCACCAGGACGCCATCGAGAGCGAGGCGTATGTGGAAGGGTTCTCGGGCAGCGTGATCGCGCAGGATCTCGTGGACGAGCACATGCCGACCCGCCATGACCCGCTGAAGCTCTCAAGCGCCGTCAACGAGATCGCTCGGCGTGGCTCCCGGACTCCGGAACGCCTCTAGGAAAACTAGAGGTAATCCCCCAACCGAAGCGCGGGGCTCTCCACGCGCCTCACACGATGGGAATGATACGCTGGTCGCGGCGCAGCGCTGGGGCCAAGGTCGTTAGCCCAGGTTCCGAGCGGGGACGCGCTGATGAATTACCTGTCTTCAGACATCCAGCCAGCAAACACTACGGAGCGAACCTTCGAGCCGTCCCCAGTGGCTTTTGACACCCGGGCGTACCCCTGGGTGCAGATGCACTTCCTTGTCTGGCTCCAGCGATTGGGAGAGGTGCGCGGGCAGATGGAATCGCTGCCCGGTCAAGGCGCCTTCATTTAGAAGCACGTGGGCCGCGAGTGTTCGCGACCTATCGCGGATGCGTCGACGAGGGAATAGGTGTCGAGGCACGCCAGGTCCTCAAGATTCCCTTCTGGCCTAGAGCAACCACGGCGTTGTCGCGGCTCTAGTCGGCGGAATTCTTTGGCGGACGCCCGCGCAGACGGACTGGCTGCGACTCTACCCAGAAGAATACAGTCTCGTTTACCCGCTTGATCACGAGCGTGCGGCCCAAGGCCTTGGCCGCGGCTCCCAAGCGCCGCCGAACCGCGCCCGCAGACTCCTCTGGAGACGCTTGCAATCGGCCTGCCTGCCCTGCAGGAACCCCGTCGATGTAGCCCATGTATTCGCGCATCAATTGGGCGCGTTTCCCCGTCGCACTATTAGCCTTGGCTTCAGTGATTGAAAGTAACTCGAAAGTCGGGATGGAAGGCCTCCTTTTTCCTTTGGTACATTGTCGATTTTCGTTAGCATTCCAACGAAATCGTCCCATCGCGCCGATGATACGTGAGGGAGCAATTCGCGCGCAAATCCGGCCCGAGGATCCCATCAGAAAGTGTAGCCGACCCAGTTACCACACACCACATGCGCCTCGCGTGGCACCCCCGTTTGCGGTTCGGTTATCATGCTGTCTGCTCCCACCGCCCCGCGTGGCGTGAGCAGACACCAGCGAGGACCCCAGCGTGACTTCTGCCCCCAAGCAGTTGATCGTAGATGCACATAGACTGTTCCAGGGTGGTGGTGGCGGGCCGCCAGCGGGGGCCTACGATTCCCAGCGCGTGGCCTCGTCCGTCCTGATCCAGGCCGAGCCCTCGGACGAGGCCACGCTGCGCGCCATGCAGCAGGCGATGGAGGACCCGTCCATCGTGGCGGTCTGCGCCTGGACCGACGTCACCTCAGATGGACTTGAGCAGGCGCTGGACAAGTTCGCCACGCATGAGAAATGGCGCGGCATTTGCCTCGATCTGCGTGGTGACAGCGGCAACGACCGGCTGATCGGTGAGCGGATGATGCGCGGCATGGAATCGTTGGAGCGAAGGAATATTCCGCTTGACCTCATCGTGCAGCCTAGGCAGCTGCCCGCGGTTGCCGAGCTGGCGCGCCGTAGGCCTGCGCTGCGC
>CAZQVD010000021.1:0-20487 GCA_964596665.1 uncultured Dehalococcoidia bacterium
GAGATCATGGGCCTGTACTGGCACTTCGTTGACATCGTTTGGATCGTGATTTTCGGTGTGGTGTACCTGGTAGGCGCCTTCGGCGCTGAGGAGCACCACGCGTCCGCCATCAGCTTGGTCGGGTAGGAGCGAGGACTATGGCTATGGAACACGCAGAGGCCCACCCAGACCACCATCCAGGCCCGCGGCAGTATCTGGTCGTCGGGGGGGTTCTCGCAGTGCTCACCGCCCTCGAGGTCGGTGCCTTCTTCCTCAACCTGAGCTCCGCGCTGGTTGTGTTCATCCTCCTGGCGCTTTCAGCGGCGAAGTTCGTGCTGGTGGTGGGCTACTTCATGCACCTGCGATTCGACAACCGGCTGTTCCTCTGGTTGTTCGTCTTCCCGGTCGTGGTCATGGTCAGTACGATGGTCGCCCTGATGGCGCTTCTGGACACGCTTACCCGTTAGCCCGCTTGCACTGGATTCCGGAATGATTGCGCTTCACCTGGGGCCACACGCCGGCTCGCTCTGGGCCACGTGGAGCATCGACCCCGCCGCGTGGCTCGGCATACCGCTCGCCTGGGTGCTCTACACCCGCGGGCTCCGCACGCTGCCGGAGCCCGGCTACCACGGCAGATGGCGGCCACGTGCCTTCTATGCGGGTCTCGTGGCGATGTTCATTGCCCTGGTCAGTCCGCTAGACGCGCTCGCCGACGAGCTTTTCTTCGTGCACATGGCCCAGCATCTGCTGCTGATGCTCGTCGGCGCGCCTCTGATTCTCTTGGGCGCTCCCTTGATTCCCATGATGCGAGGTGTACCCCGCAACCTACGGCGCAGCGCGCTCATCCCCGTCGCTCGATCGAGGAGCGTTCGGTTCACGTTGCGCATCCTCACTCGACCGCTCGTCGCCTGGCCCATCTTCATCGGCGTGCTGTTCGTGTGGCACCTACCTAAGGTGTTCGAGGCAGGCCTCTGGAACGAAGGGCTCCATCTGCTGGAGCATGCCTGCTTCGCGGTGGGGGCCTACCTGCTGTGGTGGAACGTCATCGACCCGTACCCGCTGAAGGCGAACCTCAGTTACCTGGCGCGGGTGCCCTATGTCTTCATCACGATGGTCCCGAACTTCGTGCTGGCAGCATTCCTAACGTTCGCGCAGAGCGCCTGGTACCCCACGTACGCCGAGCGGGCCGTGCGCTACGGGTTCACCGCGCTGGAAGATCAGCAGCTCGGCGGGGTGCTCATGTGGATCCCGGGGTCGTTCATCTTCGGCGCTGCGCTGATCCTGTGCCTGTTCGCCGCCGCGCGGGCTGAGCAAGCAGCGCAACTCGCTCTCGAGGCCGAGCGGGGCTAACGGACCAGCGGTCGGACCTCAGCGGCGAACCGGTCGAGCTGCTCTATGGCCTCCTCGAACGGCACCTCGGGGAACGACAGGGCCATGTGGACGACACCGGCTCGCTCGAAGCGGCCGATGGAAGCAGCCATCTCCGATGGGCTTCCCGTCAGGTCCACGCGCCCAGGCCGAGCCGACCCGTCGAAAGCAACGCGAATACGTGTGGATACGGCCGGTACGTCGGCGCGCCCGCGTGCATCGCTCAGCCGACGCATGTACTCGATACCCTCAGCGACCTGCGCCGGGCCTGCCTGGTTGGGGTGCCAGCCTTCGCCGAGCTCCACAGCCCGCCTCATGGCGCGCTTGCTGGAGCCACCGATCCAGATGGGAGGATGCGGTTGCTGTGCGGTCTCGGGCGAGAAGGACACACCGCCGATGTCGAAAGCATCGCTCGCATACGTGGGCTCCGTGCTGCTCCAGAGCGCCCGGATCACCCGGAGATGCTCGTCGCTAACGTCGCCTCGGTGCTCGAACTCGGCGTTGAGCGTGCGGAACTCGCCCTCCATCCAGCCGGCCGCGGCACCGAAGATGAGGCGTCCGCCCGACAGCGCGTCCACGGAAGCGAGCTCTTTGGCAAGCACGATGGGGTTGCGGTACGGAAGGATGATGACGCTGGTGCCCAGGCGCAGGCGCTGCGTCACGCCCGCCAGAAAGCCGAGCGTGGTCAGCGAATCGAGCATCCGCCGCTTGTACACGATGTCCAGTTCGCTGGGCACGATGACGTGGTCGGTGACCCAGATCGAGTCGAAGCCCAGCGCCTCCACACGCTCCGCGAAGGTGCGCATGCCAGCAGGTTCCATGGTCACGCCGTAGTGGGGAAGGCAGATACCAAGTTGCACCGGGCACCTCCGGGAGAGCAGTTACTCCTGCGAGAGCGCGAACACCAAGAACAACGCGGCCGGATAGACAACGGGCACCGCGTAGACCGTCCCACGAAACCACCGCAGCAACCGATCCTGGTAGGAGCGAATCATGAGGAAGCCGATGCTCATGAGCAGAATCGCGGAGCCAGCCGCCACGAAGTGCTCCGAGCCCATCTCACCAAGCAGCGGGCCTTCGGTGTGAAATACGTCGGCGATTGGGATCACGAACAGGTTGAACGCACAGCTCCCGTAGATGTTGCCGATCACGAGGCCGTAGGACCCCCGCCGAGCCGCGGCGATGGTCACCGACGCCTCGGGCAACGTGGTGACGATCGAAACGGCGAGCACGCCCATGAAGCTCGCGCCAAGCCCGGTCGCCTCGGCGATCCCATCCGCACTCCACGCGAGCAGCGGCGCTGCGACGAGGATCGCGAGAGACGCACCGCCGAATCCTAGCCACGCGCTCTTGGCGCTGCCTCGGTCACCCTCGCTCTCCACTTCGGCCTCTCCATCGCTCTTACCCGCGTCGTACACGAGCTTCATGCCACCAATGTATGCCGCTGCGATGATCAGGCCCCCCGCACTGGTCGGGCCCAGCTGGATGTCGCCCGTGGCGCCAACGGTAGTGGCGATCACGCCGATGGCCACGGCAACCAGAACCAGCACCTGCGTGTTCCAGGTCTGGTCATCGAAGAGATTGCGAACGCCGAACAGGATCGCCACAAGGGAGATCGTGAATATGTTGATCATGTCGGCGCCGTAGACGTTCCCGAGAGCGAGTCCCGGAGAATCGATCAGCACGGCGGTTATATTCGTGATGAGCTCAGGCAGAGAGGTCGCGATGCTGACGAGGATCGTGCCGACCCAGAGCGCACCCCAGCCCGTCTTCTCGGCGAGCTCATCGCCGAAGCGGGCGAGCCTGATCCCGGCGAGCACCACTATGACGGCGCTCGCGAGGAATACAACAATCGCGACTGCCAGACTGTCCATGCGCTGGCGACCTTCTCGATACAGCGTTACGGCGCGGCGGGACCCGCAAGTTCGGTCCACGTGAAACGGCCGCACGAGAACGGTGCCGACCGGTCCACCCGTGAGGCCGTCGCGTCGCCGAAGCGCATTATATCTGGGTCGCGTATCAGAGCAACGCCGGCGTTGAGCGGGCAGCACGTTCGGCGTACCATTGCCTCGCTTCGGGATCCCCAGGTACCGAACTCAAGGAGGCGCCATGGCGACCGCACAGCAGTTGATCGATACCGCACGAGAGCTCGTCGCTCCCACGAGGGGCATATTGGCCGCGGACGAAAGCACCGGGACGATCGGGCGCAGGCTGGACTCCATCAACGTCGAGAACACTGAGGCGCACCGGCGAGACTATCGCGAGATGCTCTTCCGCACAGAGGGCGCCGCTGAATACATCAGCGGAATCATCCTGTACGACGAGACGATCAGGCAGGACGCTACGGACGGCACGCCTCTAATGAAGGTGCTCACCGACCAGGGAATCATCCCCGGCATCAAGGTCGACACTGGGGCGAAGGCGCTCGTCGGCGCCCCCGGAGAGCAGATTACCGAGGGTCTGGACGGGCTGCGCGAACGGCTGAATGAGTACGCGTCGCTCGGTGCACGGTTCGCCAAGTGGCGCGCGGTCATCACCATCGGCGACGGCATTCCGAGCAGCTACTGCATCGATGTCAACGCCCATGCGCTGGCACGCTACGCTGCGCTCAGCCAGGAGGCCGGGCTCGTGCCCATCGTGGAGCCCGAGGTTCTCATGGAGGGCGGCCACAGCATCGAGCAAGCCGACGAGGTGACCGAAGCGACGCTCTTGGAGGTGTTCCGCCAGCTCGCCGCGCAGCGCGTCGCGCTCGACGGCATGCTGCTGAAGCCGAACATGGTAGTCACCGGCTACGACGTGGCGAGCCGAGCGTCGGCCCTAGAGGTCGCCGAGCGCACCGTGGGTGTATTCATGCGCACGGTACCGGCGGCGATGCCCGGCGTGGTGTTCCTGTCCGGCGGCCAGAACGATGACGATGCGATCGTGAACCTTCAGGAGATCAACGTTAGAGGAGCCAAGGTGAACGCGCCCTGGGAGCTCAGCTACTCCTACGGCCGAGGTCTGCAGGCGCTGCCCCTGAGGACGTGGGGCGGCAAAGCCGAGAACATCGAGGCCGCACAGCAGGACTTCCTGCTGCGTGCGAGGCTGACCAGCGCCGCACGCCAGGGGAAATACACGCCGTCCATGGCAGCGGTATAGCCGACCGCCTAGCCGTCGTAGCGGATCTTGTCGAGCCGCTCGAAATTGTGCGTCGCGTCGATCCACCGGGTCGTGCCCGATCGCGAGCGCATCACCAGCGATTGCGTCTCTGCTCCACCGCCGAAGTACCGCACGCCGCGCAGCAGCTCGCCCGTGCTTGCACCCGTGGCCGCGAAGAAAACGTCCTCCCCGCTGACCAGCTCCTCTGTCGGATAGACGTGGTCCACGTCTATCCCTTGGTCGATAGCCTTCCGACGCTCTTCGGCATCGCGAGGCCACGGCTTGCACTGGATCGCGCCGCCGATGCATCGGATGGCCGCGGCGGTCAGCACGCCCTCGGGTGATCCGCCGATGCCCATGAGCACGTCGACCCCGCTGTCCGGCAGTGCCGCCTGGATGCCAGCGGCCACGTCGCCGTCCGAGATCAGCTTGACGCGCGCACCCGTGGCCCGCACCTGCATCAACAGGTCAGCATGGCGCGGACGGTCGAGCACCACGACCGTGATCTCGCCCACCTTCCGGCCCAGCGCCTTAGCAACGCGGTTCAGGTTGTCGGCAGCGCTGGCCTCGATGTCGATCGCGTCGCGGGCCTCGGGGCCGACGCATATCTTGTCCATGTAGAAGATCGATGCCGGCACGTTCATGGAGCCCTGCGCCGACATGGCGATGGCCGCGATCGCGCCCGGCAGCCCCTTCGAGAGCAACGTGGTGCCGTCGATGGGGTCGACTGCGATGTCGACCTTGGGGTCTGACCCGTCGCCGATGTGCTCGCCAACGTAGAGCATCGGCGCCTCGTCCTTCTCGCCTTCGCCGATCACCACGATGCCATCCATGCTGATGCCGCCGAGTGTGTGGCGCATGGCGTCGACCGCAGCCTGGTCGACGAGCTCCTTGTCGCCATAGCCCATGTAGCGTGCCGCAGAGAGTGCCGCGGACTCCGTCACACGCACGAGCTCCATGGCCAGGTTGCGTTCGATCGCCTTGAACTGTTGCCGTTGCGTCATCGCGATATCCTCCGGTGCAGATTCTAGTCTCGGGCGAGGCCGGGTGCACTCCTCACCACCGCCGGCTGCACAGCGCCGTGCGTTGATGCTCCCACCGGCCGCTGCTAGACTCGGCGAGCGGGGCGATGCCACGCCCCCTGGCGCACCAACCATCGGCTGTTGCGTAACGCGTCACCATGGAGGCTTTATTGACCACAGAGAAGCAACCAGACGAGTTCGGATTCCTGTGCAAGCTTAGCGATCTGCACCCGGGCGAGGGCAAGCACTTTCGGCCGGCCGGTGGGCGCTGGCGGATGAAGCCCATGGCCGCCTTCGAGGAGAACGGTAACTACTACGTGACCAACTTCATCTGTCCGCACTCCGGCGGTCCCTTGGCCTCCGGCACGCTCAAGGACGGCATCGTGGAATGCCCGTGGCACGCCTGGCGCTACCACGTGGACACCGGCCTCTCCGCCGACAAGGAAGACGGGCACTCGGTCGAGGTCTACGAGACTCGGGTCGACGGCGACGACCTCTACGTAGGCGGCATCAAGCGTCCTGATAGGTAGCCTATGGCCAACGTCACCATCTCGAGGCGCTTCGACTTCTCCTCATCCCATCGGTACTACCGGGCCGATTGGACCGAGGCGGAGAACGCGCGTGTGTTCGGCCTGTGCGCGCTGCCCAACGGCCACGGGCACAACTATACGCTCGAGGTGGCGGTGGCCGGCGACCCCGATCCCGATACGGGCATGGTGATCAACCTCGTCGACCTGAAGTCGGCGGTGGGCGGAGTGCTCGTGCGGTTCGATCACAAGCATCTGAATCTGGACACTCCTTATTTCACCGACCGGATCCCCACCACCGAGAACCTGGCAACCGTGCTGTGGGAGTTGATCGTCGAGGCGCTGGCAAGCCTCCCCGCCTTTCTCGCAGGATGGAGGCTCACCCGGATCCGCCTCTACGAGACTGAGGATCTCTTCGTCGAGTACTACGGGGAGGCGGCATGACCACTCCGGCTCCGATCGCACATCTCTCCAGGCGATACCGGTTCTCGGCGTCGCACCGCCTGTACACCGATCACCTGAGCTTCGAGGAGAACGAGGCGATCTTCGGCAAATGCGCGAACCCGAACGGGCACGGGCACGACTACGGCCTCACCGTCACGGTCGCCGGGCCCATCGATCGTGACACGGGCTTCGTCATGGCCCTCGACGAGCTGGATGCAACGGTCCGCCGCGAGGTGCTGGACGCCTACGACCATCGCTTCCTGAACGTCGATGTGGAGGACTATTTCGACCTCGTGCCCACCGGGGAGAACATCGTGATGCGTCTCTGGGATCGACTCGATGCGCCTTTGGGTCGCATGCTCCGCCGGGTGATCGTCGACGAGACGCGCAACAACCGCTTCGAGTACTCCGGCCCCAACGCAGAAGACCGATGACGAGGCAGTCGTTCCTGGCGGAGCAGCGAGCCGTCGTCACGGGTGCATCCAGCGGCATCGGCAGGGCCGTCGCCCGTGAGATGCTCGCGATGGGCACCCGCGTGGCGCTCGTCGGCCGGGACCAGATGCGTCTGGAGGAGGCAGCGGAAGGATACTCTGAGCACCTGCTGCTGACCTGCGACGTCCGCGACGACAACCAGGTGCGCGCGACCGTCGCACGGGTGGAGCAGGAGTGGGGCGGCGTGGACGTGCTGGTGAACTCCGCCGGCCTCTACCAGATCGCTCCGCTGACCGAAACCAGCAACGCGATGTGGGACGACCTGTGGCGCACCAACGTCAGCGGGACGCTGTTCCCGACGCGTGCGGTGCTCCCCGGCATGCTCGAGCGCAGGCATGGCACGATTGTGATGATCTCGTCCGTGGCCGGGTACCGGGGCTTCGCCAACAATACTGCCTACGCGGCGACCAAGCTCGCCGTGGCAGGGCTCGCGCGAGCCCTGTCCGACGAGGTGCGGAGGAAGGGCGTGCGCGTCGTGAACGCGACCATCGGCCCGGTAGATACGCCCGTGTGGGCAGGGTCCGCCACGCCCCTGGAGCGCGAAGACATGCTCACGCCGGAGGAGACCGCCCAGGCCATCATCAACGCGATCTCGGTTTCGAAGACTCAGGTTCTCGAAGAGATCGTATTGCTGCCTCAGAAGGGACTCTACCACTGATGGCCTCGCCCTCCGGCATGCTCGAGCGCACCGTGCGCCGGGTACGACGCATCGTGCGGCCCTGGGTCTCGCGCTCGCTGACCCGACCGTCGGAGGAGCATCGTCCCGAGGGAAGCTTGTTGCGGGAGGTAGTGTTCGGCGCCAACGACGGCTTCGTGTCGAACGTCGCTCTGGTGTCCGGGATCGCGGGTGGCACCAACGACCCGAAGATCATCCTGCTGGGTGGCATTGCCGGCCTAGTCGCGGGGGCGATATCAATGTCACTCGGGGCATACGTGTCCACGAAAAGCGAGCGCGAGTTCCGAGAGCGCGAGGAGCAACGCGAGCGCTGGGAGGTCGAGCACATGCGCGAGCAGGAGCTCGCCGAGACCCGGCACATCTTCCGGCTCAAGGGCATCACCGGGCCGCTGCTCGACGAGGTGGTAGCCGTCGTCTCTCGCGACCAGGAGCAGTGGGTGAAGCTGATGATGACAGAGGAGCTTGGTTTCCCGGACCAGGCGCCTCGCCCCTTGCTGTCGGCCATGGTGATGGGTGTGGCGTTCGCCGCGGCCGCATTCTTCCCCATCGCGCCCTACCTGGTCGCCGAGGGCAGTGCGGCGCTAGGGGCATCGCTGGGACTCACGGCGGCTGCTCTGTTCGGTGTCGGCGCACTGCGGTCCCGATTCAGCACCGGCGCGGTCCTTCGCAAGGGCACCGAAATGGTGGTGCTCGCCACTGTCGCCGTGGTGCTCGCATACGGCATCGGTCGCCTCGTCGGCGTGAGCGTCTAGAACAGCGTGGACGTGTGGACCTCCAAATCGCTAGCCCTGGGACGCCAGAGCAGCGAGCACCTCTTCGACGGTCACCAGGCCCTCGAACCGCATTGCGACGCGCCCATCGGCGTCCACCACGAAGGTCCAGGGCTCGGTGGGAAGCCGCCACTCCTGCATCACCGGCGCGGGCACGAGCCGGCCCTCTTCACGCGCCGCGCTCAGGTCCCAGGGCTCGATGTGGATGAACTCGACGCCTGGACCGGCCTCACGACGGGCCTGGTCCATCGTGTCGGTGACCGGCCCGCACATTGCGCTCACGCAGAACTGCGGAGAGGCGAAGAAGACCACGAACGGCTCGCCGATCTCAAGCGCCGAAGCCACGGATACGTCGTGCATGTCGTCTTCGACCGACCGGGTGGACAGCTCCGCGAAGGAATCGACGTCGTGAATCGTCAGGTTGGCCGTCGCGGGCACGCGGTCGCCGACGGCGGGGGCCGTTGCCGTCGCGGCTACCTGGAACGCGGCTCCCTCCAGGCTGATGCCTCCGGCGTACTTCCCACGCACCACGAACTCTGCACCCCAGATCCCCTCGTGCGGGATCATGACCGAATCGACAACGTAGACCCCCTGTAAATCGAGGTGCTGGTGCGTGGAGCCATCGTCGTGCAGATGGGGCGTCACTCCCTCGACCGTCCTCCAGGCGGCGGGCTCTTCGGTGAGCAACAGGGGGTCGTCCTCGCGAAGCGAGTAGAAGCGGACCGTGACGTCGGCTCCTTCCAGGAACTCCCCATCGCGAGAGACGAGCCCGAACGGGAATCGGTTCTCCCCGACGACGAATTCACTGGCCGCGATGAGCCCACTGTAGGGGACGGACGCGGGCCCGCTGGTGCACGCCGCGAGGGCCGCGGCGAGCATGAGGGCGCTGAACGAGCCGGCCAGTGTGGGCGGAAAACGCACGTGGACATTCATTTCGGGCGCTGTGCGCCGCGAGGATGGTGGGCGGTAGAGGACTCGAACCTCTGGCCTCCGCCGTGTCGAGGCGACGCTCTAACCAACTGAGCTAACCGCCCGCCCAACCGCCCGCCCGACGAAAGGAGTATAGGTTCGCTCGTGGCGAGCCGTCAACGAGGCCACGGTGCGTTGCCCACGCACGGCACACCCCTTGTTTTTTGGCGATCCTCGCACTCGATGCGATTGTTGTGCGGCCTCTTTGGAGGATGCTACAATCCGCGCCGCGTCGCGAGGATCTGGCCGCGCGCAGGATCGCGAGGAGGTTGGTGATGGATGGGCCGTTCCCGAAGTGCCAGGCATGTACCACGGGCGATCTGGTGCCGCTCTCGGATTTCGGCAGCCAGGGCGCCGCGATCCACTATAAGGCTTGGGTCTGCACGAACCCCGATTGCGGTTTCAACATCAAGATCCGCAACGGTGACGTGTATCTCAATGAGCCCATAGCCAGCGGTGCGATGAACGCACCCCGCGCCCGTTAGCCTCCGAGCCTGCCTCGATCGCCGCATGCTGCCGGCACTCAATCGCGCTGCCCCCCTCGCTCGTAGTTCATGCCGATGATTCCACTCCCCGAGAAGGCTCCCGCAATCGACCGTCCCCGCGGACGAGCGCGCCCATGGGCCGGGCTGGCGGTGCTTGCTGTGGGCCTCGTGCTGCTGGGTGGCGCCGGCGCCTACTACCTCTACGCCGCCCGCGCCACGAGCAACTACGACCAGCTCATCGTGCCGCCAACCAGTGACCTCGCTCAGGCTCTGCCTCCTCCACCCACCAAACAAGCGGCTGGGCCGCAGCCGGTAGGCCGACCCTCACCGGCATGGCAGGCCCTGTATCCGGGTTCGGTCATCCCAGCACGGCAGTGGGCCGACCCACGGGGGACACTCGACCTCGACAACCCGCTACTCGACGGATTCACCGCGCTGTCGCCGGAGAATCGCCCGAGCATCGTCGGCTCGGTGGGCAGGGCGCAGCGAGTCAAGATCCCAGCGCTGGACATCGACTCGGCCATCGAGGAGCTTGGCATCCTCGCTCTGGGCGACAGCTCGGCCTACGAAACCCCGAAGCTCACGGTGGGGCACATACCCGATACACCGAATGCCGGTTCCCACGGTAACGGCTGGTATTTCGGGCATCTTGAAAGCCCCATCCAGGGAGAAGGCAACGTGTTCGCCAGGCTCCCCCTGGTGCCTGAGCTGCTGCGGGACGGTGAAGACGTGTACGTCGTCCTGGTGAGCAGCGACCAAGAGTATCTGTACCAGGTCAGCCAAACCGACCTGATCAGTCAGGACGATATATCGCTGTACCAGGCCGGCGATGCCCGCATCACACTCGTCACCTGCTACCCAAGGCTGAAGTACGACCAGCGCCTCTTGGTCACGGCCATGCTCATCGGCTTCAAGGACGCCACGGCCGCCTAGCCATTCACTCAGCGTTCACGCATCCGGCGTCGCCCGTCACACCAGATTGACGAAGGCTCGGTATGGTGCGGGTGGCGAAGCCGACCACCCGCCAAGTGGCGGTTGTCAGGAGGCACGAGATGTACAGACGCGTCCTGGTCCCCTTGGACGGATCGGCTGTGGCTATGCAGGTTCTGCCCTATACGGCTCACCTCGCGAAGGCGGCTGGTGCCAAGCTCGAGTTGATGCGGGTGATAAGTCCGTACCCTCGCGAGCTCATGCGTGAGCTGACCCGCGAGAATCTGGAGGGCCAGCCAAGGGCTACGCCCCTCTACGAGCAGTGGGCATCGGTACAAGAGAGTATCAGGCGTCGCGCGATGAAAGCGCTCAACGAGGCTTCGGCCTCTATGCGCGGCTCCGGGCTAGATGTGACGGTAACGGTGGACGAGGGCCACCCCGCCCAGGAGATTCTGAACGTGGCCGGTCGCGAGCCCGACACCATCATCGCAATCTCGACGCACGGGCGATCGGGCGTCGGCCGCTGGCTCGTAGGCAGCGTGACGGACAAAGTGGTCCGGCATGCAGCCGAGCCGGTGCTGGTGGTGCGGTCGAGGGACGGCGAGGTCACATCGGCCGCGCCGAGGTTCGAGCGCGTCATCCTCCCTATGGACGGCTCTCCCACCAGCGAGGCGGCCATGCCGGATGCCATCGCCGTGGCGAACGCCCTTGGCATCGGCATGACGTTGCTCCGCAGCGTGACACCGATCGACTACGGGGACGCGTTCGCTGACTACGCCGTCTCGGCCTACGAAGAGGTCACCACCGAGATCGGCAACGAGGTGCGCGACTACCTGTCAGCCAAGGCCGAGCTCGTACGCGGCGCCGGGGTGATGGATGTCACCCAGCATGCCGCGGGCTCACCAGCGGCGACCGCGATACTCGATGCGGAGGGTCCGGAGGGCAACAACCTCATCGTGATGGCGACCCACGGCCGCGCGGGCGTTGGCAGGTGGGTGCTGGGAAGCGTGACCGACCGCGTAGTGCGACACAGCGCCGGCCCAGTGCTCGTGGTCCGGCCCAAGAACGCGGCGTAGTTGGGACGCCGTGGCCGTCCCCTGACCAGCACGAGCGGCCCCGGCCTGACTTATCCTTGGTGGCGATATGGATCTGCAAGCAGACCTTTTAGCCGACATCGTCGTCATCTTCGTTGCCGCTTTCTTGGGCGGCACCGCTGCGCGCCTGTTGCGCCTGCCAACGCTGCTCGGCTACATGAGCGTCGGGCTCTTGGTGGGGCCTCACGCGTTGGGGCTCATCAGCAACGTTGAAGTCGTTCGGACCCTTGCGGAGCTCGGCGTCGTCCTGCTGCTGTTCGCCGTGGGCGTCGAGATATCGATGGCGGAACTCCGCACCATGGGCCGGCGCATCGTCGCGATCGGAGTAGGGCAACTCGGCGGCACGCTGGCCATAGGCTATGGCGTGGGGGTAGTTTTTGGCTGGGACACGGGCCAAGCAGTGGTGTTCGGCATGGTGCTGGCACTGAGCAGCACCATGGTCGTCCTCAAGACACTGTCGGATCGTGGCGATCTGCTCACGCTATCAGGCCGGGTCACCACCGGAGTGCTCCTCCTGCAGGACATAGCGTTCGTTCCGATGATCGCCGTGCTTCCCGCTCTCAGCGGCGGGGGCGACCCTATCTTGAGCAAGCGCGGCGTTGCGGCGCTGAGGGCAGCGGTGGTGTTTGGGCTCGCGCTCGTGCTGTGCGGCAAGCTCGTCCCATGGAGGCGCCGGCGTGCTGCACTTTTGGGCTCCCGAGAATCGTTCATTGTGACGGTGGTCGCGATCACCCTGACCGCGGCCGCGCTGACCTCAGTCGTTGGCCTGTCCGCTGCACTCGGCGCTTTCGCCGCGGGACTGGTGATGAGCACGTCCGACTGGACCGGGCGGCGGGCGTTGCAAGAGGTGATCCCGATCCGGGATGTGTTCGCCGCCTTGTTCTTCGCTTCCCTGGGCATGCTCACAGACCCCGCGTTCCTCCTTGACGAAGCGCCTCTGGTCGTCGCGGTGATCGCCACGTCCGTGATCGTGAAATTCGTGTTGGTGGCGCTGCTCGCTCGCGGCGTCGGCTACCTCCCACACACGGCGCTGCTCAGTGGCGGGAGCGTGGTGCAGATCGGAGAGTTCAGCTTCATACTCGCCGCTTCGGCTGAAGCCCTGGGTATCGTGGACACAAACTTCCTCCCGCTCACGGTCATGGCCGCGGTGGCAACCATGGCCATGACGCCCGGTGTGGTGGCGGCGGTGCATGCCGCGCTCACCCGGGTCGAACGGCGGCTCCCAAGCTTCGCGGCCCCAAAAGACGCGGAAGAAGGTCTCGCGCGGATGCCATCGACTGGCGCTCATGGATTGCACGGCCACGTGGTGATTGCGGGCCTGGGCCGGGTCGGTTCGCTGATCGCGAAAGAGCTGGAGCAGCAGGCGATTTGGTTCGTCGCGATTGACATGGACCCGGATGCGGTCCAGCGTGCTCCTTATCGCTATGGCTTCCTGCTGCATGGAGATGCGGCACGGCAGTTCATGCTGGAGGCGGCTGGCGTGCCCGTGGCCAGGCTTCTCGTGGTCAGCATGTCGGACCCGATCGCTGGGCTGGTAACCGTGCAGCATGCACGCAGGATCTCCAAGAGCATCCACATCGTCGGGCGCGTGGGGTGGCCCGAGGAGGCACAGGCGTTCCAGCAAGAGGGGGCCAACGCAGTGGTGTGGCCGGAGATGGAGGCGGCGCTCGAGATCATGCGCGTGTCGCTCATCGACATGGGCGTCGGCAAGGAGCGGGTCGAGGAAAGGATGGCCGAGGCTCGGCAGAGCCTCGAGTATGGCGGCGCCGAACGAGCCCTCGATCGTCTCGCGAACGAAGAGCGCCGAGGCGCCGCTGACGCAACAGAGCCGTGAGCTGCGCGACCAGTCGGCGGCCCTCAGTGAGCACTGGGGGCGCGACCATCTGCGGCAAATCGTCGGAGATGTAGCCGAACCTCGCCAGGAAGTTCCGCCGGATGCGGCTCAGTCCACTCCCACACTGCCATGCTGTCGGGAGGATTCGGGCCTCAGAGCGGCCCGCGGGTCCAATCCAAGGAGAACCGCAATTGCCCTCCCGCGTCGTATGATTGCCCGGTTGGGTGAGCCGCCAAATGCTTATCAACTGCATGCCGATTCGCCCCCGCCCATCACCCCACACCCGGACCATCGGGTGGACCGTCTTGGCGCTCTTCGCAACGCTGCTGGCCACGGTGGCCCTCGCCGCGTGCGGCGCCGACAAACAACCCGACGCGCCGTCGCAGGGTGCGCTCGTCACCGGGCTCACACCTACGCCCACATCGCTGATCGACCCCGCGTTCGTGGAATCCGTGTGGCAAACCTCGCCGGCCGCGGGAGGCATCCCTAACGGCGTGGCATTCAACCCCACCCTGTCCCTGCGGGATGGCTCGGAGGAAACGCTGGAGCAACTCGCCGCGGGCAAACCGCTGCTCTTCTATTTCCACGCCCTCTGGTGAGCCGTCTGCCGCGCCGAGTTTCGGACGCTGCGAGAAGTCTACCCCGGGTTCGCCGACGACGTTGCATTCGTGGCCGTGGGCTTTGACCTAACAGAGACCCTGGAGAAGATTGGGGAATACCAAGACGACAACGGATACACGTGGGTCTTCACCACTGGCCCCCCAGAGCTGGTGCGCAAGTTCGGCGTCCGGACGCAGTCGACGAAATTCGGGATCGGCCGCGACGGCGTAATCCTTTGGCGCCAAGGCTACGGCGCCTCGGACGCGGCGGCCTGGCGCGGCGCGCTGCGAGCGATGGCCCAGGGGTAACGATCGCCGCCTATCTGTCGATCGCGTACACCAACGGAATGCCCAGCGCGAGGGACGCACCTCCGAGCGCCAGCAACGTCGCCCCAAACGCAATCACCAGGTTGGATACCCCATACCCCATGATCGCCAGGCTCAGAGCGTTGCGGATCACCATGCCGTTCAGGAAGTGCTGACGCTCCTGGCCGTCGGTCGGCAGCTGCTGAAACGGCCCCATCTGGTAGAGCGTTCGGCCCTTGATCTCGTCGATCCTCAGCTGTGCGGTCTTCGAATCGTGGATCGGCTCGACCGGAGACGGGTCGGGAGCCGCGCCTGCCGGAGCGGCCATGGCGCCCGATAAGGCGACGGGCTCCGGCCGACCCCAGCTGCGGGGCGTCGTGGCCTTCTCTTCGAGCAGGGCTGCTGTGATCTCGCGGCGAGCCGCGAATCCTTTCGCCATCAGGAAGGTTCCAAGGCCAAGGAACACCACGCCGAGAGTGGACAGGCCCGTTACGCCGACGAGGGCGACCGTGCTCATGCTCACTCCTTTGCCACCGGAGAGAATCTACGATAGCATCCGGTGCCGTCGGCCAAGGCGCGCAATCGGCCCGGCTACTGAGCATAGCAAACCCGGGGGAACCATGACATCCACACCGATCAAACACACCGTTAACCTCACGGTGAACGGCAAGTCCTATTCCGCGGAGGTGCCCACGTATCGGACGCTCGTGGACATGCTCCGATACGACCTGGGCCTCACCGGCACCAAAGAGACCTGCAGCGTCGGTGTGTGCGGGGCCTGCACCATCATGCTGGACGGCAAGATGGCCTCGTCCTGCATCACGCTGGCGGTCCGGGCCGATGGCGCCGACATCCAAACGATCGAGGGTGTCGCGGACGGCGACAAGTTGCACCCGGTGCAGGAGGCCTTCATCGCCAACGGTGGCTTCCAGTGCGGGGCGTGCACCCCTGGCCAGATCATGGCCGCAAAGTCGCTGCTCGAGGAGATCCCCCATCCAACCGAGCCGCAGATCAAGGAGTGGATGATGGGTAACTTGTGCCGGTGCACCGGTTACTACCAGATCATCGACTCCATCAAAGCCGCCGCGGAGGCGAAGTGATGCAAGACTTCGAGTTCCACGCACCCACGACGTTGGAAGAGGCAGCTTCGCTGCTGAACAAGCACGGCGACGACGCGAAGATCATGGCGGGCGGCACTTCGCTCACCACCCTCCTGAAGCAGTCCCTGGTCAGTCCCGAGCACATCATCAGCTTGCACCGCGTGGCCGGGAAGCACACCATCGCCCATGCCGATGGTGTGCTTCGCGTCGGCGCGCTGGCGACCCAACGCGACATGGAGACGTCGGACGTGGTTAAGCAGCATGCGCCGCTGCTGGCCGAGGCCTACCGGCGCGTCGCCACCGTCCGTATCCGCAATTTCGCCACCGTCGGTGGAGGCATCGCCCACGCGGACCCGGCTATGGACCCGCCGTCCGCGCTGCTGATCCTGGGCGCGAGCGTGAAAGTCGTTTCATCCGGCGGAGAGCGCACGATCCAGCTCAGCGATGTCTACACGGATTACTACGAGACGACGCTGGAGCCCGACGAGATCGTGGCGGAGCTCCAGGTGCCGACGCAGCCGGCCGACCAGAAATGGGTGTACATCAAGTACCTGCCCCGGACCGAGGACGACTACGCCACGGTCTCGGTCGCCGCGATGGGCAAGCTCGATGGCGGCAAGATCTCCGATGTTCGCGTGGGCCTCGGCGCGGTGGGCCCAACCGCGATTCGCGCCTCGGTGGTGGAGGACAAGCTGCGCGGCGTCGAGTGCAGCCTCGATGCGCTGCGTGCCGCCTCGCAGGAGGTAGCGGCCATCGTGGATCCCACCACCGATCCGCGGGGGTCGGCGGAGTACAAACGCGACATGTCCGTCGTCTTCACGCGCAGAGCCCTCGAACAGGTTCTCGGCGTCACCGGGTAGCATATCGCGTTGACCGGCTGCCCAACGCCGTTCATCATCGGATGCAGTGGCCGCTCGATCCGACATCCCTCATCCGCTTCTTCACACGGTCGTTCGTCTGTGGACGTGGCCGCGCGGGCGATCACGTCTCGATAGGTGTTCGGGGCGATGAGCACCAACGGCTGGCGTCACCGCCTCGGCGACCGTATCGTCCGCAGACCCCGCCAGCGCGAGCTGATGCCGGTGCGCATCAAGACACACCACCGGCGGCGCAGGCTCGTGCCCGCTTCCACATCCGCCCTCTTCTCCCTGGCGATCGGCTTCGCCGCGCTGATCACAACGGGAACGGCCCTGCTCATGCTGCCCGCCGCCAATACGGGCAGCACGGGCGCGTCGTTCGTGACGGCCCTCTTTACCGCCACGTCGGCGACATGCGTCACGGGCCTAGTGGTCGTCGAAACGGGCGCCTACTGGACCGGTTTCGGACAGGCGGTGGTAGCAGTTCTGATGCTGTCCGGAGGCCTTGGCATCATGACCGCCGGCCTCGTGGTGCTGATGGCCGTGGGCCGGCGAATCACGCTCAACCAGCGGCTCGTCGTTCGCGAATCGATGGGAGGGGGCACCTCCCTCGGTGGGGTGCTGCAGATGGGCCGCGTCATCATCATCTTCGCGGCCGTCGTCCAGATCGCCGGCGCGATCGTGCTCTTCGCGCGGCTCTCGTTCGACTTCCCCGCGCTGGAAGCCGCTGGACTTGCCGCGTTTCATGCCATCTCGGCGTTCAACAACGCTGGCTTCACCATCTTCCAGGACTCGGCCAGCCTCTCGGCGTTCCAGTCGCAGCAGCTCTTCCTGCTGATCACGGCGGTGCTCATCGTGCTCGGTGCGATCAGCTATCCCGTGGTGGCCGAGTTCATGCGGCGGCGGCGGCTCAATCGCTGGGCGCTGGATACGCGGCTCGTGCTGATCGGGACCGTTGGTTTGTGGGCGCTCGCCGCTTTGTCGCTGCTGGCGTTCGAGCTCGACAACCCCGCGACGCTTGGCGGCTTGTCCTGGGTCGACAAGATCGGGAGTGTGCTCTTCCAATCGGTAACGGCCCGGACGGCCGGCTTCAGCAGCATCGACTTCTCCCAGACGCGAGCAGGGAACGATTTCTTCTTCATGCTGCTCATGTTCGTGGGAGGCGCATCCGGCTCAGCGGCCGGAGGGATCAAGGTGAACACGGCCATGGTGCTGATGGTCGCGGGGCTCGCGTCCATCAGGGGCAGGAGCCGGGTTGAGGTGTTCGGTCGCGAGATCCCGTATCCGCAGCTCACGCGAGCCCTCGCCGTGGTCTTGCTGGCGCTCACGGCCCTCTTCTTCTTCATCATGGCCTTGGCGGCAACGGAATCCAGCCAGCTGTCCGCGGGCTCGTTCAGCTTCACCGACGTGATGTTCGAGGCGACCTCCGCGTTCGGCACGACGGGTCTGTCGCGGGGTATCACCGCTGACCTGAGCAGTCCCGGCAAGCTGGTGGTGACGCTGGCTATGTATGTGGGGCGCCTCGGCCCGCTGACCATCGCTCTCGGGCTGGCGCTACGCGAGCGCCGCGCGGTCTATCGCCTCGCTCAGGAACAGGTACGCATCGGATAGCTCGATCGGCGTGGCGCGGGGGCGTATGAGGAGGGGCTGGTTCGGCGTTAGAATGCACCAGGTGGACATATGGCACATCAAGTAGCAGTCATCGGCATGGGGCGGTTCGGCATCAGCCTCGCACGCGAGTTGTACCGCATCGGGCACGACGTGCTGGTTGTTGACCAGAACGAGGCGTTGGTGCAACAGATGATGGGGCAGGTCACCTATGCCGTCGCCGGCGATTCAACGTCGCCGGAGCTTCTCGAAGAGGTCGGCATCCGCAACTTCGACACTGGCGTGGTGGCGATCGGCACGGACATCCAGTCGAGCGTCCTCACAACGGTGTTGCTGAAACAGCAATTCGAGCTGCCGCAGGTGATCGCCCGGGCCACCAACGAGCTGCACGGCAAGACCCTGGAAGCGGTCGGCGCCGACCGAGTGGTGTTCCCGGAACACGAGACGGGCCTTCGCACGGCGCACAGCCTGTTCCAACGCGAGGTGCTCGAGTACATGGAGCTCACCAGCGAGTTCGGCTTCAGCAAGATCAACGTGTCTCGCGAGATGGTTGGCCTGACGCTCACGCAGGCCGGTTTCGGCATGGCCCGCGACAAGTACGGTGCCGCAGTCGTCGCTATCCGACGGGGCCGCCAGCCGATCCTGACGCCGTCCAAGGACGAAGTGCTCGAAGAGGGAGACCAGATCGTGGTCGCAGGCCCCGAGGACACGCTCGAGCAACTCAAGCGGCCATAACTGAATCTCCCCGCGCCCGCGATGCCCAGTGTAAGGTAGGCCGGTGGTCCAGAAAGTCTCGCGCATCCTCGTTTTCGCCAGCGGATCCCCTTTCGACGAAGAAGTCGTGTCGCTTGCATGCGACATCGGCCACGACGCCAAGGCCTCCGTGTGGGTGCTCTACGTGCTTCAGGTACCGCGCACGTTGCCGCTGGACGCTGAGGTACCGGCGGAAGCGGCTCGTGGAGAGATGGTGCTTCAGCAGATGGAACAGCTCGGCAAGTCCCGCAAGTGCAAGCTCGAGGGCGAGATCCTGCAGGCCCGCGACGTAGGCCCCGCGGTGGTGGACGAGGCTGTGGCCCGGAACGTGGACCTCATCGTCGCGGGAGCGTCGTACCAGGAACACTACGGCTCGCCCACGCTGGGTGGCGTGGTGCCGTATCTGCTCAAGCACAGTCCCTGCCGCGTGCTCGTGTACCGGGCCTCGCAGGGCAGCGCTCCCGTCGGAGCGAACGCCTGATGGCCAGGAAAGTGATGATCATCGGCTGCGGCCGCGTGGGCTCGATGGTGGCGCGGACCCTGGTTGCCGAGGGCGATGAGGTCACGCTCCTCGACACCGACGCCGAGAACTTCAGGAGACTAGCCGAGCGCCCTGGGTTGCGTATGGTGGTGGGCGATGGCACCTCGAACGAGGTGCTGCGCAACATGGGCATCGACGAGATGGATGCATTCATCTCGTTGACATCCCAGGACACGATCAACGCCCTGGCCGCGCAGGCCGCCCAGCTGACCTTCGGCGTCAGGCACGTGGTGTGCCGCATCAACGATCCCGCTCGGCAGAAGATGTACGAGGGGCTGGGCCTGCGAACGGTCAGCCCGTCGCAGGTGATGACCGATCTCGTAATCGAAGCGCTCGAGAGATAACCATGTACGTCATCGTCGTGGGATGCGGGAAGATCGGTTACTACCTGACGCGCGCGCTGTTGGCCTCCAACAACGAGGTGGTCGTGATCGAGCGCGATTCGCGCCGCAGCGAGATGGCCGCGGACGAGTTCGGCTCCATCATGGTCGCCAGCGACGGCACGGAGCCGACGGTGCTTCGCGAGGCGGGGGCCCGGCGGTGCGATCTGTTGATCAGCACCACGGGGTCGGACGCGACGAACCTGATGGCCTGTCAGGTGGCCAAGTCGGAGTTCAGCGTCCCGAAGGTCATCGCGGTGGTGACCGACCCTGACCATGTGCCGCTGTTCAAATCGCTCGGCATCGACGTGACCATCAGCACCACAGAGATACTCCTCACCCACATCGAAGAGGAGTTGCCAGGAGGACCCTTCGTGCACCTGTTGCCCCTCCAGGGGGCCGCCAACAGCATCGTCTGCGTCCGCGTGCCATCCGACTCTCCGGCCGTGGGCATGGATCTCGCCCACGTGGGCATGCCACCGGGCACCGCGCTGGCGGCCGTCGTGAACAAGACCGGCGAGCTGCGGCCCGTCGACGGAGACCTGCTGATCGAGGCCGACGACGAGGTCGTCGCCATCACCCCGCCGGACAAAGAAGACCAGCCTTGAAAGGCGC
>CAZQVD010000022.1:0-9144 GCA_964596665.1 uncultured Dehalococcoidia bacterium
TAGGGGTTAAGCCCCGTTACCAGCGGCAGTAGGTTCAGCGGGCCACGGCTGTTCGTACGTTCGAGTCCCCACTCAGGAGTGTCCTCGCCGATCGCCCAGATGCTGGCCGCAGCGAAGAAGCCAGGTCCGTACGCCTTGTCGTAGATCAGCTTCGAGAAGGCCGCTACCGCCGTCCCGTACTCTTCCATGGTAGCCGTCTTCGTCATCGCGTCGTAGGCGGCCATGGTTTCCTCATCTTGTCGGGGGCCCAAGTGCAACTTGGGACCGTAGACGGAACCAGATCCCGAAACGCTGCTTACCCGTCCACCTGGGCCGAAGAACAGTATCGAATCCATCAGCGTCTCGTCTGCGCGCCGCTTGCTCCATTCCGCGCGGTCGATCCGCTCGACCTCGGCGTTGATGCCTATAGCTTCGATCATGGGCTGCATCGCCTCGGCCATCTGAGCTTCTTCCGGATAGTTACCCCAGAAGACAAGTTTCACTGAGAGCTCGCCCGGGGCATGACCCGCCGCCTTCAACATAGCCTTAGACTTCTCCGGGTCATACGCGTACGGCGTGTCACAAGCCTCGAGGTATGCCGGGTTGACCACGCCGGCGATCTCGGCATCAGGTGGCCACGTGCAACCCCACTCCTTTATGCCGACGCCACCGAAGATGGTGTCGCCAATCAACTTAGCATCGATCGAATGCGCGATAGCCTGGCGCACCTCAACCGTGGCGGTCGAGGTCCCCTCCAGGAAGGTCTGGAAGAAGTACAAGCCGATCATGTTCGCAGATCTCTTCGTGCCGATCTTCGCGCCGGCTCCTTCGACCACCGAGATCTGGTCTCGCCCGATGGAGACGAGGTCCTGCTCTCCAGCTCGCAACTGCGCAACACGCGTCCCGGTCTCTTTGATGTTGCGGAACTCGATACGGTCGTAGAGAGCCTCGCCATAGAGAGGGTTCTTTCCGTCGACGGCTTCGAGCGCGATGAATTCCTGCGCCATACCTTCGACGAACTTGTACGGACCGAATCCATCCGGGCTGGCCCTGTAGGCGTCGAATGCGGCCTGCGACATGTCGCCGTTACTGTGGGCGCTCTTGTTCACGACGTAGACCGGGTTCACCATCGGTGAGTACTCGATGTGGAAGGTCACTAGCGCGCCCTTGAAATCGATCCGCACCGTCTCGTCGTCGACGACGGTGATCGTCTCCAGGCCCACCTTGTTCAGGCCACCTGATATCTGCGCCTCGGCGAACTCACTGGCGCTGAGCGCGAACGAGAATGCAACGTCCTCAGCTGTGATGGGCTCACCACTGTGGAACTTGAGGCCTTGACGGATCTTCATAACGATCCCCTTAGCCCCTGGCAGCAACTCGTACGCAGTGGTCGCACCGTAATTCGTGTCCAGCCCTTCTTCCCAGGGGTCGACGCCGAATACGGGCAGCTGATGCAAGTGCGTGAAATGGGTTGTATTGAATCGGTTATCCGCCGGGTGACCGGAGAACGGTAGGTTCCACGGCGCAGCCAGGCTGAGCAGTTCCTTGCGCTTTACAACCACGGGGGTCGGGGTTGCAGTTGCCACAGGAGCCGCAGCCGCAGCCGGAGCCTTCGTAGGCGTGGCCGTCGGATCGTCACTCGAGCAGGCAGCGGCTACGAGCAGCGTCGCTAGTGCGAGGATACCCATCAGCATCATGCGTTTCATAGATCTACCTCCGTAGTAGTGGCTCGCTCTTTACCTTCACGGATTCGTAAGAGCCGCAATTTGCCATCGATAGCTTGACGGCCTGGCGCATGGTAGCCTCGCAAGCGCACACGTGTCAACGCGCCCCCGCGTGAGTGACGTGAGGGCGCGTTCGAGTTCGCTCTAAGATCTACGTAACGACTATACCTGCCGAAGCTTCGGGTCCAACGTGTCTCGTAGCCAGTCTCCCAGCAGGTTGAATGCCAAAACCACAACCGCGATTGCCGCGCCAGGAATCAGGGAGAGCCACCAGGCAGATGAGATGAAATCGCGTCCGTTGGCAACCATCTGTCCCCAGGTCGGGGTGGGCGGCGGGATGCCGGCACCAAGGAAGCTTAGCGTCGATTCGAGAATGATCACGAATCCAAGCTGAAGTGTGAGCAACACCATTATGCTGTTCAACACGTTCGGCAATACGTGGACGATCATGTTCCTCCAGTTGGAGGCGCCCGCTACTCGGGCGAGCCGTATGTAATCACGCTCTTTCACGCTCAGCACTTCTGCCCGTATCAAGCGCGCGAACCGGGCCCAGAGCACGGCCCCGGCTGCAATAACAACGGACAGAATCCCCGGGCCCATCACCGTCGTGAGCAACAATGCCAGCAGAATCAACGGAAAGGCGATGGTGGCGTCGGCCACGCGCATGATGAAATTGTCGATGCGCCCACCGTAGTAACCGGCCGTGAGGCCGATAAGCGATCCCCCTATCGACCCAAAGGTCAATGCAACAATCGCAACGATGAATGAAGCTCGCGCGCCTACGATCACACGGCTGAAAATGTCCCGGCCCAGTTGATCTGTGCCGAAAATATGTTCAGAGGAACCCCCCTCCACCCACGCTGGGGGTGCCAAGCGGCCACGCAAGTCAATCTCGTACGGATCCGACGGCGCAATCCACGTACCAAACAACGCTATCACGATAAATAGACCGATAACTCCAACCTGGAATATCGGCCAGCGGCGCCACTTCGAGGCACTCAACCACGAAGGGATTAGCGCACGTTTGAGGGCAGGGGCGCTTACTGCCATGATCGCACCTCCCTCATGAGCGTCTCACACCTGCGATTGCAATGCGTGGGTCAGCCAGCGGATACAGCAGGTCGACAATTAGATTCGCCATCAGGACACCCACTGCGACCATAGCAACTATAGCCTGCACGACCGGGAAATCCCTGGCTTGCACCGCGTTGATGAACATCTGCCCTACGCCCGGCCAGGCAAAGACGGTTTCGGTGACGACTGACCCAGCAACTGCAGTGCCGGTCCAGATGGCCATGAAAGTCATCAGAGGTAACAGCGCGTTTCGGAATACATGAACCCACACTACCTTGCGTTCGCCAACGCCCTTGGCACGGGCGAGTTTCACGAACTCCGCGTCAAGGGTTTCGAGCATCGATGAGCGCAGAAGACGAGTCATCGCAGCGAACAAGAGCAACGCGTGCGTGATACCGGGCAAGACGAAGTATTGCCACGAGCTTATCAAGCCTCCGTCTCCGATACCGGAGACTGGTAGCACGCCGGTGCGCACAGCGAACAACTCCATCAGCACAAGGCCAACCCAGAACCCGGGGGCCGCCTGGCCTGCGGCCGCGACGAATCGCACCGTGTGGTCGCCAATGCTCGCTCTCCTCGTAGCCGCGAGGACACCCAGGGGGAAAGCCGTAAAGAGCACCAGGATCGTGGAGACTAGGCCAAGTTTGAGCGACGCAGGAATTCGTTCCGCCAGGAGCGTGGTCACTGGAACCTTGTTCACGATGGACCGGCCGAAATTAAACGTGGCCATGTCCTTCACAAAGACCCCGAATTGCACCACATAAGGGCGATCAGTGCCAATCTGTCTGCGCATGGAATCGACTTCTTCCTGAGTGGCTTCTATCGGAAGGAGCAATTCGGCAGGGTCACCGGAAGCCCTGGTCGCACCAAAGATGATCAGCATGAACAGACTCAGCGTGATCAGCGATTGCATCAGTCTATTGCCAACGTAGGCGATGGTCGCACCCCGATATTCGACCGGCATTAGCGATAGGCAGTGGTAACTTTAGCGGCACCGGACCATGTGTCAAGCCGAATCTGTTACGATGCCGACCTCTGAACTTTCAGGGCAACCCGCCTTCATGTGGAGTTACTCTGTCTCATGGCGCTCCTTGAAGTCCAAGACCTGCACACATACCTCTACACCCGTCAAGGTATGAACCGTGCAGTCAACGGGGTGAGCTTCCAGCTCGACCGTGGCCGCACGCTCGGACTCGTTGGTGAATCCGGGAGCGGGAAGACGATGACAGCGATGTCCATCCTCCGCCTCGTGCCACGGCCTGCAGCCCACATCGTGGGTGGCAAGATTATGTTCGAGGGCGAGGATCTTCTTGAGAAATCCGAACGTCAGATGCGTAAGGTTCGTGGTGCGGAGATAGCGATCATCCTCCAGGATCCCTTGAGCAGCCTCAACCCGGTCTTCAGCGTGAAGTTCCAGATAGGGGAGGCACTCCAACTCCATCAAGGGCTCGCAGGAGCAGATCTCAGTAACGAAATCATGGAGAACCTGCGCAGGGTACGCGTCCCCTCCCCTCAGGAGCGGATGCGCGATTATCCGCATCAGTTCTCGGGCGGCATGCGCCAACGTGTGGTCGGCGCCATCGCCATCTCGTGCCAACCCAAACTTCTGATTGCGGATGAGCCGACTACTGCACTGGATTCGACGATTCAGGCCCAATACCTCAATCTGTTACGGGAGCTCCAAGAGCAATTGAACCTGGCGTTGTTGTTCATCACCCATGACTTTGGCATCGTGGCGAAGATGTGCGACGACGTCGCGGTGATGTACGCGGGCCGCATCGTGGAGCGTGCGACGGTCAGAGAGATGTTTGCTCGCCCGGCTCACCCGTATGCCCTGGCGCTCTTACAAGCCGTGCCAAAGATGGAGGTCAAGGAGGATCGACTTTTCGCCATAGAAGGTGTGCCTGCTACTGGACACACCGAGTTCGTCGGCTGCTCATTCGCACCTCGTTGCCCGTTCGCGATCGACAAGTGTCATGTCGAGAGCCCGCCCGTTGTCGTCGTTGAACCAGGACACGAATCCGAGTGCTGGCGAGCTCAAGAGGTGTTCGAACATGGGGCGAATCTCCTGCCCTCAAGGGCCCCGGTGGTAGGCAGCGCTTCGGACAACGAGGGCTCATCCATCGAGACCGGCAACTCTGAATCGCAGGAGGCGTCGTAGTGGCCGAACCAGTGGTCGAAGTACGCGACCTGCACACGTATTTCCCGGTTAAACGGGGCGCGTTGTTCAACAAGAAGACCTACACGGTCAAAGCTGTTGACGGTGTCTCGTTCGACATCCCTGAAGGCGAGACGTTCAGTCTCGTCGGTGAGTCCGGGAGTGGGAAGACCACCACCGCTAGGGCCATCCTCATGGTCGAACGAACCACGTCTGGTGAGATCTTATGGAAAGGAAGGGAGATCCACTCCCTAGACCGTGACAGCCTTCGCGACTACCGCACCGCGGTACAGGCGGTTTTCCAGGATCCCTTCTCCTCAATGAACCCGCGTGTGCGCGTAGGGGACTTCGTAACGGAGCCCCTGCTGCTCGACCCAAGACTCAGCAAGCGGGACCGAATGGACCGCGCTAAGGTCGCGCTTGGCCAGGTTGGTCTGCGTGCCGAAGATGCCACGCTTTTCCCTCACGAGTTCAGCGGAGGGCAACGCCAACGAGTGGCTATCGCACGGGCCCTCGCTTCGGCGCCGCGCCTCATCGTGCTCGACGAGCCAGTATCTTCGCTTGATGTGTCCATCCGGGCCCAAATCATGAACCTGCTCAAAGAACTGCAGGACAAGCTCGGGTTCAGTTACCTCTTCATCGCCCACCATCTCGGCACGGTCCGCTACATGAGCGACAAGGTAGGGGTGCTCTATCTGGGCCGCCTGGTGGAGATGGCACCGTCAGAAAGCCTGTTCAGCGAGCCTCTGCACCCTTATACGAAAGCTCTGTTCTCAGCAGCCCTTCCTGACCATCCCGATGCTCAGCGCGACGAGATCATACTCTCAGGTGATGTCGCCTCAAATATTGACGTCCCCTCCGGCTGTCGGCTGCATCCGCGATGCCCTTTCGCGATGCCCGTCTGCTCGGAGGTCGTGCCCGAGTGGAAAGAGATCCAACCGGACCACTGGGCGTCATGTCATCTCTACGATCCGGCGTATGCGCCTTCGGAGACCACCGCACCATCGCCCTAGATATCCGACCAGCGCGGCCGCAGCGAGTCGGGATGTTGGTCGACCCACTTCCAGTAGTTCTCCCAAGCGTCCGAGATCTCACCTGCCGACCGGCGTTGTAGCGCCGGCTGCAGATCGAGCTTCGGCACGGCCTCGGGCTTGCCGATGAGCATGGCGCGCCACGTCATCTCGGCTTGATATTCGATCTCGATGGCCTCCATGGTGACCGTCTGCACGTTGGGGCCGGCAAAAACCATGCCGTGATTCTGCAAGTGGCAGGCCGGGTGGCCCTTGATCTTCTTCGCCACTTCGATCCCCTGCTGGACACGACGGATCAACGCCTTGTCCTCGTCGAACATCCGCGGTGGGTCGGTCACGGGCGCCGCGGCCTCGGTGCCGACCACTGGAAGTATGGTGGCGCCGGCGATACCCATCATGGACGCCCAACGCTGATGTGTGTGTGTGATCGCCCCGACGTTGGCGTCTGAGCGATAGATCTCAGCGTGGATGGGCCATTCGCTAACTTTCGTGATCATCGCCGGGTCGCCACCTACGATGTTGCCCTCGAAATCCATGACGATCAGCTCGCCGGCTGTGACCCGGTGCATCTGGATATGCGGCCACGGCTTGATCAGGAACGTATCCGTTCCGGAGATGCGCGCACTGGAGTGACCACGCGTCGTGCCAAGACCCGTCAGGTACATGAGCCGATGGGATATCGCCACGTTTTCCCGCAGCTCTCGCATGTCTGCTTCATCGATCGCCATGGGATGCTCCTGATTGGCTGTGCGTCTGATGACTCCGGACTGAACCCACCGGGGGCGGGATAGCTGGCCCGGCGATCGCTCTTGAGAGACTGCTGGGGGTAATGGTTGTCCCCTTTGCCCAAGCGTCTCGTGGGAGAATCGCGCAAGTATCGCCGAGCCGCAGCAACCACTCCTTGCTCATAGCGTTATGCCGCGCGACCATGCCGCATCGCGGTGGCCGTCGAGCCACTTTTGATTGCCCCACTCGCCGCGCGCAACGCCATCGCGCACGTCCGGCTTCGGGGGCTCGAACCGCTTCTCCACATCGTCCTTCAGGTACTGGGGTTCGATCGTTTCCGGCGTGCCGACGAGCATCGCCTGCCACGTAATCTCGGCCTGCTGCTCGCCATCCGCCGCGGCAAGGACTGCCTTGGACACAGTGGTGCCCACGAACACCATGCCGTGGTTGCGCAGATGGCACGCAACCCCTTCGGGACCCATGAGCTCGGCGATCCGCTTGCCCTGCTCTGGGCCGGCGATCGGCCCCCAAGTAGCCTCGTACACCGGCCACGCCTCGGACGCGATCGAGGCGGTCGGGGGATGCAGGAGAGGTAGCACGTCGCGTCCGGCAATACCGAACACGGTGCACCATTTCTGGTGCGTATGTGCCACCGAGGCGATTTCGGGACGCGCTTTGTAGATCTCGGTATGCAACGCCCAGCTCCCCACCCGGTCGGGATACCCCGCGCTGGATTCCACTATGTTGCCATCGAGATCGATGACCATGAGGTCTGCCGCTTCGACCCGCTCCAAGCTGACCGCCGGAAAGGCGCGGATCACCACTAGGTCGGAATCGGGCAACCGCGCGCTCACATGGCCCTGGTAGGCCCCGAGGCCGTAGTGATGCAGCAGCCGGTTGGCGAGTGCTATCTCTTCCCTGAGTTCGTCGACCATCGGTTCATTCTCCAGTTCGCTGGCGGCCGCTAGGAGCCCCTCATCTCGCTGATGGCCCGCCACACGCGCTCCGGCGTTAGTGGCAATTCGCGGATGCGGACGCCGGTCGCATTGTAGATCGCGTTCGCGACCGCTGGGGCGACCGCGACGATGCCACCTTCACCGACACCTTTCGCACCGTAGGGCCCGGGGCCATCGCCGTTCTCGATGAGGATCGTGTCGAACACGGGCGGGAGATCGGCAAAGGTCGGCACGCGATAGTCGACGAGGTTCGGATTCAATAGCTGGCCGTCCTCGTACAACATCTCCTCGAATAACGTGTGGCCCATGGCCTGCATGGCAGCACCCTCGTCCTGGCCTTCCACCTGCTTTGGGTTTATAGCCTTGCCTGGGTCGGCAGCAGACACGTAGCGAAGTATCCGCACCGCGCCGGTACCTTCATCGACCTCCACCTCGGCAGCGCCGATGCTCACCTCCCAGAACACGGGGTTCTCTCGCAGCTTGCCTGCAGGGTGGTTCGGGGTGACGTACCCACGCCCCATCAGTTCGCCTCCGGAGCCGCCAAACATCTCTCGCACCAATGCGCCATAACTCACCGATTCACCCTTGAAGCTCACCTGCCCATCCTCCGCGATGAGTTGATCGGGGAAAGTTTCGAAGTGCTCCGCAGCGAGCTCCAGAACCTGCTGGCGGACCTCGATGGCCGCATCGTGCACCGCGAGCCCCATCAACGTGGTCGAACGGCTGGACCCGGTCGAGCGATCGTAGGGAACCACGTCGGTATCCGAAGCGAAGACCCGGATCAAGTCCAGCGGCATCCGCAGCTCCTCGGCCGCGATCTGAGCCATCACCGAGCGTGATCCCTGGCCCATCTCCGCCGTGCCGAAGTACACATTGGCGCTGCCATCTGCGTTCAGTCTGACGAGTGCCGTCGACGTGGGGCTCGCGCCGGAGTTCGTAAGGCTGCACGCGAACCCGATGCCGCGCTTCACGTGGAGACTTGGGTGCTCAGGAATGTACGAGCGCCAGCCGAAATCGTCGAGCACGCGCTCGATGCCTGGAGCGAGGTCGCCCTCCAGCGGGCGACTCCCTCGCCGGACCTCGTCGCCGGCCCGCACCAGGTTCTTCAGTCGCAGGTCGACCGGATCGATGCCGAGGCCCGCGGCGATGATGTCCGTCTGCGATTCGCACGCCCATCCGGCCTGCGGCCCGCCGATGGACCGATACGACCCGGCTGGTGTGCTGTTGGTGAACACGCCATAGGTCTGCACTCGCAGGTTGTCCCACTTGTACGGCCCAGGGATGCGATCGCCGACGCGCTCGGTGACCCGCACACCGTTGTCGGTGTACCCGCCCGTGTCCACGTAGACGAGGCAATCGCGAGCCACGAACGTGCCGTCGTTCCTCACTCCGGTGCGGATCGTTGCCCCCCCCGCGTGACGGCGGACGGTGCCGTCCGGACCCACCAGTTCCCCAAGCTGGACCTTGTGTCCCACATCCAGCCCATCACCAGGAGC
>CAZQVD010000022.1:9154-12285 GCA_964596665.1 uncultured Dehalococcoidia bacterium
AGAGCGAGAGGCGGACGGGCCGTCCCGCTTCGCGGCTGAGCGCCATGACGAGAGGCTCGATCTTCGTATAGGACTTACGACCAAACCCGCCCCCCACGTACGGCACAACCACCTGAACCTGGTTCAGAGGCAGATGAAAGATGCGGGAGAGCTCGGCGCGGACCAGAAACGGATGCTGTGCCGACGTCCACGTGCGCAGGCGATCACCCTCGAAGCTGGCGATACACGTATGCGGCTCCATTGCGTAGTGGTAGACCATGGGGAACGTGAACGTGTCCTCGAACACGCGGTCCGCTTCCGCCAGTGCCTTGTCCACGTCGCCCCACTCATAGTGGTATTCGTGACAGAGGTTGGAGTCATGGATGGGTTCGGCACCAGGCTCGAGCGCTCCCACGAGGTCCATGACGATTGGAAGCGGCTCGTAGTCCACGTCGACGAGATCGGCGGCTGCCACAGCCGTCGCTTCGTCCACCGCGGCCACCACGGCGACCGGCTCACCCTCGAATCGAACCCTGTCGATGGCGACGATGGGGCGGTCTTTCTTGTCGGACCCGTAGCGGGTCTCCATGTTCGTGAGGTCGTCGCCCGTGAGCACGGCGTACACGCCCGGCATCGCACGGGCGCGGCTCACGTCGATGCTCTTGATAATGGCGTGGGGCATGGGGCTGGGCACGAGCTTGGCATGGGCCATGCCCGGAACGACGATGTCGCCGGTGAAGGCGGCTCGGCCTGCCACCTTCTCACGGGCGTCTTGCCGCGGGACCGATGTGCCGACGGTTCGCATCGCGCGCTCGGTCATCCGGACGCCTCGGCTACCTCAACGATCGCCTCGAGTATCTTCTTGTATCCGGTGCAGCGGCAGAGGTTGCCCTGCATGTGGTCGAGTATTTCAGCTTCCGTCGGGTGCGGATTCGCATCCAGCAGGGACTTGGCGGTGAGCAGCATCCCCGGCGTGCAGAAGCCGCACTGCAGGCTGGCGTTCTGCACGAAGCTCTCCTGCAGTGGATGTGGGATGCCGTCGGTGGCCAGTCCTTCTATGGTGGTGACGATGCGGCCTCGGAGCTCGAAGGCCGGCACCGTACAGGAGCTGATTGGTGTGCCGTCTACCAGGATCGTGCAGGCACCGCATACCTGCATGTCGCAGGAGCGCTTGGTGCCCTTCAGCGCAAATGTGTCGCGCAGCAGGTCGATCGCAGCCGTTTGCGGTGCGACGTCCGCATCAATCCGATTACCGTTCAGCGTGAACTCGATGGCCAGGTACTGTGGTGTTGCTTCGGTAGTCATGCGCTCGAATCTCCGGCCAGGTGTGGGAGGGCGGTTATCGCCTGAGCAACGGCGCGCGGAACCAACACCCCGACGAGGTGTCGCTTGTACTCCGCCGATCCGTGCAGATCGCCGGTGGCCCCGCAGGCCTCAGCAGCGATCTCACCCGCGCGGGCGGCGGCCAGCGAGCCGTCGGCAAGCACGCTCGCCACGGTCTCGCCTTTCAGCACGTCTTCCGCCGAACGCACCCGCAGCGCAACCGGAGGAACGGAGCCGAGCGCCACGCGCACGTCCTCGATAATCATGCCCCCCGCGTCGAGTAGCACGTCGACGGCAATGCCGAGGGTTGGCCGGTGGTGGTAGCCGAACTTGAGGTATGCGGACCTAACGCCATCGGGCTCGTGCCGCAGGACGATGTCGGTGAGCATCTCGTCGTCGGCCAGCACCGTTTCGTAGGGCCCCGTCTGCAGCTCGTCCATGCGCACCATGCGGGTGCCTCGTGGTCCGGTCACCTCGACCTGGGCACCCGACAGCACGAACACGGCCGCGGGGTCGGAGTGCGGCTCCGCGAAGCAGATGTTTCCGCCTATCGTGCCAACGTTCCGCACGCGAACGTTGGCGACGCGATGCTCGACGTTGGCCAGCAGCGGCCTGCACTCCGCGACCAGCGGCGACGATTCCAACGCAGCGTGGGTGGCAACGGGACCGATGTGAAGCGTGCCGTCGGTCTCCTTCCAGATACGGTCCAGACCAGCGACGGTCTTCACGTTGACCAGTTCGTCATAGTGGAGGTAACCGGCTTTCATCGCCAGGAGCAACTCCGTTCCACCCGCGTACAGCCGTGCCGCGTCGCCATGCTCTCTCAGCAAGCCGATCGCCTCGCTGACGGTGGTGGGCTCGTGCAATCTGAACGGTTTCAACAAGTGGGATACTCCAGGCGGGTGCCCGTGAAAGGCCGAGCGGCGCGCATTGTAGCAGCCGAGCCCGGCCCTCGAACATCGCGGATCGCTTGCGTGCCCGGCACCAGGCGTTGACGCCCCAGAGCCGCACCGATAGGCTCCGTCGTGCCCATTGCCCAACCGTCCGGCAGCAGCGTGCCGCGGACTGGAGATCGCATGCAGTTCGGCCTGTACCTCCGCTCATTCCTCACGGACCGCACCCGCTCGTTGCAAGAGCAGATCGCGGACGTGATCGAGCTGTGTCACGTCGCACGGGACTCGGGCTTCTCCGCCGTCTCCATGCCGCAGCACTGGGTCTCGTATCCGACCACTTGGCCGCAGCCGTTCCAGATGCTCGCGAGACTCGCGCCCGAGACCGGCAGTATGCGGCTGATGACCGGCATCGTCCTGTTGCCGCTGCACAACCCGCTGCAGATCGCAGAGGACGTGGCAACGCTGGATCAGATCTGCAACGGACGCTTCACTCTCGGCGCCGGCATAGGTTACCGGGAGACGGAGCTGGAGGCGGCCGGAGCGACGCGCAAGGAACGCGCGCCCCGTCTGACCGAGTCCATCGAACTGATGAAGAAGCTGTGGACCGGTGAGGTTATTAACCATGAAGGCCGCTTCTGGACCGTCCACGATGCCCAGATGGGCTTCGTTACCGTCCAGCAGCCACATCCGCCCATCTGGATCGCGTGTCAGTCGGAGGGTGCAGTGCGGCGAGCGGCACGCATCGCCGACGCCTGCTACCTCGCACCACAGGTGGGCTTCGATAACGTTGAGGCGCTGATCGGCATCTATCAGGACGAGCGCGCCAAGACCGGCCAAGACCAGGGCCGGGTGACGATCTCTCGCGGCGTAGCCTTCGGGACCGACAAGGCGACGGCGACCGCCGAGGCACTGGCATCCGCCCAGGCCTCCTATCGC
>CAZQVD010000022.1:12295-18840 GCA_964596665.1 uncultured Dehalococcoidia bacterium
TCGAGCCCAAGGTATTCGACGCGCTCGGCCGGGTGCTGACCGAAGTGCCCGCCGATCTCGAGGTCCACAAGACCCTCGACCGCGTGCTCACCGCCAAGCGCGAGATGTTCGCGACCGGTGAGGGTTTCGACTGGGCGACCGCCGAGGCATTGGCATCCGCCCAGGCCTCCTATCGCATGTACGCCACGTGGAACATGCAGGAAGACACCATGGTCAAGATTAATATCGAGGAAGATTCGAAGGTCGACGATTGGGCGGTTGCGGGGAACGCCGAAGACTGCATCGAGGGCTTCGGGCGGCTCGAGGCGATGGGTGTGGATTTTGTTGGCGCCACGTTTTACAACATCCCAAAGGGCCTCGAGGCGCGCAAGGAGTACCTGCAGCGTTTCGCCGAAGGCGTCATCGGGAAGATGAGCTAGCCGATGCGGAGCTTCGACTACATCCGCCCCACGACCGTTGCCGAGGCTGCCGGGCTGCTAGCCGACAACGCGGGCGATCCATTGGTCGTAGCGGGGGGCACCGCCGCCGTAGTCCTGATGCACATGGGCGTGCTGCGCCCCAGCCTCGTCATCGACGTGGCCGGCATCGACTCAATGAAGCGCGCGAGCGAGGGCTCGCTTGGGGCGCTCACCACGATCAGGGCACTGGAGCGCAGCCCTCACGGGTTGCTGGCGGAGGCCGCGGAGCAGGTCGCCAACGTGCGCGTCAGAAACGTCGCGACGGTTGGCGGCGCCATCTGCTACGGAGAGCCGCAGACCGACACACCAGCAGCGTTGATTGCGCTGGGCGCGACGGTGGAGATCGCGAGTCGCAGTGGCACCCGATCCATGGCACTCGAAAACTTCTTCTTGTCGCCGTACGAGACGGCCCTGGAGCAGGGTGAGCTACTCACCGCGGTGGCGCTCGCCGATCCGGTGTTCGGGTCAGGCGGATGCCATGCCAAGTTCACCATCGGGTCTCCCGAGAACAAGCCTGTGGCCAACGCGTCAATCCAGGTCAGCACCGACGACGGTGGACGATGCACAGAGGCGCGCATCGTGGCGGGTGCTGTGGGCCCCGTGCCGCTCCTGGCGGCCGGCGCGGCGGAGCGCCTCATCGGAGAGGCACCAAGCGATACGCTTATCGGCGAAGTGGCTGCCGCCGTGGCGGAACAGATAGACCCAGTCGACGACGTACGCGGGCCGGCGTGGTACAAGCGACGCATCACCCGCGTGCTAGTGGAGAGAGCTCTGAGATGTGCGCTGCAGCGAGCGAACGACAACCGAACACCCGCCTAGTCGGCACCTCTATGCCCACGCTAGAGGCAGCCGAAAAGGCTCGCGGGCGCGTGGAGTACATGGGCGACTTGATGGTGCCAGACATGGCCCACGCCAAGATCGTGCGCAGCCCCCTCCCACATGCGCGCCTCGTTTCGATCGATGCATCGCAGGCGCGGGCGCTGCCCGGGGTCGTCTGCGTGCTGACCCGCGACGAGGTGCTCGCCGACCCGGACGTCGAGCCGATCTACGGCTTCGTGTATCGCGACGCACCCATCGTCGCGCTGGACAAGGTGCGCCACCAGGGCGACATCATCGCGGTGGTGGTGGCCGAGTCGGAGGCGATCGCGGAAGAGGCAGTGGAGCTGGTAGACGTGGAATACGACGAGCTCCCCGCGGTTATGGACACCGCGGCTGCGCTGGCCAACGGCGCACCTCAGGTACACGAAACCTTCCACCCCATCGCACCTGAGCTCCGGCCGGAGGAGGGCACCAACATCTGCCATCACTCCATCCTCGCCCGAGGGGACATCGAGGAGGGATTCCGGCAGGCCGACTTCGTCTACGAGGACACCTACACGGCGCCGCCGGTGCAACACTGCGCCCTAGATCTGCACGCCTGCATCGCCAGCGTCGAGGACGGCAAGATCACCGTCTGGACGAACTGCCAATCGCCGTTCCCACTGCAACGGGAGCTGGAGCGTATGTTCAAGATGCCGGCGCGCGTGATCGTGCCGCACGTGGGCGGCGGGTTCGGCTCCAAGAGCCGCGACCGCATGGAAGTGGTCATCACCGCCGCGGCAAAACTAGCGCGGCGCCCTGTACGGTTCGTGCTGTCACAGGAGGAGACGTTCCAGACGTTCATCCGCCCGGCCTACCGGGGCACCCTGAAGACCGGCGTGAAGAAGGACGGCACCGTCACGGCTCGCCAGGTCACCTTCTACGTGGACGTTGGCGCCTATGCCATCTCCGGTGCACGGTCCGCCAACAACACGCTGAAGGTGGCCACGGGCCCCTACCGGGTGCCCAACGCGCTGGTCGAGTGCTACGCCATATACACCAACAAGCCGCCGTCGAGCCCGTACCGCGGTCTGCCGACCACGCAGCACACCATGGCCTACGAGACGCAACTAGACCGCATCGCGCGTGACCTGGGCATCGACCGTCTCGATATACGTCTGAAGAACATGGTCGAAGACGGCGACATCCACATCACGGGCGACTATCTGCGCTCCACCCATGCGAAGGAGGTGCTCCAGCAGGTCGCCGACGGCCTCGATTGGGGCACTCCAGCCGGGTCGGATCCCTCCGGGACCAAGCTGCGCGGCAAGGGGGTCGGCGCTACGATCAAGTACACCCTCACGCCCCCACGCCTCATGTCCGAGAACGAAGCCGAGATCGCACTCGGCGAAGACGGCATCTTCGAGGTGCGCATCGGCACGGTGAACATCGGCCAGGGCTCCGATACGACCATGGCGCAGATCGCCGGTGACGCGCTCGGGGTCGGCCTTGAGTCGATCCGCATGGTGCACAGCGACACGGGGCGCGTGCCCGTGGATAGCTCGACCACCGCCAGTCGATCCACGTTCCACATGGGCAACGCCGTGGTGAACGCAGCCGACAAGCTCAGGGCCGACGTGATCGATGCTGCATCGCACATGCTGGAACGAGACGTGGACTCCCTGGCGTTCTCATCATCAGGCGTGATCGTCGCGGACGATCCTGGAGCCGGGGTCGGGTACGACGAGATCGTCGAGCAGGCGGGGACGGGATTCTCCGCGATTGGGGACTGCATCGTCGGCGGCACCTTCAGCGCACCCGACGGTAACGAATACCCCATCGCGTCCACCTTCTGGACCTTCGGGGCTGCGGGGGCAGAGGTTGAAGTAGACACGCAGACCGGCGAGGTAACGCTGGTGCGCGCCTCGGCGTCGGCCAACGTGGGTACCGCCGTCAACCCTCAATCCATCTTGAACCAACTCGAAGGTGGCATCAGCATGGAGATGGGGCCAACGCTGTTCGAGCAGATGGTGTGGGACGAGGGAGGGCAACTCCTCAACGCCGCACTGGTGGACTACCCTCTGCCCACCATGGAGACGATGCCCGACTACCGCCCCGCGATGGTTGAGCACCCCTACCCTGGCGGCCCGTTCGGCGCCAAGGGCATGGGCGAGATCGGCTCGGTCATCGTACCTGGTGCGGTGCTAAACGCAGTCTACGACGCCACCGGCATCTTGTTCCACGAGGTGCCGCTGCTGCCGCACCTGGTGCTCGAAGCGCTGGACGCGAAAGTGGCGGGCGCATAACGATGCAGGTATCGCTCACGGTCAACGGTCAAACCACCTGGATCGACGTGCCCCCCGAGCGCACGCTGCTTCAGTTGCTACGCGACGACCTCGGCTTGAAGGGCACCAAGGACTATTGCCACAGCGGCGTCTGTGGCGCATGCACGGTGCTCGCCGACGGGGCCGCGGTGAGCGCGTGCAGCCTGCTCGCCGCCCAGGTGAACGGCAAGAGCATCACGACTGTCGAGGGCCTTGAGGGTCCGGATGGCCTGCACCCGATCCAACAGGCGTTCATCGATAACTTCGGCCTGCAGTGCGGTTACTGCACGCCAGGCATGATGCTGCTGGCCAAGTCTCTGCTGGAGGAGAACCCGGCGCCGTCGCGCGAAGAGATCATCCGCTACATGGGCGGCAACATATGCCGCTGCACGGGTTACGCCGGCATCCTGCGCTCAGTGCAGGCGGCGGCGGATACGCTATCGAAGGGGTAAAACCTTGAAACTAGAGGTAGTAGTTAGATGGAAGTAGGCGACAACCTGACGGTCCATGCTTCGGCCTCCGACGTGTGGGATCTCTTTTGGGACTTCCCAAGGCTCGGCGCTTGCCTGCCCGGCTGCGAGTCCATCGAGGCGATCGACGACCGGCGCTTCCGCGCGCACATGGTGCAGAAGGTTGGGCCCTTCCAGGTGGCGATGGATCTGGACATGGGTGTGGACGAGTTCGTGCAGGGGCGGCGGGTTGTCGTCACCGGCGGCGGCAAGGACAAACGTGGCAACACGCTGAAGCTGAACCGCCTCGCCCTGGAGCTCGAGCCGAGGAGCGATGCCGAGACGAGCGTCAGCTATGCTATGGACTTCAACCTGTTCGGCCGCCTCGCCACCCTCGGCAACGCCATGGTGAAGCGAAAGGCCGAAGAGATTCGGAAAGAGTTCAGCACGCGTATCACCGCCGAGCTGGAAGGCTCGGGCGGATAGTCGGTAACGGAGAACCTTCATGCCCGTGGAAGACGTCCGCGAATGGATCGATCGCGTCGAAGAGCTGGGTGAGCTGACCCGCGTCGAGGGCGTTGACCCCAACTTGGAGCTTGGAGGCCTCGTCGATCTCTACATGGGGGAGATGGAGAACCCTGCGCTGCTCTTTGAGCGCATGAAGGGCTACCCCGAGGGTTACAGCCTGCTCGCCAACGTGCTCACGTCTTTACCGCGCATCGCGCTGAGCCTCGACGTGCCGACCGACCTCACGCGGACCCAGTTCGTAAAGGAATGGCGCGACCGGCTGAAGGTGTTTGAGCCCCTGCCCGCCCAACAGGTCGAGGACGGCCCCGTGCTGGAGAACTGCGAGAGCGGTGACCAGGTCGATGTCACGAAGTTCCCGGCCCCGCTCTGGCACGCCGAGGACGGAGGCAGGTATCTGGGCACGGGCAACATCGTCATCATGCGTGACCCGGACAGCGGCTGGGTGAACGCCGGCACCTACCGCATCCAGGTACACGACGCGAAGACGCTCGGCATCATGATCTCTCCCGGCAAGCACGGCCGCATCATCCGCGAGAAGTACTGGGCTCGCGGCGAAGCCTGCCCGGTCGCCGTGTCCTTCGGCCACGACCCGCTGCTGCTGCTGCTCGGCGGCCTCGAGGTGGACTTCGAAGAAAATGAGTTCGACGTGGCTGGTGGCATCCGCGGGGAAGCGCTGAAGGTGATCGCCGCGCCCCACACCGGACTCCCGGTTCCCGCAAGCGCCGAGATCGTGATCGAAGGCGAGATCCCGCCGGATGAGTTCCACAACGAGGGACCCTTCGGTGAGTGGACCGGGTACTACGCAAGCGGCGAGCGGGACATGCCGATTATCAAGGTGAAGTCGGTCGTCTACCGCAATAACCCCACCGTGCTCGCCTGCCTTCCCGGCAACCCGCCGAACGACAACACCTATTTCCGCAGTCCGATGCGCGCCGCGATGCTCTGGAACGAACTGGAGCGCGCTGGCATCCCCGGTGTGGTCGGAGCGTGGTCGCACGAAGCCGGCGGCGGCCGTTTCTTCAACGTGATCGCCATCAAGCAGATGTACCCTGGCCACGCGAAACAGGTCGGGCATGCGACCGCGACCGTGCACGCGGGCGCCTACGCCAACCGGTACGTCGTGGTGGTGGACGACGACATCGACCCAACCGACACCAACGAGGTGATCTGGGCCATGTGCACACGCACCGACGTGGTCGAGGACGTCGACGTGATCAAGCGCATGTGGAGCACGTCGCTGGATCCGATGGCCTACGCAGGCGACGAAGGGCCGCGCTACTATAACAACCGCATGATCATCGACGCGTGCCGCCCCTACGACCGGCTAGCGACGTTCCCGCCCGTGGTGCGCCAGACCAAGGCCGAGGCCGACGAGCTTCGCGCACGATGGCCCGAACTGTTCACGCCCGACGGCAAAGTGCGCAAGGACGTCAAGCGCGCCGGCAAGAAATAGACACGATCGACACAGAGGTTGCCAGACATGACCATCGACGCAAGTCAGCCGGAAGCACTCGGTTCGCTGAACCCTCAAGAGCTCTACTCGCTGTACATGGAGAAGCAGGTGAACTTCGGGCGTGCTGCGATGGCGCTCGACAAGCGGCGGCGCTCTGGCGGGCGCATCCACGTCCCGGCCGCCGAAGCCAACATCGCGAACGCGGGTCCCGACCAGCGCATGATCATCGGGCCGGAGACGGGTTTCAACGTGCACAACCTGCATGTGGTCACGTCGGGTCGCGCGGGTGGCTCCGAGCGCTATCACACCCACGGCGACGCGCTGAAGCACTACATCAAGGGTGGCGGCTTCGAGATGATCGGTGAGGAGCGCTTTGAGGTGAAGGTGGGTGATTTCTGCCACGTTCCCGCGAACATCTGGCATGGCACCGAGAATCCTTCGCCGGAGCCCCTAGTGTTCTTAGCGGCGCAGCAATTCCCGGGTACCTATCGGCAGGTGCCCACGCCGTTCGTTCACCAGACCGCCGCCTACCGCG